>NZ_JASDCR010000059.1:0-644 GCF_030407795.1 Psychrobacter sp. APC 3279 | reverse complement strand
TTCGCGTTGCATCGAATTAAACCACATGCTCCACCGCTTGTGCGGGCCCCCGTCAATTCATTTGAGTTTTAACCTTGCGGCCGTACTCCCCAGGCGGTCTACTTATTGCGTTAGCTGCGTCACTAAGTCCTCAAGGGACCCAACGACTAGTAGACATCGTTTACGGCGTGGACTACCAGGGTATCTAATCCTGTTTGCTACCCACGCTTTCGAGCCTCAGTGTCAGTATGATGCCAGGAAGCTGCCTTCGCCATCGGTATTCCTTCAGATCTCTACGCATTTCACCGCTACACCTGAAATTCTACTTCCCTCTCACCTACTCTAGCCTAACAGTTTCAGATGCAGTTCCCAGGTTAAGCCCGGGGATTTCACATCTGACTTATCAAGCCACCTACGCTCGCTTTACGCCCAGTAATTCCGATTAACGCTTGCACCCTCTGTATTACCGCGGCTGCTGGCACAGAGTTAGCCGGTGCTTATTCTGCAGCTAATGTCATCGTCTCCGGGTATTAACCGAAGAGTCTTCTTCACTGCTTAAAGTGCTTTACAACCAAAAGGCCTTCTTCACACACGCGGCATGGCTGGATCAGGGTTTCCCCCATTGTCCAATATTCCCCACTGCTGCCTCCCGTAGGAGTCCGGGC
>NZ_JASDCR010000058.1:0-676 GCF_030407795.1 Psychrobacter sp. APC 3279 | reverse complement strand
TGACCCCTGCTGTCAATCCCGTAGAACTAAACTTGGGAGATTTTAGTTACGCAGCTTGACGATAAAAGTCAAACCACACTTGTCTTGGCGTTTTATAGCCCAAACCCTTTTGAATCCTAGTCTGATTGTAATACAGCTCGATATATTTGATGATGTCAGTAATGGCTGTGAATCGTGTTTTATAGTCCTTATGATATATTAGCTCATTCTTTAATATGCCCCAGAAGCTTTCTATTGGCGCATTGTCATAACAATTGCCACGACCACTCATAGAGCCTATAAAGTGATGCTGCTTAATGATTTTGTGGTAGGCATGGCTACAGTACTGACTGCCTCTGTCTGAATGCACAATTAATCCTTTATTAGGTCGTTTGTTTTTGATTGCCATATTGAGTGCACGGCAAACCAAGTCAGCAGTCATGCGTTTGTTGATAGCATAGCCGACAAGCTCTTTGGTATATAAATCTTTAACGCCTGCCAAGTACAGCCAGCCCTCAGCAGTCCAGATATAAGTAATATCGCTTACCCATGCATCATTAGGACGGTTTGCATCAAACTTCTGATCCAGCACGTTTGGATAAACCAGCTTGTTATGATCAGAGTCAGTGGTGACTTTAAAGCGCTTGTGACGACGGCATTTAATGCCGTATTCTTCTTTGATGCTTCTAACCATATA
>NZ_JASDCR010000057.1:0-676 GCF_030407795.1 Psychrobacter sp. APC 3279 | reverse complement strand
TATATGGTTAGAAGCATCAAAGAAGAATACGGCATTAAATGCCGTCGTCACAAGCGCTTTAAAGTCACCACTGATTCCGATCATAACAAGCTGGTTTATCCAAACGTGCTGGATCAAAAGTTTGATGCAAACCGTCCTAATGATGCATGGGTAAGCGATATTACTTATATCTGGACTGCTGAGGGCTGGCTGTACTTGGCAGGCGTTAAAGATTTATATACCAAAGAGCTTGTCGGCTATGCTATCAACAAACGCATGACTGCTGACTTGGTTTGCCGTGCACTCAATATGGCAATCAAAAACAAACGACCTAATAAAGGATTAATTGTGCACTCAGACAGAGGCAGTCAGTACTGTAGCCATGCCTACCACAAAATCATCAAGCAGCATCACTTTACAGGCTCTATGAGCGCTAAAGGTAATTGCTTCGACAATGCGCCAATAGAAAGCTTCTGGGGCGTCTTAAAGAATGAGCTGGTATATCACCAGGATTATAAGACTAGATTTATAGCTATCAACGATATCATTAGATACATCGAGCTGTACTACAACCAAACAAGGATTCAAAAGGGTTTGGGCTATAAATCGCCAAGACAGCTGTGGTTTGACTTTTATCGTCAAGCTGCGTAACTAAAATCTCCCAAGTTTAGTTCTACGGGATTGACAGCAGGGGTCA
>NZ_JASDCR010000056.1:0-685 GCF_030407795.1 Psychrobacter sp. APC 3279 | reverse complement strand
AGAGTCTTCTTCACTGCTTAAAGTGCTTTACAACCAAAAGGCCTTCTTCACACACGCGGCATGGCTGGATCAGGGTTTCCCCCATTGTCCAATATTCCCCACTGCTGCCTCCCGTAGGAGTCCGGGCCGTGTCTCAGTCCCGGTGTGGCTGATCATCCTCTCAGACCAGCTACAGATCGTCGCCATGGTAGGCCTTTACCCCACCATCTAGCTAATCCGACTTAGGCTCATCTAATAGCGAGAGCAGTAAACTGCCCCCTTTCTCCCGTAGGTCGTATGCGGTATTAATACGAGTTTCCCCGTGCTATCCCCCACTACTAGGTAGATTCCTAAGTATTACTCACCCGTCCGCCGCTCGACGCCTGGTAGCAAGCTACCATCGTTTCCGCTCGACTTGCATGTGTTAAGCCTGCCGCCAGCGTTCAATCTGAGCCATGATCAAACTCTTCAGTTTAATCTTGCTATGAAGCTCTTTAAAGAAGCTTCTAAACTTGGCTCATTTAATCTGGCAAAATCGCTAAAAATTATGTTCGTAATGAATTAACTTTGAGTTTTTCTGCTGTCTTAAATGATAATTTTTATAGTTAATAATCTCTCCGAAAAGAAAAGATAGTCAACTTTATTTTTTAGCATTCTGAATCAGCAAAAATCCACACAAGTTGTTCTTTAGTTATGCTTTTAAATA
>NZ_JASDCR010000055.1:0-708 GCF_030407795.1 Psychrobacter sp. APC 3279 | reverse complement strand
GGGGCTGTCCTAGATAACTAGTTCAAACCCTGTTTAACCCATTGTTTTAATTGTAGTAATTGCGACTTTGGGTCACTGTGATTAAAACGCCACTCACATTCCTTTAAATAGAGGTGAAAATGTTCTTTTGGAACTCCGTTAAACTTACGTAGATGCCGTTTAGCTTGGTTCCAAAAGTTCTCTATACCATTAATGTGATTCTTGTCATTAACAAAGGTTTTGGAGTGGTTGATACGATAATGAGTAAACTCACTGACATCTAATGCGTTATAGCTTTTAAATGAGTCAGTATAAACAATGCTATCAGGCTTCACTTTTTCTCTTATGATGGGGATCAAAGTATCTGCTTTAGCATTGGGTATAATACAAGCGTAGACCTTGCCATTACGCTTTAATAGACCAAACACGGGCACTTTGCTACCAGCACCTCGCCCTCGCTTGCCTTTACGAGTTCCACCAAAGTATGATTCGTCTACTTCGATTTCGCCTTCAAATAGACCAGGGTCTTGACTATTCTCGTAAATAAGCAGTCTTAGCCTATGAAAGTAATAACTGGCTGTCGTTTTATTAATACCAATTAGGCTTGCTGCTGTTCTCGCGGTAGAACCGGCAACAAATAACTCGATTAGTCTGCTTTGTTTATACCAACTTAGTTTACTCTTTCTCATAGTGCTATCCTAAATAATTTTACTTATCTAGGACAGCCCC
>NZ_JASDCR010000054.1:0-710 GCF_030407795.1 Psychrobacter sp. APC 3279 | reverse complement strand
TTGTCAGATAGGCCTAATGACTGGCTTTTATAATATGAGAT
Organism: Psychrobacter sp. APC 3279; assembly: GCF_030407795.1. NCBI lineage: Bacteria > Pseudomonadati > Pseudomonadota > Gammaproteobacteria > Moraxellales > Moraxellaceae > Psychrobacter > Psychrobacter sp. APC 3279. The sequence continues at coordinate 669 of NZ_JASDCR010000054.1, read as the reverse complement.
AATGCCGACTGTACTTTTTACAGTCGGTTTTCTAATGTCACTAACCTGCCCCGTTAGTTGAAGAAGGTTTTTATATTACAGCTCCAGATCCATATCCTTCTTTTTCTGAACCGACTTCTCCTTTTTCGCTTCTTTATTCCAATTGCTTTATTGACGTTGAGCCTCGGAACCCTTAACAATCCCAAAACTTGTCGAATGGTCGGCTTAATAGCTCACGCTATGCCGACATTCGTCTGCAAGTTTAGTTAAGGGTTCTTCTCAACGCACAATAAATTTTCTCGGCATAAATGCGTGGTCTAATTTTTATTTTTAATAACCTTGATAGCAAAAAATGCCATTCCAATACAAAACCACATACCTATAATCGATAACCACATAACAGTCATAAAACCACTCCTTTTTAACAAACTTTATCACAAGAAATATTTAAATTTTAAATGCCTTTATTTTGAATTTTAAGGGGCATTTTAAAGATTTAGGGGTAAATCATATAGTTTTATGCCTAAAAACCTACAGAAGCTTTTAAAAAGCAAATATGAGCCAAATAAATATATTCTAATTCTACAAACAAAAATTTGAGCAAATTCAGTGTCGATTTTTTAAGACACTGCCCAGTTACATGCAAATTAAAATTTTCATGATTTTTTATAGTTCCTAACAGGGTTAAAA
>NZ_JASDCR010000053.1:0-716 GCF_030407795.1 Psychrobacter sp. APC 3279 | reverse complement strand
ACCACCACCCCGGCAGCATTGGTATAGCTGATGCTCGCAATGTCCGCCGCTTCAACGGTGTTGGTATTACCCAAGCTCACGTTAACGGTGGTATCAAGGTTGCTTAGGTTGGTCTGGGTCACGCTAAAGATGAGGCTGTTGTCCACGCCTTCAATCGCTTGTGCGTCGGTTGCGGTAATGCTGACCACAGGGGCGTCGATCGCGCCACCATCTTCATCTAAGATCTCAGCCGTGGCCGTGGCAGTGCCAAGCGCGGCATTAACCGGGCTCGATAGGCTCATGCCAATGGTTTCTGATATCTCGTATATCGCGTCTTGCGTTGGGGTGATGGTAAAGGTTGGGCTAGTGGTCGATCCGGCAGGGAGTGACACACTCACTCCGGCAATCGCATCCGCCACACTGATGGTTTGGGTGCTGCCATCAGCATTGGTCAGTAAGATGCTGTCGATGTCCGCCGCTTCTGCGTCGGTCAAGTTCAAGGTGGCAATCACGCTGGTAGTACGGTCACTAACACCGGTCTGGTCAATACTAAAGACGATGGTGTCGCCCAATGCCCCTTCAATGCCGGCGGCATCGGTCGCGCGGATATTGATGATAGGTGCATCATCATTGTCGGTGATGGTGCCGATACCGACGCCAGTACCGATGGTGACCGTGGTGGTCTCAGTAAGCTCGTCTGTCGCGTCATCTGTGGTTTCGTAGCTGACGGTAAAGCT
>NZ_JASDCR010000052.1:0-718 GCF_030407795.1 Psychrobacter sp. APC 3279 | reverse complement strand
GTGACATCACCTTTACACCAGAAGCAGGCTTCACCGGTGACCCAACGCCAATCAGCTACACCGTTGATAACCGTACTGGTGAGACGTCAAATGAAGCGACTGTGACCATCGAGTATCCACAAGCGGTTAATGACACGCAAACAGGCGCCTCAGGTAGCCCAGTTGTGGTTGCTGTGGTTGGTAACGATGGCCAGGGTGGAGACGACTTAGACCCGGCGACTGTGGTAATCACACAATCACCAGCGGGCGGCACCATTGCTGATGACGGCAAATCGGTTGACGTACCAGGCGAAGGTTCATGGGCTGTTGATCCTGTAACAGGTGACATCACCTTTACACCAGAAGCAGGCTTCACCGGTGACCCAACGCCAATCAGCTACACCGTTGATAACCGTACTGGTGAGACGTCAAATGAAGCGACTGTGACCATCGAGTATCCACAAGCGGTTAATGACACGCAAACAGGCGCCTCAGGTAGCCCAGTTGTGGTTGCTGTGGTTGGTAACGATGGCCAGGGTGGAGACGACTTAGACCCGGCGACTGTGATGATCACACAATCACCAGCGGGCGGCACCATTGCTGATGACGGCAAATCGGTTGACGTACCAGGCGAAGGTTCATGGGCTGTTGATCCTGTAACAGGTGACATCACCTTTACACCAGAAGCAGGCTTCACCGGTGACCCAACGCCAATCAGCTACACCGTTGATAACCGTAC
>NZ_JASDCR010000051.1:0-726 GCF_030407795.1 Psychrobacter sp. APC 3279 | reverse complement strand
TGATGATAGGTGCATCATCATTGTCGGTGATGGTGCCGATACCGACGCCAGTACCGATGGTGACCGTGGTGGTCTCAGTAAGCTCGTCTGTCGCGTCATCTGTGGTTTCGTAGCTGACGGTAAAGCTCGTCACTCCTGCTGGGATAGTGATGGTGCCATCCGTGTTTAGAACCACCCCATCACTAAAGACTGGGGCATTGTCATAATCACTGCCTGCAGTTGCAGTACCATCGGTGATGGCAAATGGATAGCTGACCGCCACTTCAGTTGGGTTTGATAAGGTCACGGTGTGAACCAAATCGCCACCCTCATCAGCGCTGGCATCAGAGACGGTAACGACGGGTTTGTCACCTTCCGTATTGCTACCTGGATTGGCAGGGTCGTTTGATTCATCAAGGATGACACCAGTCGCACTACTTGTGCCAACAGTGGCATTCACTGGGGTACCAATCTCAAGCACAAGATCTTCTGATTGCTCGTAGACCACATCGTCGGCGATGGTCACGGTAATGACTGGCGCAGCCGTTTGTCCCGCTGGGATGGTGACACTGGCACCATTGGTTAAGAAGTCCTCAATCTGAGCGGTGGTGGTTAAGCTCACCACCACCCCGGCAGCATTGGTATAGCTGATGCTCGCAATGTCCGCCGCTTCAACGGTGTTGGTATTACCCAAGCTCACGTTAACGGTGGTATCAAGGTTGCTTAGGTTGGTCTGGGTCACGCTAA
>NZ_JASDCR010000050.1:0-729 GCF_030407795.1 Psychrobacter sp. APC 3279 | reverse complement strand
ATGAAAATATAGATATGACTGAGTTAGCCTGTGTCAGCGATTCATTACTAAACCATTTAAAAGTATATAAAGGTAGCCTTTGGGAAGATGTGACTCAAAGTCAGTATTTATCTAGTGTCTGGCATCTGATGATAGCAGGGCAATTAAAAGACGCAAAAGCGCACCTTAGCGTTAGAAAGTCATTTCGATATACTGAAAACTTATATAATTGGACAAAGCAGCTCAATAAACTATTGATTGAGCAGCAGTCTGGCGCAGAGGTAGGTGCTGAGATTAATGCAATGTTTGACGAGGTATTTGATGTTATTCGCTCTCCATATTGGAAAACTGATCGCCAAAAAGAAGAAAATAGATTTCCTATAACGATGAATCCAAATTATGTACGCTTGCAACTGGCGATTATTAGATGGTTATACGTTGAAAAACAGCCGTTAAAAGGGCATTGGAATGAGGTTTTGGCGCAAGTTTCGAGATAATACATTATGATTTTTTTGAGATTAAAATGAGCGATGATCCAATTAAAATAGTTGCTAAGCTTGATGATGATAAGTGGCGAGATTATTTTAGTGTCACTAATATTAAGAAAGGAGCTGATCTCAAATGATAAGAGAATTCAAGGTTATAAGTAGTAAAGGACAAGAATGTACATATAGTGATTATTTATTTTTATATAAAGGAGGTAGTTATATATCAATCAGAGAAGCTGAATATAAGTCTGGTTTTGGCTAT
>NZ_JASDCR010000005.1:0-165479 GCF_030407795.1 Psychrobacter sp. APC 3279 | reverse complement strand
GCTTGCTGCTGTTCTCGCGGTAGAACCGGCAACAAATAACTCGATTAGTCTGCTTTGTTTATACCAACTTAGTTTACTCTTTCTCATAGTGCTATCCTAAATAATTTTACTTATCTAGGACAGCCCCATAAGTTATTAGGAAGTAAGAAAAATAAGGGTATATATTGAAGGAGGAGCTCTTGGATTAAAGGGTTTTATGACTAGGAGGCTTTGTAATTAAGAAGATTTTTAACTAACAAACATCGTGATTAACAAATGCTGTGATTAATAATTTCTAGAATTAAAAAGCAGGCATAAAAAAAGCTGAGATATACTCAGCTTTTTTATTTTTAACAGCTATCTGAAACCTATTAGTTAGGCTCAGTATTTCTCTGAGAGTCTAGTCATTTTCAAGGAAAGAGCGCAAGTGCTCAGAACGTGATGGATGACGCAATTTACGTAATGCTTTTGCCTCAATCTGACGAATACGCTCACGCGTTACATCGAACTGTTTACCGACTTCTTCTAGAGTATGATCGGTTGGCATATCGATACCGAAGCGCATTTTCAAGACACGCGCTTCACGTTCAGTCAGGTTACCCAATACATCACGCGTCGCTTCTTGCAGACCAGCAGCAGTCGCATCATCAACAGGGCTTGAAATCGTACCATCTTCGATAAAATCACCTAGGTGCGAATCTTCATCATCACCGATAGGGGTTTCCATAGAGATAGGTTCTTTAGCAATTTTCAGCACTTTACGGACTTTAACTTCGTCCATCTCTAAGCGTTCGCCTAACTCCTCAGGCGTTGGCTCGCGGCCCATTTCTTGTAGCAATTGACGTGAGACACGGTTTATCTTGTTGATGGTCTCAATCATATGCACAGGAATACGAATGGTGCGCGCTTGGTCAGCGATCGAGCGAGTAATCGCCTGACGAATCCACCAAGTAGCATAGGTCGAGAACTTATAACCACGACGATATTCAAACTTATCAACGGCTTTCATCAGACCGATGTTACCTTCTTGGATAAGATCCAAGAACTGTAGGCCACGATTGGTATATTTTTTGGCGATAGAGATAACCAGACGTAGGTTAGCTTCAACCATCTCTTTTTTCGCGCGGCGAGCTTTTGCTTCACCAACCGCCATACGACGTGCCACATCTTTCATATCGTGGATTTTCATGTCGAGCTGTTGCTCGTAATCACGGATACGACGTTGTAGTAAAATAACGTCATCAGTAACTTTTTCTAGCGTACCAGCAAATGCAGGCTTACCTTTGATACGTTCAATCAACCAATCAACATTGGTTTCATTGCTAGGGAAGGTCTTACGGAACTCTTCACGCGGCATACGACCACGGCGAATCACCAAACGCATGATTTGACGTTCTTGCTTACGTACGTCGTCATAGACGTCATGCATGATAGCCATGACTTGGTCTGACAAGCGATTATTTAGCTTTAGCATCATAAAGCGTTCAGCAAGTAGGGCATACGCTGTATCAGCCTGTACGCTACCACGGCCATAATCTAGCAATGCTTGCTTGGCTTTGATAAATAGATGCTCGATCTCTTCTAGACGTAAACGAACTTCTTCTGGATCAAGGCCGCTGGTTTCTTCTTCAGCTTCGTCTTCAACGTCATCTTCGTCTTCGTCGTCATCATCAAGCGCAGCTGCTTTCGCATTGACCTTGGCTTTGATAACTGGTGGATTTTCTTTTTCTTCTTTAATGCGCTCACGCTCTTCTTTCGCTGCTTCTTTTGCTTCTTGGGCTGCGATTTTGTCTTCTTCGGTCTCAGGATCTAAGAAACCAGTGATGACGTCAGAGAGTTTCTTTTCACCATCTTGTACTTTTTCATATTCGTCAAGGACAAACTGTACGGTACCAGGCCAATAAGCCATAGCATGCTGTACATCACGAATACCTTCTTCGATACGCTTAGCAATAGCAATTTCGCCTTCGCGAGTCAGTAGGTCAACCGTACCCATCTCACGCATATACATACGTACAGGGTCAGTGGTACGACCAGGCTCGGTTTCAACAGAGGCGAGTACTGCCGCTGCCTCATCTGCTGCCATATCATCATCACTTGAATCATCGTTCATCAAGATGTCATCGGCATCAGGAGCTGATTCAAAGATCTTGATACCGACATCGGTCAGCATTTGCACAATGTCTTCGATCTGATCGCTTTCGGTAATAGAGTCGGGCAGCTGGTCATTCACCTCAGCGTAGGTAAGATACCCTTGCTCTTTGCCCATTTGGATTAAGGTGGCCAGTTGAGATGTGGACTTAGAAACTGACTTATCGTTCATAAATACTCGCTTACTTGCATCGGACATTTTTATATTGTGACTCGCTATCGCTCGCTCTTTGCGTTGATCTTATCAATCGATTGATCAAAATATGGCGTAGAGGTTGTCAATAATATCAAAAATGAGTTGATATGAATAAAGGCTCAAAACACTACAATAACAATGCTGATAAACAGCCAAAAATTAGAAAAGCTAAAAAGACTTCAATATAGTACTTAAAAAACACAGTACTGAAAAAATAGTATCTAAAAGCGGATACGTAAAAATAATACCTAAAATTTGTGCTTAACGATGCATGCTCACAATCATTCACCAAGCAGTGCTGTCAATATACAGCGACACAGTTTAACACAGACCACAGTCGTCAAGCACGAGCTAGTGATAGCTACCGACCATTTTTTACTGATTATTTGCCATCAGCTAAATGATTTTGGAGCGACTCATGCTACTGGGCATAATCATTAGTAGTGGGGGCAGCTGCTAGACTTTTAAAGGGTCAACATTTGAAATTAAACATTAAGACTGCACAGTGACCATCTGGGCAGATTGCTCTGCCTGCTGTGCGCGTAGCCAATCATTCAATAATTGGGTTTGTTTACGGACGATCGCAAGCTTAATATGATCAGGGTTCTGTATCAGCTCTTGTATTTTTTTCTTCATGTTGCGCTCAAGCAGTTGACTGACTAGCTCTTCGATTAGGCCATCAAGCCCCAAAATATTGCGCGCAGTTAGCGCTTTATAGAAGCCGCCCCAATTACGGCTGAGCATGTCTTGGGTCGCAGGTTTTACGTTCGATAAGATAAAATGCGCCGCTGCATTGACATCTTTTGGTAAGTAATTAAGACAGCGCTTAATGGTACTTACGATGTCTAACAAGGCAGCATCTTGCAAGTCTTCCCACGCAAGAGGACGCAGCGTATCAGGCGATGCTTTTTTTTTGATATGGGCAGGTAGGTGTAAGCCATTAATCCCTGACTGTTGCCAAATCGACTCAATAGGGTCGTCGATTAACGCGCGCGGCTGAAACAAAAAGCACAGCTGCAATTGCTGACTGATGGTCATATCACCATCGAAATCTAGTAGCGCATCTTTGGCCTCGACATTCTGACTGCGCCTGCCGCCAAGCTTTTGATAAACGTCATTGTTAAGCAAATAGCGAAAGCTACTGCCTTTGGGTAAAGCGGTCGTCAACGAGCGAACTTGGGACATGAGCTTGGCTTTGCCTTCAGCCAGACTCATGTCATAACGCTCACTCAAGTATGCAAAAATATACTGTGATAGCGGCATGGCATTAGCGATTTGCTCACGCATGGCATCGCTGCCCTGACTCTTAATAAAAGTATCAGGATCATGATTGTTAGGCAGGGTTAAAAACCGCAGTTCTTTGTCATCGGCCAGTACAGGCAGGGCAACTTCAAGTGTACGCCAAGCCGCTTTTTGTCCTGCGCTATCTCCATCAAAGCTCAAAGTAAGCGTTGGATTGAGTGTCAGTAGACGCGATATTTGGCTTTCATTAATCGCTGTACCCATCGAGGCGATTGCCCCATAGATACCTGCTTGATAAAGAGCGATCACATCCATATAGCCTTCGACCACTAGCCAGCTATCTGCGCGCTGCTGACGTGATTCATAATAGCCGTATAGTACATGCTGCTTATGAAAGACGGGTGAGTCTGAGGAGTTGATATATTTAGGCTTTACTTCGTCATCAAGCGCTCGACCGCCAAAACCAATAGTGCGGCCTTGGTTATCACGAATTGGGAAGATGACTCGGTCTCGCAATAGATCGTAGTCGCGGCCAGACTCTGATTGACGTACCAATCCTAAAGCTTTTAGACCCTCAATATCCTGCGGAAATTGATGCTCAAGATGCTGCCAACCAAACGGTGCATAGCCAAGACCAAAGGTCTCAAAGATATCTTCTGTAATACCGCGCGATAAAAAGTAGTGCTTGGCATGGGGATGCGTGGTCAGGTTGTGCTGATAAAACTGTTGGATTTGCTCTAGCAGCTCATATAGATTGCCATCTTTATCATCGCTTTGCTCAATACCATGAGTGTCCTGCATACCAGCGCTAGTATCCGTATCTGTCAGCCATGTTGGCGGATAGCCATTGTCATCTGCATGGTTTGGCAAATACGGCTCTGAGGAATACGAGTCCATCGAATAGGATGCTGAATCATACGCCTCTAACGGTGGGAAATTCTCATAGCCCTGATTGTCATCATAAATGGGCTGATCGATGTAATTTTGGTCGCTTTGGGCAACATTGTTTTGATGATTGTCTTGATAAATGTCTTGACGATTATTTTGATGATTGTCTTGATTTGTACCGTCTTGACCTACTTTGCTATGTTCTACAGTTGGGTTAGGAATATTATGCACAGGCGGCGGTGCAATAGGTTTGGGTGCGCGACGTTGATAACTAACGTTTTGCTGTTCTTCTTTGGGTACTTCAATGCCTGTTTGCTTTGATAGTTCATTGACCGCTTCAATGAATGTCAAATTCTCATAATCACGCAAAAAACTGATGGCATTGCCACCGACGCTACAGCCGAAACAGTGATAGATGTTTTTTTGTGGATTGACATAAAAGGAAGGCGATTTTTCACCGTGAAAAGGGCAGCAGCCTTTATATTCACTACCAGCCCGTTTAAGCGTGGTGTGTTTGCCAATGATACTGATCAGGTCAGCTTGGCTATTTAATTGTTCAAGAATATGGTTAGGAATGCTCATACAAAAAACAGTTTACCATAGGTCGATTATATTGGGGCAGAGGTAATAAGGTACTGCTAGAAAAATAAGGCCAACATAATGTTGACCTTATTATCAATGAATACAGACTGTGTTAGTTAGGCTAAGCTAAGAAGAGACTTCACGTAATCAATTATTATCCATATCACTCACACTGTCGTCATTTAGCGTAGTGCGACGTGTTGGATTGGTATTTAGTGGATCGACGTTGGCTTCTCTTGCAGTCGAGCCAGTGCTTGATTGACTGGTTACGCGCTCAGCTGACGCTTCAGGCAGACCTAAGCCTACGCTAATACCATTACGCGCAGCAGCATTATTGGCGACTGGAGTATTGGCAGGCGTCGTGTTAGTCCCTGCTAGTCTCAACTGGGCTGCATTACGAATCATTTGTGTCTTGGTGGCGCCATTATACTCACCAGATGCGACTGATTTGTCAGTTGTGTTCGAACGACCAAGCTTGCCAAAGGTGATCTTGTTGAGCCAAGTACGGTCACGTTTAGTGCTTAATTTCACACTACCATTGCTAGTTAGCATTTCTGGGTAGTTGATCTGCAACAGCGTTTTGTAATCATTGGCCAAATCGGTTAGACCCAGTTTTTCATGGCTATAAGCTAATACCGCAAGAGCATCTGGCGTTGACTCACTTAGCGGGTAATACTGAAATACCCATTTGGCACGGTTGACCGCTGCTACATAAGCTTCACGCTCGATATACCAATTGGCTGCGCTCATTTCGCTCTCAGCAAACTGATTGTAGATGAACGTCATACGCTGAGCGGCATCTGGTGCATACGGGCTGTTTGGATATTTATTGATAAGCTCTTGGAAGTTGGCAAAGGCAATACGCAAATACGCGGTATCACGCTCAGCTTGGTTTAGTTTAAATAGCTTTAGGCTCTCAGATGAACCTTCCATATTGGCAACGCCGCGCACATAGTAGGCGTAGCTGACTTGTGGGTTAGACGGATACAGACGGATAAACTGCTCAGCACTTGCTGCTGCCATCTCATACTTATCGCCTTCGTATTGTGCATACATCATGTCAAGCAAAGCTTGCTCAGCGTACTGTCCGGTTGGGTAGAATGTGCGCAGATTGGTCAGCTCTTCGATACCTTGGATATAGTGACCTTTGTCAATCTGATTGACGGCCTCGTTATAGTACCCTTGCTCTGATTTTTCAGCTGTTTCTACTGCCTCACCATCTTTGGCGCCAGTTAGATTTTTGAAAGTCTGGCAACCCACTAGATTGACGCTAAGCGCCAGTAGGGTTATTGAGGACAGTTTGATAAACGTATTGCCAACAGCTTGCATACTTCTTCTCCGACACAAGACGCATAATAGCAGCGGCGCTATCATGCTATATAAAAGGTTAGTGATAAAAAACAACGCTAAATAGTCAGCGATCCACCAGCAAAAATTTTTTATCGAATGCAGTTTTTGTTATGACGTATTGTACTGATAGATTGGGTCTGATACATAGCGCTTTTATAGTAAGCCAGTCATAGACCACATGCACTTAACCATAGTCAAACGGTTTAAATGGCAAACATGATCAACAAAGCCCAATGCTATTTTCAAACTGTATCTAAGTACGGCATTCGCATACAGTGCCATAGCATACAGCAAAACATGGCTATACTTTATAGAATAACATTTGCTACGTCTATTTTTTCGCCATCTATATTGTATAGGCAGTTTAACATGAGCGGCTGTCACGAGCGATATCGAATGTCGCTAGCATGAGTAAATATACAGTAAATTACAGCAATGTCATGTTCTAGAGAGTTAAGCGAGGAATCTTACAGCCCAAAGGTATGCTCAAAAATTAACAGATAGCATGCGGCTTCTATAGGGCTTATGCGTGCGACATGATACACTAGAGCGGTATTGTCTTCGCTTTTTTGTACCTTAAAGGTGGTTATCTGCCATTTATAGGCAAAAAACGACAATTTTTTATACTGCTATTTATAATACTATCTTCGAAGTCACCTCACAAAACACTGTCAGGGGCTTTGCCACGTATCAATGTATCAATCCGCTATGAATAATGATGCCATGACTACCAATTTATCACCGAATCAATCGCTAGATACTGATTCATCAGCACAAGAGTCACCAATGCCAAATGATGTTTTGAACAATAATGAGCTACCTGATAATCAACCAATGATGAGTGAGCAAGTGCATGATGATGCGCTTGATGATGATGCGCTTGATAATGAAGAACTGCTCATCGATGATGGTAATGATCTGAACGATAGCGACATTGATGATAATGATATTGATGACAGCGATATGGACGGCGACGACGATGAAGCTCCAGTAGCGGGTCAAGCTGTACCAGTGATTGTAGACATGACGCATGTGGTCACAGAAGATCAAGCTGGCCTGCGTATTGACAAGGTCGCCTCACAAGCGTTTTCGGACTTTTCGCGTGTACAACTCCAGAACTGGATTACTGATGGTAGTCTGCTCTACAACGGCAGTGTCCAAAAACCGAAAGTCCGTGTCAAAGCAGATGACGTATTGCATCTATCAACGACGTTACAGCAGCATGGCGAAGACCAACCAGAAAACATAGATATCGATGTTGTCTATGAAGATGATGACGTATTGGTAATTAATAAACCTGTCGGTATGGTGGTTCACCCTGGCGCTGGTAATCAAAATGGCACTTTGGTCAATGCATTGCTATATCATTATCCTCAGCAGCATCATTTACCGCGTGCAGGTCTTGTACACCGTATTGATAAAGACACCTCTGGATTGCTACTGATTGGCAAAACCAAACCTGCACAGATGGCACTAATGGAGCAGCTAAAAGATAAGTCTGTTTATCGTCACTATAAGTGTGTGGTGGCAGGGGACCAAGCAAGCTTATCTCGTCATCGCCGTATCGATGCGCCGATTGGCCGACATCGTAACCAGCGTACTAAAATGACGGTGATGACCGCCGGCCGCGAAGCGGTAACGCATCTGCTAAATGTCACGCCATTGAACGAAAACTACTGTCTGCTAGATGTTGGACTTGAGACTGGACGTACGCATCAAATTCGTGTGCATCTAAGTCACATTACTTATCCATTAGTCGGTGACCGTGTCTATGGTGGCCGTCGTCAGTTGCGTTCTGGATTGACAGAAGCTCAGCGCCAAGCTATTAATAATTTCCCGCGCCAAGCACTGCATGCCTATACGTTAGGATTCGTGCATCCGACGACGGGTGAAGACATTGAGGTGACGACGCCACTACCTGAAGACATGCAAAAACTCATGGCAGTACTAAGCGACGGTTATTATGAAGAGTAAACGCTAACGTTTACTAGATGAGAGGTGAGAGCGAGCAGCCATGACGAACACGTTCCCGATGACAATGATTGCGCAAATTGATAATGTAGCCGTTTTTCAGACGGCTGCTTTTGTGCATGATGATATTGATGACTCTGCTGCTAAAAACCAGCGTACAGGTTACGAAGGTCAGTCAAATTACGGTGAGCTGAATTTAGGTCTGCATGTCAATGATAATGCACTGCAAGTATTAGATAACCGCATGAATCTATTGGCTGCTATCAATGAGCAGCTGATCGATAAGTCTGCACAAAACGAGCAGCATGCGGCTATTAATCGCTTGCATTGGGTCAGTCAGGTTCATGGTAAACATATTCATGATGTTGATGCTACTACGCTGAATATGGCGCCACTGTCTGCTGATGCGATGGTCAGTCAACAAAGTGGTCGCGGTCTGGCAATCATGACGGCAGACTGTGTACCGATTGTCTTGTGTCAACCTACCAGTGGCAAAATCGCAGCGATTCATGCAGGCTGGCAAGGATTGGCCTGCGGTGTGATACCAGAGACTGTTAATCGCTTTACTGATTCAGGCCCTATACAAGCTTGGATAGGAGTGTGTATCAGTCAGGAAAACTATGAAGTAAATACAGACGTTCGCGATAAGCTATTATCTGGGTGTATAGCTAACCAGACGTTATCACAGGCACATATCGATAACTTTGTGTCGCTATTTTCTATATCGTCTCATAATGACAAAATAAAGCTGGATTTACCGAAGCTTGCTGCCATGCAGTTAGAAGCTGTTGGTGCTACAGTTGTGAATGATTTGCCTGTTGACTGTAGCTACGCAGATACTCACTATTACTCGTATCGCCGTCAGACTCATATGCACCAGCCTGCAACGGGTCGGATGGCACTGGTCATCGTCCGTCGTTAGCAGCTTTATAGTCAGTGAACTACTAAACCGCTACGGTGTTACCCTCCCTAGATGTACTATATGTACAATCTACGGTCGGCTGCCTTGTAGCTGTTTTAGATTTCTTTGACTATATAATAATGAGTAGTGGCAAGGAAGTGATAAACAACAAAAAACAGCAGATTATTCTGCTGTTTTTTTATTTGAGTGCTACATTTGTATTAACACAAGGCCTGTATTAACACGAAATTTGTATTAACAAACAGAGTCGCTAGATTTTGGTACTGACAATCCAAATAAAGGACGTAAATACAGCGCCAAGAATGTACCTGCCATTGCCAGTATGCCCCAGATATAACCATGCAAGCTAAAAGAGGCGATACCACCAAAGTAAGCGCCGATATTACAACCGAACGCGAGACGTGCGCCATATCCCATCATCAATCCGCCAATGACCGATGCTGCAAAGTTACCTGCAGTAATCTTAGTAAACTTGAACAAACCACCCGCAGCAGAGGCGATAAACGCGCCAATGATGATACCGATATTTAATACAGTGGTCGAATCTGCAAAGATAGAAGCTTCAAGCGCTGCTGCATTAGCCCCTTGCCAATAGCCCCAACTAGCCACATCCATGCCAAAGCCGCTTGCAATTTTAGAGCCCCATAATGTAAATGCTGACGTAATGCCCCACGGTTGACCACGTGTAAGTAATGTCAGACCGTTAAGTAAAGCCAGAACGATTGCGGCAGCAAATAGCGGCCAAGAACCACGAAAAATTCGTTTCCAACCAGACTCAGAAGGCACGGGTGCCATCTTTGGTGCGTTTCTTTTTTTCTCAACGACTAACGTCACCCATGCGATAATGCCAAATATGGCTAGCGACACCAGCCATGCACCTGTATAACCAAGACCTGTAGAGGTTGCCAAAGAGAAAGGTGCATAAGCGGGCATTTCTTCTGTCCAGAATGGCAAGTGATAAGCCCCAATCGTGGCGCCCACTATGAAGAAAATAAAGGTGATGAACATAACAGAGCGTCCACCGCCTACCGCATAGAGCGTACCAGAGGCACAGCCGCCGCCCAATTGCATGCCGATACCAAATACAAATGCGCCTACGACTAGACTGACCCCTAATGGCGCGACATAACCTGCGACAGGACCGCCAAATAGCGTCGTGCCATAAGCAAGGATTGGCGCAAATAGCGTAACAGCAACTGCCAACATTAGCATGTGTGAGCGCATCGCCTGACCGTTGCCCACTGCCATCATACGTCTAAAGGCAGAGGTAAAGCCAAAGCGGGCATGAAAAAGGGTATAGCCTAACAAAAGACCTATGCCAAGTAGCAATGATTGAGAGATATGTTGAGTGGCTAATAGATACGCAAGCACCATCAATCCTACGATGCCACCACCCATAATTAAGGGTTTTTGTGGTGCATTTAAGGCCAGATCATCTCTGAAGATAGGGTCTTTTGTGTCGTTTACAGGTTGAACGAGAGTAGTCAAGGTAATAGCTTCCTTATCCGATGATGTTATCAGATATCATTTTTATAAGAATTTATATGAGTATAGTTGCGCAGGTTTGCAGAATTGGAAACTGTATTTCTGTTAATTCGATTGATTCGGTTTAGCAGTAAGAAACGTTACATCATAATCCTATTGTCATTAATGTAAATACGGAGAGGTTAGAAGAAATAGAATTAGTATATGATTATATGGAATAAATAGGCTGCTGTTTATATGATCTTATATTAATAGTTAACTATGGTACTGATAATCATAGGTTTATCAGGTATCGGGAATTTGTTTGTGTCATATTATCAGTTAACGCGACTTACCCATTTATACAAAATATATTAAAAGTATATGTGATCTGATTAGTCAGACTTTAATAAATAACTTAAAAACGAAAATACGTCTGATACAATGGGCTTGAATTCAATGAAGGTCGTCGCATATATACTGGTATGTATACGCTGACGTATAGAGACTATGTAATTAAGGACTGTGCAGTTAAAACAGTGCAATTAAAGACTATGCGATTGCTCTATCATCATTGATGTTTCTGCCAATTAAATCGACTAAACGAAACGTTGCTTGATTCTGTTGTATCGCTCGAAAGCTTAAGAGCTTGAGCTATCGATAAGTATTTATCGTGAAAGTGAGGCCACTAACTATCGATTGTGGCTAAGTATCCAATATTTTGTAAATTTATATTCAACCAATTATTTATTATTAGAGTACGTATGAATACACCTGCTAAATCGTCTGACACCTCTACATCTACTGATAACGCGCCTAATGTCTCAATCGCTGTTATCTTCCATAGTAATTATGGTCATACCAAGCGTGTCGCTGAGGCGATAGTACAAGGTGCGCATCAGCAATTGCCAGAAGCACAAGCCAAGGCTGTCGATGTTTATGATGTTGATTGGGACTACTTAGATCAGGCAGATTTGCTGGTTTTTGGTAGTGCAGTGTATATGGGTAGCGTGACAGCTGAATTTAAGACCTTTATGGATGAAACTTCTAAGCGTTGGTATCATCGTAAATGGGAAGGCAAGTGGGCAGCAGCGTTTGCCAATTCGGGCGGTCTGAGCGGTGATAAACTTGCTGTATTGCAGCAGATTTCTCTATATGCGATGCAACATGGTATGAACTGGATTGGTCTGCCATTGATGCCGACAGGTCATGAGGCTCATGATTTGAACCGTCTGTCTAGCTTCTTGGGATTGATGACTCAGTCGCTTGATGGTCCACCTGAAGAGACGCCAGGTTCGGGCGATATTGATACTGCTATTTGGTTTGGTGATCATCTCGCCAAAACGATTATTAAGCATCAACCAGCTGACACTAAGCTCTAAAAATAGCTAAAACCGACAGAGCAATCGAATAAAAAAGCAGACATTATTGATGTCTGCTTTTTTTTGTGCCAATTTTTATTGAACGATAAGTTCTATTAAGCGCTAGGCTTTTATTGAGCGGCAAGCTTAGTAGGGGCAGGCTTCACGGGAATAGGACTGTCAACGAATTGAAACGATTGACAACCTCCTAACAGCATCGTTGCTACTAGCAAATAGGTAAAGGCGAATGACTTCATAGTAATATCTCAAAAACGATTTTAGCCCAACGACATGTCACGATTATCCATCATTAGAAATAATAGTAGTGTAGAGTCAGGCTTATTTGCAGACATTATATATAAAAATCGGCGGGTCATAGCAGTTTAAAGGCGATATAGGTATTCGGTACTGTTTTTACGCAGGCTATCTAGCTGTTTATAGTATAGCTTATCTAACGCTTAGCTTTATTCGCTATATATAAAATTCGCCAACTGTTTGATAGTATCTATAGGCATTTTAACGGGTTGTGTTATAAATAAGAATAGTGATAATATGTTGAAAGCTGACCAAATAGTCAAGTATCCTATAGTACGAGTTTTCTAACAAAATTGTTCGATGCTTACTGATATTTGCAACCGATTTACCTGATATAAAAAGTGCGCTGTGCTGATTTTTTTATCTCTTAAGAATGTATTAGCAAATAAAACAGAATAACCGTACTTAAAAGGTTGCAGCATGATGTAAACCAAGTGCTTACGTTCAGCATTTAAGCCGTCAAATTCCTTAAGCCTTATGCTTATCTTCATTATTTTATTTTAGCCGAGTCTTGCTATGATTAGTTTTTACTTAAATGGGAAACGCCATGAGCTAACCCAGCTTAACCCTAATACGACGGTGCTTGAGTATCTACGATTGCATGAAGGCCAAACGGATACGAAGGAAGGCTGTGGTAGTGGTGATTGCGGAGCCTGTACTGTGATGGTTCAGCGCCTGCCTAACGCTAGCCAGCCAGCGCTTAATGATGAAAATGCCGACGAAAAAAATGCTACGCCACCGTTCTATACGATTAACTCCTGTATTACGCTAGTGTCGCTCATGAATGGTTATCATCTGATGACGGCTTCTTATTTAGCAGATAATCCAGAACATCATCCAGAACGTGCTCTGCTGCATCCAGCGCAGCAGGCCATGGTTGAATGTCACGGATCACAGTGCGGTTTTTGTACGCCTGGGTTTGTGATGTCGCTGGCTTGCGTTTACGAAAACAATCGTATGCAGACAAGTCTAGAAGCAGAAAATCAGGGCGATGCTAAGCAACTAAGCTATGATGAGGTGGTTGCTTCAATCTCTGGCAATCTATGTCGCTGTACAGGTTATCGTCCGATTATCGAGGCGGGCCTATTGATGAGTGATATCGGTCAGCAGAGAGAGGCGGAGCAGTCGGCGGTGAAAGACCTGACGATCAGTCTCGCAACAGATGCGATGAGCAGTACAAAGGAATCAACAGTATCTGAAAACGTGCCAGATAACGTCGAATTAAAGAATGAAAAGTCGAAAGCTATTGCCCCTGCAGTCAGTGATGCTGGGCGACAGTTATATATGCCCAAGTCACTAGATGAGCTTAATCAAGTATTAGCGGCCTATCCGCAGGCTACGATTTGGGCAGGTGGTACGGATTTAGGGCTGAGCGTAACCCAGCATTTGGTTGATCACGAGATCATTATCCAGCTTTCAGGTGTTGAGGCACTAAAATCATGGTCACTATTTGACGCAAAGTCTGACCCAAGCGAAGGGCCAGATAACGAGCAAGCTTCTAGCCAATCACTAGTACTAGGTGCTGGCATGAGCTATCAGCAGATGTTGCCTGTGCTTGAGCAGTATTTTCCAAGCTTTGCGCAAGTATTTGAGCGTATTGCTTCTCCGCAAATTCGTAATATGGGCACCATCGGCGGCAATATAGCCAATGCGTCGCCGATTGGTGATTTACCACCGATTTTATTAGCGTTAGATGCGTCAATTCATCTGCGTCATTGCGCGCCTAATCGTGAAGAATCAGATAATGATTTAGATAATAGTGATTCGGTTTATACGGATGAGATCATACCGTTATCAGAATTTTTCTTAGATTATAAAAAGACCAAACTGCAAGCAGGCAGTTATGTTGTCGCCATCCATATTCCTCTGATGCATGACAATC
This sequence comes from Psychrobacter sp. APC 3279, assembly GCF_030407795.1. Taxonomy (NCBI): domain Bacteria; kingdom Pseudomonadati; phylum Pseudomonadota; class Gammaproteobacteria; order Moraxellales; family Moraxellaceae; genus Psychrobacter; species Psychrobacter sp. APC 3279. Next base: position 151,176 of record NZ_JASDCR010000005.1, on the reverse strand, counting down.
AGCACTTATTTATTCATAAAATTAGCAAACGTTATGAGGATGATATTTCAGCGTGCCTATTGGCTGCGCGAATCGATGTATCAGCAGATGGCATGATGATAGAGGATGCAAGGCTTGGGCTTGGCGGCATGGCTGCTATACCACTATTAGCCACAACCTGTCAGAAAGCGCTCATTGGGCAAGTGGCTGAAGTGGCAAGTTTTGAGCAAGCAGCACAAGTCTTGTCTGCCGATGTGACACCAATGACTGATGTCAGAGCTAGCCGTGAATACCGCATGCATGTGGTGCAGCGTCTACTGGTGAAATGCGGTAAGCAGTTGGCAGCAGATATGCAGACTGAGAGTGCCTAATCGTTATCATTATTAAAAATTAAAAACAGCATTAATAAAAGCGTATTAATAGAAGAGACTTGCCATGAGCCATCATTCGTCCTTATTCGACAGTTATAGTATCCGCCGTGTGCGTCCGCCAAAAAACAAAATTGGCACCTCGGCCAAGCATGATAGTGCGATTAGCCATGTCATGGGGACGGCAACTTATGTAGATGATATTGCAAAACCGCAAGGCACGCTACATCTGGCAGTAGGTAAAAGCAGCCACGCTCATGCACGTGTATTGAGTATGGATTTAAGCGCTGTCAGAGATGCGGATGGGGTGGTAGATGTCTTAAGTTTTAAAGATTTACCGGCGCAGACCGATATCGGTGCGGTGTTCGACGGCGAGCCATTGATGGTGGATGACATCACAGAGTATGTTGGTCAGACACTGTTTGTAGTGGTGGCGAGCAGTCATCGCGCTGCCAAAAAAGCGGCTACTAAGGCAGTGGTTGAATATGAGCCATTGCCAGCGGTACTCAGTATAGATAAAGCACTAGAGCAAGAGTTGTTTGTGCGTCCGAGTCATTTTATGAAGCGTGGTGACGCGGCGACTGCACTTGATAACGCACCGATTCGCATTGAAGGTCATATTCATATGCGCGGGCAAGAGCACTTTTATCTTGAAGGGCAAGTGTCGTATGTGGTGCCATGTGATGACGGCGGGCTGGAAGTATACACGTCGTCACAGCATCCAAGCGAAGTACAGCAGCTGGTCGCCGAAGTGACAGACTTGCCATTTCATGCGGTAAACACAGTCGTGCGCCGTATGGGTGGTGGTTTCGGTGGTAAAGAGACGCAAGCCGCTGCATGGGCGTGTCTGTGCGGTATCGTGGTTAAGCGTCATAATGTGCCTGTTAGTATGCGTCTAGATCGTCAAGATGACATGGTGGTGACGGGTAAGCGTCATGAGTTTGCCAATCGTTATGAAGTGGGTTTAGATGAGTCTGGGTGTATATTGGGCGTCGATATGCAATTGGCTGGCTTGTGTGGTTACGCGCCAGATTTGTCTGATGCCATCGTTGATAGAGCGATGTTCCATTGTGATAATGCTTACTATTATCCGGCTGCCCATGTAGCAGGTCATCGCTGCAAAACGCATACCGTATCCAATACTGCCTATCGAGGGTTTGGTGGTCCGCAAGGTCTGATGACTGCTGAATATATGATGGACCATATTGCCTATACGCTGGGGCAAGATCCATTGCAAGTACGCTTGGCAAACTTATATCAAGATGGTCAAAGCACGCATTACGGTCAGACTATTGAGCATTTTGATTTAGCGACCATCATGACCAAGTTGGCAGACGATTGCGATTATGATAATCGCCGCCAGCAAATTCTAGAAGCCAATCAAAAAGCTGCCGCTGAAGGCAGTGATAAACGTTTGGGTCTTGCTTTAACGCCAGTAAAATTCGGTATTTCATTTACGGTGCAGACGCTCAATCAGGCAGGCGCATTGGTACATATTTATACCGATGGTAGTATCCATCTGAATCACGGTGGTACAGAGATGGGTCAAGGGCTATATATCAAAATCGCCCAGATCGTCGCCAATGAGTTCGATGTGGATCTGGATACGGTAAAAGTATCAGCCACGCGTACAGATAAAGTCCCTAACACTTCACCAACTGCCGCGTCATCAGGGACAGATATTAATGGTAAGGCAGCTCAAAATGCTTGTTTGAGCATCAAATCTCGCATCGTTGAGTTTGCTGCTGAGCATTTTGACGTAGCGCAAGAAGACATACGTTTTGAAAAGAATCATGTCTATATCGGTGATAAAGAAACGTTGACCTTTGCTGAAATGATTCAGCTGTCATATCAAAACCGTATCAGCCTATCGTCCACTGGCTACTATAAAACGCCGAAGATATTTTACGATCGCTCTAAAGCATGGGGTCGTCCGTTTTTCTACTTTGCACTCGGTGCTGCCTGTGCTGAGGTGGAAATTGATACGTTGACAGGCGAGTACCAAGTACTGCGCTGTGATGTACTACATGATGCAGGACAGTCGATTAACCCTGCCATTGATATTGGCCAGATTGAAGGGGGCTTTGTTCAAGGTATGGGTTGGCTCACAGCAGAAGAGTTGATTTGGAACGACAAAGGTAAGCTCGCATCTGACAGTCCTGCCAACTATAAAATTCCAACCGCGCATGATCTGCCCAAGCAGTGGAATGTCAAACTGTACGATCGCAAAAACGAAGAACAAACGATTTATAACTCTAAAGCCGTTGGTGAGCCGCCATTTATGTTGGCAGCCAGTGTTTGGTGCGCCCTCAATAATGCAGTCGCAAGCCTTGGTGAGTATAAGAAGAATCCAGAGCTGACCATGCCTGCGACGCCAGAAGCAGTATTGAAAGCGGTCATGCGCATGCAAGGCACGCCGTGGGATTTAACAACTAAAGCAGACACAGATACGGTTGATAGTTTAGTCAAAGGCGCAGAAGAAAATAGTGACTTATACAACGACAAAGTCATGCCGCAAGAAGTACGTCATGCTAAAGATATTAACCCAGCGGAAGTCGAAGGCAAACAAACCGATAACCAGCCTAATGCGGTAGAGCATCCAAATGTAGCAGGGGCAAGAGGTCCTGCGCACAGTGAATGAGTCGTTAACACTGCCAGTCGTTTGGTACGAAGGTCTAGCGCGATATCAGCAGCGCGGCATTGCTCACGTGTTGGCGACAGTCGTAGCCGTAAATGGATCTGCTCCTCGAGCGCTACAGGCAAAAATGATTGTCACGCAAGATAGTATCGTGGATACGCTAGGCGGCGGCGGTCTAGAGCACGATGTTGTCAATACGGCACGGCAGCTATTGAATGGTGAAATAGCGGCAACGGTATCAAAAGAAGTAAAACCAAAAGTCGCTGAAACTGACGGTGAAAGCACGTTAATACCTTCTAAAGCAGTGCGCCGTGATGCTGTCTACACCAAGCACTACCCGCTAGGTGCGAAATTGGCACAGTGTTGCGGCGGTAGCGTCACCGTTATGTTCGAATGCTTCAATGTAACGCCGCCGATGTCAGTACTAGTGTTTGGAGCAGGGCATGTAGCATCAGCGCTAATGACCATCCTATCTGAGCTGCCTTGTCAGGTAGATTGGGTGGACAGCCGCCCAGAGATGTTTAAGCGTTATTTAGTTGATGAATCTACTACCAATAAATCCAAACTTTATAACTTACCAGCGCATATCCGTCCGCATATCGATGATGAGCCTGTAGATTTTGTACGTCCATTTATCGAGCAGGGTGGTCAGCGTTTTATTCTAGTTATGACTCATGACCATAGTGTTGATTTCGAGTTAGTGCGGGCGGCATTAGATACTATTTCTGACATGAGCGCATCTCATGATAAGTGCTCAGATATCTCGACACCTTACGTAGGTTGCATTGCCTCGGCAACCAAAGCCAAGCGTTTTAGAGATCGCTTGATGCAACGTGGCTACAGTGAGCAACTAGTGGATCAGTTGATCATGCCGATTGGGTTGCAAATTGGTGGAAAAGAGCCGATGGCGGTGGCGGTTTCGATCATGGCACAGCTCCTACAACAGTATCATCAGGCTATTTCTTGAACGGTTCACTCCATATAACTTTCATACTTTTTATCAAATTATCAAAACGCTCAGTACTATCAAGCCATTGTGAGATCTACGAATGACCCTACATATCTATCAAGCTCGACTGCTGCACTACTTGACCGAGAGCGATCGTACTGAGCGTACATCCTCTGATCATTCACAGACATTAATTGCTGAGCAAGACATAACGTTACTACCAGTGATTGAAGGTGTACAGGTTTATCCTGAATATATCGCTGATGGTGCGCTTGTCGTAGATGATGTGACAGGGTGCATTGTAGAGTATGGTCATAATGAGACAATATTAGCGAAATATACTAATACCTCTGAGCAGGTAGGTCAGTTAGGAGTCAAAGTACATGATTATCACGATAAATTGATCATGCCAGGCTTTATTGATACCCATGTGCATTATCCGCAAATAGATATGATTGCTGCTTACGGTGAGCAATTACTTGATTGGCTTAATAATTATACTTTCGTCACCGAGGCCAATTTTGGCGATCCGAAAGTAGCACATGATACGGCGCAGTTCTTCTTAAACCAACTGCTTGCTAATGGTACGACGAGTGCCATGGTGTTTTCTACCAGTCATCCTGAATCAGTGAACGCATTTTTTACGGAAAGCCACAAGCTCAATACTCGTATGATCACAGGTAATGTACTGATGGATCAAAATGCGCCTGATAACTTGTGTGTGCCTGCTGAGCAAGGCATTCGAGATACCCAAAACATCATTGATAACTGGCATGAGCGCGGACGTCAGCATGTGGCGATTACGCCAAGATTTGCCATTACTTCGACACCCAAGCAACTACAAATGGCAGGTGAGCTGTATACCAGTTACGAGAGTGTTTATCTGCAAACGCATCTAGCAGAAAATCATGATGAGATTGCCTTTGTCAAACAGCTGTATCCCAATCATAAAGGCTATCTTGATGTCTATGATACGATGGGATTACTGGGTCGCCGCACCACCTTGGCACATGGTATTCACCTTGAAATATCTGAGTATGAGCGTCTGCGCGCGACTGGTACACAAATATCACACTGTCCGACGTCCAATCTGTTTTTGGGTAGTGGACTATTTGATTTACCCAAGACGTTAAGTTATACCGGTGTCAGTATCGCCACTGACGTTGGAGCAGGGACGAGTCTGTCGATGCTGACGACTCTGTCAGAAGCGTATAAAATCCAACAACTACAAAGCAATCAGCTATCCGCTCATCAAGGGCTGTACCAAATTACGTTGGGTAATGCCCAGTCGCTATTATTGGACAATAAAATCGGTAACTTTATGCCAAATAAAGAAGCGGATTTTGTGGTCATCGATATGGGTGCAACGGAATTGCTTGAGCGACGTATGGCACAGACCAAGACACTGGAAGAGCAGTTGTTTGTACTAATGATGCTAGGCGATGATAGAGTAATTGATCAGACAGTCATCGCTGGCGTAAGTCGCTATCGTAAATCTATATCTTGATAAACTAGCGAAAAATATGAATAACGAAAAAGTCCTGTTTATGTTAAACATAAACAGGACTTTTATCAGATTGATTTGTGCTTAATGACAGCTTAACTGCATTCATCTTCTAACTCAATAGACACATGCCAATCCGTGATATCAATCTCATGGCAATTATTACCCTCGCCATTGATACGATCAATAACTAAAAAATCACTGTCACGCCCAAGCGCGAGTAGAGGGTGATGCCAGACATTAGCATCGTACTGTACACCTTGGTGAGATTTCGCATAGAACACGGCTAGGTCATCAGGCGACTGCGGCGGCACACCAGCTTTAGCGACGACGACAATATAATCTTGGCCTTCCATAGATACAAACGCCTGTGTCCCAAGCGGATGGTATTCCATGACCGAAAGGGCAATCGGATTCTCACGCTTTTTGGCTCGAAAGATACTCATGCCAACTGCACCACCGTCTAGTTTACTTTCGGCAAGTGCATGATGACGAACCGCATAGCCATTATTGATCTCATAAGTATTGTCAGCCGTTTGTTCATTATCACTATAGCGCTCGATAACCGAACCGTAAGGGGCAAAGTTTGCCTTGGTTAAAGGCTTAGCTGTTAGGGTGATACCCATTATTTTGCCTCTTTACTATTAATATCAGTACCAGTGTCAGTATTAGCCTCAGCAATTTTGCCATACACGCGTACACGGCTGATACCACCATCTGGGAAGATATTGACCCGAATATGAGTGATAGGCTGGTCTATCTGAAGCTTGTCTTTACCAAAGTGATGAACGTCGTCGGCGTTGGTTTTTTGCGGTTCAAGTAAGGTTTCCCAAAACATACTCTGAGTCACTAAAGTTTGCTCTGGTGTATTTGGTGAGTAGACGGCTTGGATCGAGACTTTATCAGGGTAATTGCCTTTAAAGTGGGCAGTATCTATCTCGATAGCGTCAACGATACCTGCTTGACCTAGTGCGATGATGCACCAGTCATTGCCTGGCTCACGGCGACGACGAGTCTCCCAACCATCACCCATGTTAGGCGCTTTAGTTGGTAGTAGTAAATTACTAGCCGCACCAAAGTGCGCATCGTTACTGGCAATGGCACGACCACCATTTAATGCACCTGCCAAGTCAAGTGTCTCACCTTGTGTATTTAGGCTGGCATCAAGTTGGATATCACCATAGACACGTAATCGGGCAACGCCGCCATCTGGATAAATGTTTAAACGAATATGAGTTACCGTTTGCTCATGATCAATCTCGACAAGCTCATGATTGTGACCTTGAAGCGGGGTCATACCCACTAGTGCCTGCCAGTTTTTATTGTCCCAATCTTTTTTGCTTAGACTAGTAAGTTCAGCTTCATCTTGCTGCAGTAGCTCTGGCGCGTACAAGGCATCGACACTGGCGGAAGATGGAAAATTACCCGTAAAGTGACTGGTATCAATATCGAGACCAGAAATTTTGGTTGGGCGAGCAAGCTGGATAACTAAATAATCGTAACCCAAATGGCGCTTGCGACGTGTTTCCCAGCCGTCCATCCACTTACCGTTGTCATCGAACTTACCCACGACAAAGATAGGTGCATCAGGATTTAGAATACGGCTTTTATCCGCAAAAAAATCATCGGTGGCGAATAGTGATTTTGCACCCAAGCGACTGTCAGCGACGTTTGATTTCTTGGTAAACGCTGGCAGGGTATCAGGTAGATTGTTTGCGGAAATAATTTGTCCAACTTCTGAAGTGTTTTGACTCACAATGATTCCTTTTTTAATAATGGTGTTTATTAATAACGTATGGCTTATTTTATCTATTAATCTATGCCAATTCGCACTCGCTCAGCTAAGTAGAACGAATACTAGGACGATAGCCTAGCTTACATCCAGTTAGCAGTGTTATCCGGCGTAGCAGGATGATTTTCGTACCAGTGCTTGGCGATGTCATCACGGCGGCATATCCATACGTCGGGCTTATTGGTGATATATTGCAAAAACTGCTTTAGCGCTTTTATGCGCCCTGCACGTCCAATAATGCGACAATGCAAGCCGATGGTCAGCATTTTAGGGGTGTGTGCGCCTTCCTCGTATAAGGTATCAAAGCTGTCTTTGAGATACTGATAAAATGGTTCAGCATGAGTGAATCCCGGGCTAGAAGAAAAACGCATGTCATTGGTCTCGAGGCTATAAGGTATGACCAAATGCGGTTTACGTGTGATCATATTGCCATCTTGGACCTTTACATTGAGCCAATACGGTAACTCATCACCGTACGAGTCAGAGTCATAGGTATAGCCGCCTTGCTCGGCGACCAGTTCACGAGTATTTGGACTATCGCGTCCTGTATACCAGCCGAGAGGTTGTCCGCCTAGCATACGTTTAAATATCTGGGTGGCGCAGCGAATGTGTTCACGCTCCGTCTCACGGTACATATCCTGATAAGTAATCCAGCGTAAACCATGACTGGCAATCTCATGACCGTCTTCTAGTACACGCTCGATAATATGCGGTGTTTTTTCAGCAGCGGCGGCACAGGTAAACGTGGTGATAGGAATACCATAATCTTTAAAGACATCTAATACACGCCACACACCGACACGGCTACCGTATTCGAATGCAGACTCAATAGACTGGTGACGGTTGTTAAATTCTGGTGTGCCCAAAATATCAGACAAAAAACGCTCTGATTGACCATCGCCATGGATGACGCTATTTTCTGCACCTTCTTCGATATTTAATACAAACTGTACGGCGATTTTTGCGCCACTTGGCCATTTTGCTTTTGGTGGATTGCCAGCATAGCCTTTTAGGTCGCGGGGATATGTGCTCAGATCAAAGTCACTGGTAATTTTTTTGCTCATTATTTATGTTCCTATATCGCTTAGAGCCTTAGATATTTATTTAAATATTGCTCGTAAATGACAGTTATTTTTTATCACAAATTAAAGTGATGACGCATAGGCCACAAGCTGTTGGCGCTCGGCATCCGTCAACTGAGTAATATTACCAAGCGGCATATAGCCAGTCTGTACCGCAGTGACGATTTTCGCTTTATGAATTTTTAAGTCTTCTGGTGTCTGCAAAATGATTCCTGCTGGCGGTGCGGCAAAGCCTTGTTGTGTCGGTTGCACAGCATGACAAGTACTACAGCGCGTATGCACGACATCCATCATAGCATCATCTGCTGACGCGCTCATGGGTACGGTTTCAGCAGTAGCTACATCATTACTAACACTGTTATTAGCATTAGCAACGGTATCAGTGTTTGAGTCAGTAGTCGCGCTTGTAGTTGACGGCGTACTTTCAGTTGTCGTAGGTGCTACTGACGTATTAGCAGGCATTGCAGACGCTGGCTCAATTGGTTCAGGTCGCATCCAAATAATTAATAATACGGTTAATACGGCTGGAATAACCAAGTAACGAGGTTTTTTATGACCCAAATGCTTTTGGTTAAAGTAATGACGCGCAGTCGCGGTAATGATACCGACGAAGACCAATACCAACCAACCTTTCTCATGAGCATACATCATTGGGTAATGGTTGCTGATCATGGTAAAAATGAGCGGTAGGGTAAAATAATTATTCATCAGTGAGCGATTTTTGGCTTGTAATGCCAATTCAGCCACTTCTTTACCTGGTTTTTCGCCGCGCCGCACACAGTCAACGAGTGCGCGCTGAGCCGGCATAATACCAAAGAATACGTTACCTACCATCACCGTGCCCAAGATGGCACCGATATGTATAAATGAGGCGCGATCACTAAACAGCTGATAAGAGCCCCAGCTCGCGATGACCAGCAAGATAAAAATCAGCGTACTAAAGATAAACGCGTTTTTACCCAAATGACTGCGCACGATAACTTCATAAATGAAGTAACTACCAAACAAGAAAAGCAAGCTGGTGGCAATGGCACCGATACTGGTAAAAGGTACTTTGCTTGGGTCAATCAGGTAGGCAGTTGCATTGGCATAATAGACGATAGACATCATCGCCGCACCCGTCAGCCAAGTGGTATAAGCTTCCCACTTAAACCAATGTAGCGTCTTTGGCATCTCTTCTGGTTCGAGTTTGTATTTGGCAATTTCATAAAATCCGCCGCCATGAACGGCCCAAAGATCACCCGAAATGCCTTTGTCTGTTTTCCACTGTGGCGGTTTGCGTAGGCTTAGATCTAGCCACACAAAATAAAACGATGCACCAATCCATGCTACCCCAGCGATAACATGAAACCAGCGGAAAAATAAACTCAACCATTCGAGAAGATAGGCGCCCATGTAATAAATGTCCTTTAATATGACAGTGTCTTAATAAAATGTCTTTTGATAGTATTTCTTGAAAGCTAATAACAACTCAGAGAGCTAAACAACGCTAGAGCTATGATCCGCGATAGGTACTATAACCGTGCGCACTAAGCAGGAGCGGTACGTGATAATGACTGGCATCGTTTACCACAAAGTCGATAACCACTTGCGGATAAAATGCTGTCAGCTGCTGAGCATCAAAATAAGACTGAGTATCGAACGTTACGGTATAGCGGCCAATATTTAGCTGATGCTCTGTGCTATCGATGGCTGTATCAAAATGCCAAGCGTCTGGTGTGACACGGCCATCACTATTGGTTGTACCATGCGCTAGTAATTTGATCACACCGTTGTCTTGTATGCGGTGCAAGGTAACGGCGACATCAGCCGCAGGTTTGCCAAGATGAGTGTCTAAGATATGTGATGATAGGGTGGCAGACATAATGCTTCCTTTAAATTTGTGAGAAATATAAATCGGGTAAAAATACTAGTCTAACTCTGCAACTACTATTTGCTTGTCTCAGCATTACCTAGCAATTTAGTTAAACGTAGACGCGTAATTTTATTTTGTTCAGTGGCTGCATTTGCCAGTTCAGTAGCGCGATCGTTAGGCAGGCGCGCTAATAGCAGATCTAGCATTTGCTGCGCGCTTTTACCGGTCGCAAAGACAATAAAAATAAAACCAAATTTATCAAGATAGTCGCGATTGCCTTTGGCAAGTGCTTCGAGGACTTCATCTGCTGCATCGTTAGCGCCTGATTGTTCGTGTGCGGCGCTACTTTGTGTGTTGCGATATTTTTCTTTTAGAGATGCCACGTTGCCGATTTGCGGATGCCCATCAAACGCTTCTAATAAGTTAGGCTCATCATTTTGCACTTTGTTCCAGATAGCGTCGCTACTTGCTAGCAGTGCATCAAAGTCTGCAAAAGGGCGGGCGACTGCAAGTTTATAGGCCCAGCTTTTACTGGTGCAGCAAGTCAATAGCTGAGCGATGGCGACTTCTTGTGATAGGTCGTTAAATTGCGCTAAGGTTAAGCTCACGATGACATCCTTTTCTAATAGGGTAGCCCGTTATTTGTATCGGGCGATAAATGTTTGATAGAGGTTTATACCTTATGATTATTTGCATAAACTTATAGGTATAAGCAGTAATTTTGATAAGTGGCGCTTGCTTCAGCTTTATGGCTGATTTAATTAAGCTAGTCGCGATTAATTTGCTTAAAATCAAAAGTCGATAATCTATGTGTTCGTAGTCAGAGCTTTGGCGCTTATATACGCTTTGCATAATTTCAAGTTATAGTGAACTGACAATATGAAACAGATTTGCTAAGGAAACACTGATATTTTAGCCGTCCAAAACGTCTGGCAAGAAGTGATTAATGACGGCGTAATTGATTTACAGTTCCCATTTTGCTAAAACCTGACTAATTGGTCAACTGTTTTATGTGAAATATTTTTATTTAACAGGTTATGCTGATCAAATCTATGTATTTATACAAGAATACACAGCAAAATATAGCGACTATTTTGTCGAACCTGTCTCTTAAAGTGAGATACCACTGCTATGACTCAAAATAATCAAAAGGAAGAAACCTCAGTGACTGATACGCCCTCGCACCGTAGCCAACAAGCCATTCGCGCACAGAACCAAGCGCTTATCTTAGCGGCAGCTGAAGAAGAGTTTGTGCTCCAAAGCTATCGCGGCGCTACGATGCAGGGTATTGCCGATAGAGCAGGCTTGCCTAAAGCCAATGTTCACTACTACTTTAAAAACAAAAAGAATCTCTACATGGCAGTGCTGCGTTCGATCATTCAAGAATGGAACGAAGGTTTGGTAACCATTACAGTAGATAGCGACCCAAAAACAGTCATCGAAAAATTCGTCCGTACCAAGCTACATCAAGCCTTTGTCAATCCAAGTCGCCATAAATTGTTTGCGATTGAAGTTATCGGCGGTGCACCGCATTTGCATGAATTTATGTCCACTACGATGAAGGAGTGGGTACACGATAAAGCACAGGTAATGAAAGAGTGGCACAAGCAAGGCAAAATTGGGATTACTGATCCTCTACAACTACTGATTTTGATTTGGGCGACTACCCAACGTTATGCTGAATTCGAGATTGAAATCGTTGGATTAATGGATAAGACGGCGTATGACGCAGCAGATGAAGCACGTGCGGCAGACTTTCTGGTGCCTTTTATTTTAAAAGGCTGTGGCCTTGAATAATGACAAGGTACCTATTTGACAGGGTGCCTATTTAATAAGTCAGGTGCTTAATCAGCGAAGTGCACAGATTATTTCTATTTTTCTGTGCACCTCGTTTACGGCGAAACACTTCGATATGTTCAGCCCTAGCTTGTGTTTAGCATTAAGCGACTTCTTGCGTTGGTTCTAATTTGTCTTTTGCATGCTGTGCTTTGGTATCAAACTCGATGCCATAGTTTTGAGGTAAAATCATATCAAGGGTGATAGCCACAATACCTGCCATCGTTACCGCTGAGCCAAAGATATTCTGAAAGAACTGGGGCGTTTGTGACAGTACATCAGGGACAAAGGCGATACCCGTTGCCAGACCCAGTGAGGTGGCAATGATTAAGACATTACGATGCGTGAATTGCACGGTAGATAAGATACGAATACCAGCAGTCGCTACCGTCGCAAACATCAGTAGCGTGACGCCGCCAACAACAGGCTTCGGTAATTGGGTAAAAATAGCACCAAGGACGGGGAATAGCCCCATCAGGCATAGAATGCCGCCCACATAGAAACCCACATAGCGACTGGCAATACCCGTCATCTGGATTACACCGTTGTTTTGGCTAAAGGTTGTCACAGGGAAGGTATTGAATATCGCCGCAATCAGAGAGTTAACACCATCTCCTAGTACACCGCCTTTGATGCGTTTCTCATAGAGAGGGCCTTTGATCGGTTCACCTGATATCATTGAGGTAGCGGTCAAATCACCCGAGGTCTCAATACTGGTAATGATGTACATAAAGGCAATGGGAATAAATGCCTGCCAATCAAAACCAAAACCATATTTGAAGGGAATGGGAACGGTGAAAAAATCCGCTTCAGACACCAATGAAAAATCAATGCGCCCCATAAATACGGCAGCGAGCAAGCCTAACATCAGACCGATAAAGATAGCACTTGAGCGAATAACCTTATTGTTAATAATGCTAATGAGCACCACACTGACGAGTACGCCACCACCTAAGAGTAGGTTTGGAATACTACCGAAATCCTCAGCACCAAACCCACCTGCCAAATCAGTGAGACCTACCTTTGTTAGGGACAAACCAATCGTGACAATCACACAGCCAGTAACAATAGGGCTCATAAATGATTTGAGTTTGGTAATAAACTGACTCAAAAATATCTCAACAAATGCACCGAGAAATGAAACGCCAAAAATAACTGATAAGATCTCTTCTGGACCACCGCCACGGTTTTTTACCACAAACCCTGCCGTCAATACTGCTGCCAAAAATCCAAAGCTGGTGCCTTGTAATGCCATAAGACCAGAGCCAACAGGACCTACTTTACGGGTCTGAATAAAGGTTGCAACGCCAGATACTATCAATGACATACTGAGAAGGTAGGGAATATGCTCTCCTAAACCTAATGTGCCACCTATGATAAGAGAGGGTGTGATGATACCTACAAACGCTGCAAGTACGTGCTGTATAGCACCTAAAAATGCTTTAATGGGGGTGGGACGGTCATGCAGTCTATACAGTAAATCGGTATTCGCTGGAACGTTTTCACTCATGGTGGTTTCCTCCTAAAATAACTGCTTAGTACCCGCTTGACTGTAGATATCAGACAATGTGGTAAATCACGAGATCAAAGTTTTAACCCAATCTTTGACTTGTTTTTATCGATGTAAACAATAGGGGTACGCATCCGTCTGTAAGATAAGTAACAAAATTAACTAACATATATCGGCTAATATTTGAACAACCTGACCAATTAGTCAGGTCTATTTAGGGTATAGGTAAAACACAAGTCATTGCAATGTTTTTTTTGGTACTAGTGCGTTTACAGGTTTGTTACGAAGGAGGGAGGGTTAAGTAACATTGAAAGGTAGATCAAAGACGAGGGGTGTTGACCATTGAAAGTAAATAAATACTAAGACCTATCGTTAGTTCTATTGCTGTTTTTTAATCAAAAAAAGCCCCAACCATATTCGTTATGGTTGGGGCTTTTACAATTTTGCTTAACGGTTGATATTTATTCCACTATAACCAAAATTGCTACTTTGGTGGACGACCAGTTATTTTGGGCTTGATGACCATACGGGTGAGCGGATAACGCCTTGTCCTGACTTACCAAACGCTTCGCCACCATTGAGGGACTTGATAGTCAGCACGCCTTTGCCGCCTTGGGTCGATGCGTAGACCACGCGTTTACCGTTTGGTGAGAAGCTTGGTGCTTCATCAATACCTGTATTGCCAAGATTGGTAGTGATAGCACCATTACTATTCATAATAGCCGCTGAGCGTCCACTCAAAAAGGCAATTTGTGTGCCGTCACTGCTAAACTGTGGACTGGTTGCATAACCACCGTTTGACACTTTAGTCGTTTGTCCTGTAGCAAACTCGTAGCGATAGACTTGCGGCTTGTTAAAGCCAGTTTTATCACTGACAAACACAAAAGATTTGCCGTCTGGTGCATAGCTTGGTTGTACTTCACTGCTCGGTAAATTGGTGAGCCTTCTAGGTGTACCGCCGCTGGCACTCATCTCATAGATATCAGCGCTACCTTCAAAACTACTAGAGAATAATATCTTGCTGCCATCAGGGGAGAATGAAGGGCTTAAGTTGCTACCTGAAAAAGGCGTCAGGGCAGTTGCGCCGCCGCCACTGACGTTTTGCACATAGATGATAGGATATGATTTTTCACGTTGTACTGAGTAGGCGATACGGTTGCCATCAGGTGACCATGCTGGTGAGAAGATAGAGCCTGTCACTTCAGTAATAGTTCTAGCATTTTCGCCATCAGCATCCATCACTTTGAGACGCGAGATCTTTTGCTTGCCAGTTCCTGTTTCTTCAATATAAGCAATGCGTCCTGAGAAGTCTCCTGGAATACCAGTAATCAGCTCGTACACTTTGTCTGCGATGACATGACCGGCATAACGCATACTTTCTCTATTATTGTCAGCAGTTAGGCTTTGCTTGCCTTCTATCACGCGGCCAGATTTGACATCGATGACTTCGTAATCGGTGATTATTTTGCCACGATTGGTACGCGTGCTACCGACGACTAGATACGGTATACCCATGCTTTGCCAAACAGGTAATGTACCTGTCAGCTCTTTACTACTGTGCGGCTGCTGCGGCAGATCCTGATTGGTTACTTTTAGCTCGGTTTTACTCAAGTCATTTAATATAATCGGTGATAAGACAGAGTCACCTGCAAACGGCACAAACGCGACTTGGTTTTGCTGAACAGGAATCTCATAGTCCAATTCTAATACAACAGGTGCAGCGAGCACGCTTTGCGATATTAGCAATGCTGAAGTGCTGGCGAGTAACGATACTAGTAGTTTTTTGTGGGTACGCATGAGTAAATGGAGCTCCTAAAATTAGTATGATATTCATTTTTTATTTAATGAGACAAGCATCTAGATGAGGCAGCAACCTATGCGAGACAAGCCGCTTAACGTCACGTTACCAATATTACAAGGACCTAGCAACTGATTAATTGCTGCCTTTAAACTGTATGGTAAAAGTCGGGTATTTAGGGTCATCAGCATCAATCGGGAGGCTGCCAGTATTGAGTACCGCTTGTCTTGCCGCTTCGTTGACCGTGCTATCAGGTCCAGAGGCCGTCACATTGATCACATCGCCATTTGCATTGACAGTAATGGTCAGGGTGGCACGTTGAGTAGAGCCTCGCGCAGCAGTAGGCGGCGTATAGTTGCGCTTAATTAAGTTGATGATTTCGCTGTTGCTGGCACCGCGACTGCCACTGGATGCAGAGCGGCTACTGCCCTTGGACGTACTAGGGGTTGACGTATCACCAGACATAGTAGACTGCCCATCTGATAGGCTAAAGGTTTTTCCTGCATTGCCAGAGCCAGCAGTATCAATCTCAATATTGCGATCGCTAGCAGTGGGACGTTTTATCTTTGGTGGGTTGTTTTGCTTTTGACGAAACTCTCCCAGTCTCTTTTGTTCTTCTATGAGCTGATCACGTTTGCTTTGATCAACTTGGTCAAGCTCTTCCATGGCTGATTCATCTAATTGTGCTGCCCACTCAGCCATTTTGCGCTCATATTCTTGATTTTGCTCAAGCAGACGTTGTTGATGGTCTTCACTCATAAGTATGGGTTGACCAGCTGGCTCCTCAGATCGTGTGAATACAGGCACGCGCTGAGAGCTTGACTGACTTGGATTTTGCGCACTAACGCTACTACCAGACACTTCTGGCTGGGCACTACTGGACGAATCGCTAGTGCTACTATCCATCTGCATTGCGCTAGCTGCTGCACGGTTGGCCAGTATTTGTCCTTGCATTTCAGCAAGTTGCTCAGGAGATACCATGACCGTCTCGATACTACCAGCAGTCTCAACTTCAGTGGTTTGATAGTTATAAACCAGTATGCTAATGACAAGGCCATGCGCCAGTAAGCTTAGCAACATAGGCAGTGTTAGCCCATTGCTTTCTGGTTCGGTAGGTACATAGACGGCAGGAGCATTATGCATGGTAAGGATACTCATGAACGTGATTTGTCAGATTGATTACTAGAATTGGCTATTATGATATAAGACATTTACTAAAGGACGCTGATCACTATAAAGAAGGCGTAGGCAGAGGCGCACCGGTCAGTAATCCAACTTTTTCGATACCTGCTTGTTGCAAGGTTGCCATCAGCGTCATGATGGCACCATACTGATTGTTTTGATCGGCATTAATCATCACCTGTACTGGTTCAGCATTACTATTATCGCTCTGAGACTGCAGGTTAGATAAAGTATTAATCAGCTCAGGCTCACTTACTGGCACATCGACATTGCTTTCATAGCTGATAAAAATATCACCCTTATCAGTCAACGAGACAATCACAGGTAACTGGCTTTGACTCATGGTATTGGTTTGCTCTTTTGGCAGATCAACATCGACGCCTGTAATCAGCATCGGCGCTGTCACCATAAATATCACCAGTAGCACCAGCATGACGTCAATGTAAGGAACGACGTTCATTTCTGCATTAAGGGCTTTTTTTTCACGGCCGTAGGGGTTTGGTTTCATAGCCCTGTCACCTGACCTGCATTAACTTGGGTTTCTTTGCTAATAGGCGCTTGTACGCTGGTCTCACGCTGTAGCATACCTGTCATCTCATCACAAAATAAGGCGCGCGAGTCATATAGTCGGCTCGATTTTGCTGTGAAGTGGTTGTATGCCAATACGGCAGGGATAGCGGCAAACAAACCCATGGCTGTGGCAATCAGTGCTTCGGCGATACCGGGCGCTACCGAGGCGAGGGTAGCTTGCTCAGTTTGAGACAGTCCCAAAAAGGCATTCATGATGCCCCACACTGTACCGAACAATCCGATGTACGGAGCAACGGAGCCAATGCTGGCTAGCGTCGTCAGTCCTGACTCGAGCAATTGCTGCTGGCGACCTAGGCCGACGCGTAGCTTGCGTTCAACACCATCGATAATATCGTCTTTAGGTTGACGCTTTTTATGCATTCTCAGATATTCTGAAAAGCCCACATAAAAAATCTGCTCAAGTCCTTGACGATCAAGAGAACCCTGAATGCCTTGGTATAGCTTGGCTAAGTCTTCGCCTGACCAAAACCAAGTCTCAAATTGTTGATCAAAGTTTTTGGCTGTACCAAGTCGCGCACTCATGCGAAATATAATAACCCAGCTGAGCAAAGAGGCTAATAACAATAGTGCCATCACAATCTGCACCAATAGACTGGCTTGGGTAATAAGATCGACAATATTTAATGATTCAGGCATGTAATGGACTCACGAATAATTGATAACAGCTGGCTGGAATAGTGATATCCGAACCAGACAACCCCTAAACAAACACTATTTACTTTTTATTACTTAATACGCAGCTCGTTTCTTCACTAAAAATTTGTAACTGTGCTTAGAAAAATGCTGCAACAGTAAGTATCGCGATTTAGGTATCGGTATAATAACCCCCTAGTTTACTTCTAAATGAGAGAAAGGTCATTATTAATGTGTTAAACGACTATTTAGTTGGGCTGCTACTGATTCATTCAGTAGTTAGTTGGATAACATGAATAATGACCGAGCAAATACTTACTACCTAAAACTCATGACTCAAACCGAATATTACCTTAATGACGAATAGAAAGTAGTTTTTCGAATAGCGTAGGGCAACATGGCTGTATGTGGCTTTTCATATGGCTTTTCTGACCAATAGTCTTGAAGTCTCTCAAAATCGCATTTTGTGCGAGATAGACATTATCAACGATTGAGTTTGTAAGATAACTGGTCTAATATGTTACGCTTTGTTACTACATTATTCTTATTGTGGCATCGTTATTTTTTCGCTGAGGTCATGTTTAATTTTAGGTAATGATGACTTTTTATTAGCCAGTCGGGGGCGACACTTATGAATGCAATTGAACGCTATTTTGGGATTAATGGTGAAAATACCACGATCAAAACAGAAATCATCGCTGGTATAACCACGTTCTTGACGATGGCTTATATTATCTTTGTCAACCCTAACGTCTTAGCCGATGCAGGTATGGATAAAGGGGCCGTATTTGTAGCGACCTGTATAGCAGCAGCAGTAGGTTGTTTCATCATGGGTATCTACGCCCGACTACCAGTTGCGCTCGCACCAGGTATGGGTCTTAATGCCTTCTTTACCTATGGTGTGGTGCTTGGTATGGGCTACGCATGGCAGACAGCGTTAGGTGCGGTGTTCTTGTCTGGTTGTATCTTCGTACTATTGAGTCTATTTAAGATTCGTGAAGCAATCATCAATGCCATTCCAACGTCTCTCAAAAACGGCGTAGTTGCTGGTATTGGTGCGTTCCTGGCGTTTATTGCTTTGCAGAGTGCAGGTATCATCGTCAATCATGACGCAACCTTAGTTGGCCTTGGTGACATGACATCGTTTGGTCCTGTCATGGCTTCACTAGGTTTTGTTGTTATCATTGGCCTGTCTTACAAGAGAGTCCCAGGTGCGGTAACCATTGGTATTTTATTGGTTGCACTGATTAGCTTATTAATGGGCTATACACAGTTCACAGGTATCATCTCTTCACCGCCTTCTATTGCACCGACGCTAATGCAGTTAGACATTGCTGGTGCATTTGATGTGGGCATGATCAGTGTGATCTTTGCTTTCTTATTTGTCGATTTGTTTGATACTGCTGGTACTTTGATTGCCACCACTAGCCAAGCAAAACTAACGGACAAAGATGGCAATATCCCGAACATGGGCAAGGCACTACTCGCTGATTCAACCGCGACAGTAGCGGGTTCTTTACTGGGTACTTCATCGACGACCAGCTATATTGAGAGTATCTCTGGTATCGCCTCAGGTGGCCGTACAGGCTTGATGGCTGTTACGGTAGGTGTGCTATTCCTATTCAGTATCTTTTTCTCGCCATTAGCAGGTATGATTCCAGCTTATGCAACGGCTGGCGCTATCTTTTATGTAGCCGTACTTATGATGGGTACTCTAAAGGACATTAACTGGAGCGACTTAACAGAAGCGGCACCAGTAGTCGTGGTATTGCTATTCACACCGCTTACATACTCTATCGCTGACGGTATCGCACTTGGTTTTATTACCTTTACAGCTGTAAAAGCAATTGCAGGCAAGTTTGCAGATATCAGTATCGCTGTCTGGATTTTGACTGCTATATTGTTGTTCAAGATTATCTTCCTATAATGCAAAATGTATTAAGACATTAATAGCGTCTTAAACAAAAAACCCTCCTTATCAGCTGATGATAAGGAGGGTTTTTTTTGTCAGCATTATAAGCCTATCGTCTTAATTTAAGCTCGGTATCTTTGGTATGAATGTTTAGTATTTCTGATACCAGTATTAAGTAGGCTGATGCCAAACTATGGGCAATAGTAAACAAAAAAACGTAACCAAAGCGTCATGGCCAATAAAGTGCTTGTAAGTTATTGTTATTTAGATATATATTAATTTATGAAAATAATAAATTTCGTTAGTTTGAAAAAAACTTTCGTGATATTATAGCCGAGTTAAGCGCATCACCTCAATCAACGCCGTAGAGGTTTTTCTTACAGTGAATTAGCATCACCAAAGATGACAGATTTGTGATTATTAGAGCGATTTTTCGGTTCAATAAGGCGATATTTGGTCATCACACTCCTTTCACTACTAACAAGAAGAAGGCACTAATGCCGCTTAGCTTTTCGTTGTTGCCTTTGTATTGTTAACGTAGCCCGTTTAACAGTCGAACGACCTACTTAACCGTCTCCAGCCTATGCTGGATTTTTAGTTTTGTGATGGCGCCGTTTGGTCTTTTGATTATTGCTGTGAATATCCGTCAATAACCACTATTTTTTGATAGCGGTTATGAGCAGTTATACAGGACGATCAGACTTCCTAAAGCACCATTTATTATGGTTTTTAAACGATAGTTATGGAGTTATTATGAACCCAGTAGACCAGTTTACCCCGCAAGAGCCGATCTTGTTTAATCCTGTTGATATGCTGTCGCCTGAGTATCTCGCCCAGTCAGCAGAAGAGTTAAATAAGCGTATTTCGCCGCTATATAGCGCCGATGAAGAACGTTGGTTGTCTGAGTTATTGCCACTTGCCAAACCCAGTATAGAAGAACGCGATGCTGCTGCTGAGCAAACGCGCAAACTGGTCGAGCACGTACGTAATGATGGTAAAGCCGTCAAGATGGTTGACTCATTATTGCTTGAGTATAGCCTTGATACCCAAGAAGGTATCTTGCTAATGAGCTTGGCAGAAGCCTTGATTCGTGTGCCAGACAACTATACGGCTGATGCGTTGATTCATGACAAAATGAGTGTGGCTGACTGGAAAAAGCACATTAAAAATGACAATGGCTTTATGGTCAATGCCTCTACTTGGGGCATGATGATGACTGGTCGCGTTGTCAGTATTGACAGCAGTACCACTGCATCAGGTTTCTTGGATCGCATGACTAAAAAGATGGGCGAGCCTGTCATTCGTAGTGCGATGCAAAAAGCCATGCGTATCATGGGCCATCAGTTTGTATTGGGCGAGACCATCGAAGACGCCAATAAAAACAGCCAGCCATATCGTAATAGAGGCTATACCTATTCATTTGATATGTTAGGTGAAGCGGCCATCACGCATAAAGATGCGGAAAAATACTTCAATGATTATCTACATGCGATCAGAGCCACGGCGAACGTAAAAGTCAAAGAAGGCATGCCGAAGCCGTCAGTGTCTATCAAATTATCAGCACTGCATCCTCGCTATGAAGCCACGCAAGAAGCGCAAGTAATGGGCCTATTACGTCAGCGCTGCCTGCTATTGATTGAAGCGGCACGTGAAGTCAATGTCGATATCAGTATTGATGCTGAAGAAGCAGATCGCCTTGAGATTTCTCTAAAACTGTTTGAGTCTTTGTACCGCGATAATTTAACGGCAGACTGGGATGGTTTAGGTATCGTTGTACAAGGGTACTCTAAACGCGCTATCGCTGTATTAGCATGGCTTGCTCGTTTGTCTACTGAAGTCGGTGATCGTATTCCAGTACGTCTAGTTAAAGGCGCTTACTGGGATACTGAGATCAAACTTGCTCAGCAAAAAGGTCTATCAGGCTATCCAGTTTGGACACGTAAAGAAGGTACGGATACTGCATACCTTGCTTGTGCGCGCTTCTTATTGTCAGACCATCTGCGCGGGCTAATCTGGCCACAGTTTGCGACGCATAATGCGCATACACTGTCATCAATCATGACCATGAGTGCACATAGGGACTTTGAATTCCAACGTCTGCACGGCATGGGCGATGCGCTTTATGATCACATTTTGCAAGCTTATGAAATTCCTGTACGTATCTATGCGCCAGTAGGTGCACACAAAGACTTGCTACCGTACTTGGTACGCCGCTTGCTTGAGAACGGTGCCAACAGCTCGTTTGTTCATCAGTTGCTAGACAAGTCTTACCCAATCGAAAAGCTAACGGTGCATCCATATGACAAGCTGCTTGGTAATGCAACATTGCACAATCCAGACATCCCGTTACCGTTAGAGATTTATGGTGAACGCCGTGCAAGTTTTGGCCCAAATATCTTTGTAGAGTCGCAATGGCTGCCGTTCAAATCAGCTATTGATAGCCATCTACACAAAACATGGTCAGCAACCTCTATTATTAATGGTAAAGCTGTTGATTCTTACGAAGTAGATGGTCAAACGAATCAACTTGATACGCAAACTGTACTTGCGCCTTGGAACCACGAAGTTAGTGCTGGTAAAGTAACTTATGCCAACGCTGAAGTGGCTCGCCAAGCGATTGATGTTGCTGTTGCTGGTCAAGAAGTATGGAAAAATGTACCAGCTGCTAAGCGTGCTGAGATATTACGTAAGATTGCTGAGCTATACGAAGAGAACTACGCTGAACTAATGGCACTATGCCAAGTTGAAGCGGGCAAAACCATGCAAGACGGCATCGATGAAATCAAAGAAGCCGTTGATTTCTGTCGTTTCTATGCTGACGAAGCAGAGCGCCTAGATGACGTCGTACATGAGTTTACAGACTTGGCTGGTAAGCAGTCTCGTCAAGTATATAAAGCACGCGGTACTTTTGTTTGTATCAGTCCATGGAACTTCCCATTGGCTATCTATACGGGACAGATTGTAGCTGCACTTGCTGCAGGTAACACGGTAGTAGCGAAACCTGCTGAACAAACCAGTTTGGTAGCTCATTTTGGTGCCCAATTGATGTATCAAGCGGGTATACCAGCAGAAGCATTGCAATTAGTCATTGGTGCAGGCGACGTAGGTGGTGCTTTGACGGCGGCTGACAATATCGCAGGTGTGATATTTACAGGTTCTACTCAAACAGCCCAACGTATCAACCAAAGCTTAAATGATCATGCACAAGCTAGCGGTGAATTGCCTGTCTTTATCGCTGAGACTGGCGGTCAAAATGCGATGATCGTTGACTCAACGGCACTGCCAGAGCAAGTCGTTAGAGATGCGGTACTATCAGCATTTGGTTCAGCAGGTCAGCGTTGTTCAGCTTGTCGCATATTGTGTGTACAGGAAGAAATGGCGGATGATTTAATCGAGCTATTGCAAGGTAATATGGCTGAGTTGTCTGTAGGTAATCCTCTATATGCTGCCACAGATGTAGGTCCAGTGATTGATGCAGATGCTAAGCATGGTTTAGAGGCGCACATCGAACGTATGAGTGCTGAGCCGACTGCTACTATCTTGGCACAGACGCCGATGAGCTCAAGCTCAGTTGTCAGTCAAGAGAAGTCTACCTTTGTATTGCCAACCGCAATCGAAGTGAAGAGCATCGATGTGATCGGTGGTGAGCACTTTGGCCCAATTCTACACGTAATGCGTTACCAAGCACGTGATTTGAATAAGCTGATTGATGCCATTAACAACACAGGCTTTGGTTTGACGTTAGGTATCCATAGCCGTATCGAAAATACTGTTGAGCACATTGAGCGCCGTGCCTTCGTCGGTAACACTTATATCAACCGTAACCAAATCGGCGCGGTCGTAAACGTACAGCCATTCGGTGGTTGTGGTCTGTCAGGTACTGGCCCTAAAGCTGGTGGCCCGCACTATGTCGCGCGTCTCATGCAACTTAGCTCAGAAACAGTCAACGCTGAACAGTCAGCTGCTTATATAACAGCGACCGAAACCCAAACTACCACTCAAACAGAACTCGCATAAGGAGTAGCAACATGGCGACTGAATTCAAAAAAAATCATGCCCAGGTTTGTGAATCTTGGCGATTACTCGGCGCAGTGAATCGCGCAACATATCTACAAGCAGCCATTCCAAAACTGGCATTGCTCACTGGTGATGCCAATAAAGCAAAGCGTTTATTCAACCATTTGTTGAGCGCTGCGCCTAGCTTGGATGAAATGCATCGTATGACAGGGGCAACAGGCGAGTCCAATGACTTGTATGTGACTGGCCGTGGTAAGACGATGGTCATCGGCGGCGAAACTGCTAGAGCCATGGCAGTATTAGGTCAGCTTATCGCGGCTTTGCTGACAGGTAATGAAGTTATATTGCATTGCCCAAGCCAAGATGAGATGTGTAATGAAGCTGCTAAGATACTGCACGACACAGGGATCAGCGAAGATGTATTGAGTGTGGCTAACGATTCGCAAACAGTCACACTTTTATATATCGATCGTCTAGCGCAAGTGGCTGTCTCTGGTAGCCGCAGCGAGGTGCAAGCCATCAGTCAAGAGCTTGCCAATACTGACGGTATTTTGACGCAGGTTATCAGTGTCACTGATATGGAAGGCTTGTCAGAGATGCTGACGCCTGATTATCTGCATCGTTTTGTCACTGAGCGAGTCAAGACTATCAATACCACAGCAATCGGTGGTAACGCGAGCTTGCTCGAGCTTGGTACAGAGTAGAAACATTGCATTAATTACGAATTCGCTTCGCTTTTATATCAACTTTCATAAAGGCTAAGCGGTATTTGGTAGCGCTATAAATGCCAAACTAGTAATTGCATAAGATGTATAAGAAAAAACCGCTATCTGAATAATTATCAGATAGCGGTTTTTTTGTTTATGCTATTTAACTGAAGCCTGATGACAGGATGTTATTCAGCAATATCCACCCATACCCAGCCATTCTCTAGCCATTCGCTCAAATCATCTGCATCAACATCTGTGACGTCGCTATGCTGTAATGCTTCACCATTGGCTAAGCGTACTAGTACTGCTATCGCAGCTTCATCAAGCCCATCGATACGTTGACCATTTGCATACAGCACGGTGCCATCATCGGTCTGGCTATAGAGTAGGCGGTTGCTATAGTCTGCCTGCAATGTGGCTCCTTCTGATAGGGCTTGCGTTAGCTCATCGGTATCTAACGTCTCTTCTGGCATCAGCGCATCATATTGGCGTTTACTAACCACTTCAGAGATTGCTTGGCGAATCATGTCATCACCGCGATCAGATTGTAGCATCTCTAGCAGCTGCGCCTTGATAGCCGCAATACTATCTGCTTGCAATTCACCTGACGCTTGTAGTGCTTGCGGTAGTAGCATCGGGATAAACAGCTTGCTGTCATTGGTCGCGATATCGGCCACACTATCGATGATTTGCATCAGGTTTGGACGGCGGCAACCAAATGAAAAAGTCAGACAGTCATCTTGTGCTACACCGAAATGTGATAATTTAGGCGGTACATAAAGGACATCACCCGCTTCTAGTATCTCATCAAAGATAAGCTCGCCCATGTCGTCGAACAAGCGTAAAGGCTCATCAGCAACAAATTCTGTCTGGTCATCACAGAATTTGCCTAGTTGCCAACGTCTAGAGCCGTACCCTTGTGCCAAGAACACATCGTAGTCGTCATAATGCTTACCGACCGAACCACCTGCTGGCGCATAAGAGACCATGATGTCATCGCGCTGCCATTGCGGAATAAAGTCAAACGCTTGCCACAATTGACCAAGCTCTGGCGACCATTGCTCAAGATTCTGTACCAATACGGTCCATTGCTCTGGTAAGTTTTCAAAATCCGTTTCACTCAGTGGGCTTTTTTTGAGTTGCCACTGTGCCTGACCTTCTTTTTTACTGGCTGCTTGAGTCAGCAATCTTGCGCTAGCATCTTCTTCAAGTGCAAGACCAATCATGTCATCTGGCTCAAACATGTCAATCAGCTGCGGCAACCCTTGCTTGATAAGCAGTGGCTTCTTTTGCCAGTATTCAGTCAGGAATTGCTCAGGCGTGATAGAGTCGGGTAAACAAAGAGGAATAGAAGTCATTGATAAATCCATATTTTGACGGTGTACAAGATTAATAATAAGGGATGCTTTATAGGAAGGTTTTAATAGTTTAAGATTGTCATCTATTTGATGTCTATTATTTTGGTGACGTTTATATAGTACATATAAGCAATAACGATTATCAAAATAATAGCTGTCAGCAGAGCATCCACTCAATCGTAGGAACGTTATGAAAAAGCTGCATTTTGTTGTCATCATCGCTAGCGTATTTTTGCTACAGGCCTGTGTCCATAAAATTGTCACAGTACCCGCAAAAATCGCTTATAAAACTACCAAAGGCGTGGTCAAAGGAACCGTTGCTGTGGGTAAAGCCATCATACCGGGCGACAGTGATGACGATGATGATAAAAAATAAAACCTTACTTATCGACTATGGGTTTTGAATCAAAAGCAATCGAATCAAAACCAATCATAGCGTTCAAAGTAAGGTTACTTTTTATTCAGATACTAGTTATTCAGATAATAGCTATTAAGATAATAAGTGAATAAGATAAAAGTGCTATCAAGTAGGAGCGAGTAAATAATACTAGGCGCTCCTACCTTTCTAGTCCGATCTTATTATCAGTATGCTCTTATCAGTTATTAAAGCTTGGCAATCCACTCTTTAATAGCGCGTGCTTGCTCAGCGGCATTACCGATATAAGTGGCAGGCGTCAATGCACGTAGGCGTTCTTTGTCCGCATCACTAACTGCCGATAGCTCATCGCTTTCGACGAACGTTAGCATGGCTTCACGAGTCATAGCATTACCACGAGTCAAAGCTTTTAGTTTCTCGTACGGGTTTTCAACACGGTAGCGACGCATGACCGTTTGAATCGGTTCTGCCAACACTTCTTGCGCTTGATTCAAGTCATCATTTAAACGCTGTGCATTTAGCTCAAGTTTACCCACGCCTTTTAGGCAAGCATCAAACGCAATCATGCTCTGTGCTAGACCAACACCGATATTACGCAATACCGTTGAGTCCGATAGGTCACGCTGCATACGTGAAATTGGTAGTTTCTCACCCAAATGGGCTAGCATCGCATTGGCAACGCCTAAGTTACCTTCAGAGTTTTCAAAGTCAATTGGATTAACTTTATGCGGCATAGTAGAAGAACCAACTTCACCGTCTTTTAGGCGCTGTTTAAAATAGCCTAAGCTAATATATTGCCAAATATCACGGTTGAAATCGATCAAGATTGTATTGAAGCGTTTAACAGCATCAAACAATTCAGCGATATAGTCGTGTGGCTCGATTTGAGTCGTGTAAGGGTTAAATGTTAACTCTAGACGCTGATTGATAAACGCTTCAGCATGGCTCTGCCAGTCAACGTCAGGATACGCTGAAAAGTGCGCATTATAGTTACCGACTGCGCCGTTGATTTTACCTAATAGCTCTACTTGATTGATTTGCTTGATTTGACGGGCTAGGCGATAGGCTACGTTTGCCATCTCTTTACCCAATGTCGTTGGACTGGCTGTCTGACCATGTGTACGTGATAACATTGGCTGATCAGCGTGAGCAATAGATAAGTCAACGATGCTATCAGTCACTTGCTGCATTTTGGCAACGACTAGCTCGCGGCTGTCTTTGAGCATCAATGCATACGATAGGTTATTGATATCTTCACTGGTACAAGCAAAGTGAATGAACTCAAGTGAATCGATTAAGGCATCCTGACCACGGAACTTGTCTTTGATAAAGTACTCAACCGCTTTTACATCATGATTGGTCGTCGCTTCGATGTCTTTGATAGCTTGAGCATCTGCTTCGCTAAAGTCATCAACGATTGCATTCAAAAAAGCGTTGGTCTGGTCATCAAATGCTGCTAATTCACCAATTGCGCTGTTGTCAGCTAAAGACTGCAACCAGCGAATCTCTACCGTAACGCGAGCTTTGATTAGACCAAATTCAGATAAATAAGGACGTAAGCTGTCAGCCTTTGATGCGTAACGACCATCAATTGGAGAGAGAGCGGTAAGTGGGGTCATGGTTATGCCTCAGTAGTTATGAAATAAAAAACTGCAAGAGTCTAGATAAAAAATTACCATATAAAAAACGACGTCGAAATCGTTGCGCGTAATATAGCAGAAATATGATATTAAAAAAGCGGTCTATGCAAATAAAGCGATGTTGGCCCTCGTTAAAATCAATCTATTCACTGCATCAACATCATGCTTTAAGTTGGGTCTTAGGAATCAATTAGAATCCGCAAGGTGCATCGATAGATTCAATCACGCCGCCGCCCAGACATACTTCATCGATATAAAATACCGCTGACTGACCAGGGGTGACGGCGCGCTGTGGCTCATCAAATACCACGCGCACTTCGCTGCCATCAGTATTGGTCGCAAACACGCGACATGCTTGATCTGGCTGGCGATAGCGAGACTTTTCCATACAGGCTAGACCTTCGTCGCTAAACACATCCGCAGGTGGTAGACCATCAATCCAATCGAGCTTATAGGCTTTTAGCTCGTTGCTCATTAGCATGGGATGTTCATGCCCTTGACCGACGATTAAACGATTTTTCTCTAAGTCTTTTGCCAATACAAACCACGGTGCCTCTACACGGTCTTTAACACCGCCAATACCGATGCCGCCACGTTGACCCAATGTGTAATACATGAGGCCATCATGAGTACCGATGACTTTATTATCATCAGTAAGTATCTCGCCTTTTTGAGCAGGCAGATATTGCTGTAAGAAGTCTTTAAAACGGCGCTCACCAATGAAGCAAATACCCGTAGAGTCTTTCTTTTTAGCCGTCGCTAGGTCATGCTCTTCAGCAATCTGACGTACCATTGGCTTTTCAAGCTCACCAACTGGGAATAGCGTTTTGGCGATTTTGTCACCGCCAACCGCATGCAAGAAATAGCTTTGGTCTTTATTGTTATCAAGACCGCGTAAGAGCTGTGCAACCTCGTCACCTTCGGCATTGGTATAGTTTACACTGCGGCGCGTGTAGTGACCTGTAGCGATATAATCTGCCCCAAGGGTCAACGCATAGTCCAAAAACGCTTTAAACTTGATTTCTTTATTGCACAAGATATCTGGGTTTGGGGTGCGTCCTGCTTTATATTCCGCCAAAAAGTGCTCGAATACGCGATCCCAGTATTCCATAGCAAAGTTGGCCGTGTGCAGCTTCATACCGATTTTGTCACATACGGCTTGCGCGTCTGCTAGATCATCCATCGCCGTACAGTATTCGGTGCCGTCATCTTCTTCCCAATTCTTCATAAACAAGCCTTCGACCTTGAAGCCTGCCTGCTGAAGTAATACGGCTGATACAGAAGAATCGACCCCACCTGACATACCGACGATTACATGCTTGGTGCTAGGGTTTTCGACATCAGCAAGTGTTAAAGGGCGATGAGCATTAAAAGACTCAGAAACGGTTGTGCTTGAGGTATTTTGTATGGCTGACATAAAACGGCTCAACTATTTATACGTTATCCAAAGTACATGCCGACGCCAAGTGTTATGCAATCACTACAATACGTAGTCTCAGCACAACAACGTCAGCTTGTCTTTTGGATCTGGTATTATGATAAAATAAACGTCATATTATACCAGTTAATTGAAACTGATGGCGACCGATGGTGTCTGGCTACTAGTAAAACCACTTTGAAAATTCAGATAGTGGTTTTGAATTATTTTAATCACCTTTAACTCATCTTGGAATAATAATGATAAAAATTGGTCAAGGTATTGATGTTCACGCGTTTCATAATAATGGTCAGCAGCAGCAATATGTCATTCTAGCAGGCGTGCCTATTGAGCATACTCACAGTTTGCTCGCACACTCTGATGGGGATGTGGTTTTGCACGCACTTGCTGATGCGCTGCTTGGTGCATTGGCGCTTGGTGATATCGGGCAGCATTTTCCTGATACCGATGCGGCACATGCTGGATTGGATTCACGAGTATTGCTGCGTTATGTTTATAGTAAGGTGAAAGAGGCTGGTTATAGCCTAGGTAATGCTGATATTACGGTGATGTGCGAGCGTCCAAAGTTAGCGCCGCATAATCCAGCCATGCGCGCTAATATCGCTAGCGACTTACAAACAGATATTAGCAATATCAGCGTGAAAGCCACCACGACTGAAAAATTGGGATTTACAGGTCGTCAAGAGGGCATCATGGCCAATGCCGTGGTATTATTAGTCCCTAATGCTATCGAACCTACATAGATAGAAATTCGTGCTTGTAATACAGCGGCAGTCGCCCCATGTATCAGCCACGTCTTTACACAATTATTTTATATAAATAATCATTTTAATGAACCGCTTTATCAATAGGAGCTTTTATGAGTGAGCAAACCCCAAACACTGCTGCAAACGACGTTGAACAATTGATCCGTGATCAAATCCGTGACAACAAAGTCATTATCTACATGAAAGGCACACCGCAATTTCCACAGTGTGGCTTTTCAGCGCGCTCTATTGAAGTGCTGACTCAGATTGGTCGTCCATTTGCGTTTGTAAACATTTTAGAAAACCCAGAAATCCGTGCAACGTTGCCAAAAATCGCGAATTGGCCAACGTTCCCGCAATTATGGATTGATGGTGAGTTGATGGGTGGATCAGACATCATCTTGCAAATGTATCAATCGGGCGAGCTAAAGCCATTGGTTGAAGCAAACAGCCCTGCTGCTTAATACTTGAAAGTGTGAATTGGATGTCTTTAATGTCCAATTAGCCTTTGCAAGATACAAGCACGGCAAACCCAAGTAGTCATTAATGGCTATTTGGGTTTTTTTATTGTCGCTATTAGTAACGTTAGTACCGTATTTATTATTGTCCCTATTAGTATTTCCACTCGCGTATGTCATTAGGTTTCGTTGTTTTTATAGGATTTACCCCCATATAGTGTCCAAGATACCAGCGATATAAATAATAATTATCAGATGAGTAAGAGAGCTTTATGAATAATCAAACCAGCGAACAGTCAAACGAGCAAAGAGAAGCGGCTGAGCAGGCGGCTATTGAAAAACGCCGTGAACGTTTAAAAAATGAATCGACACGCATTATTGAGATTGCTAATAATGAGTCATACTCAGCACTTAAATGTATTCATCAGCTTAGTGTGGCAGGCGGTGCAACTGAAGCAA
Source organism: Psychrobacter sp. APC 3279 (assembly GCF_030407795.1). Classification (NCBI taxonomy): domain Bacteria; kingdom Pseudomonadati; phylum Pseudomonadota; class Gammaproteobacteria; order Moraxellales; family Moraxellaceae; genus Psychrobacter; species Psychrobacter sp. APC 3279. Next base: position 120,345 of record NZ_JASDCR010000005.1, on the reverse strand, counting down.
CCTATGTGGCTATCGAGCAGCGCATCGTTGTAGACCAAGATCCTGCAGGCGCTTATCATTTGGCACTGTTGGCACAAAACACACCAGATTTGCCAATCGATGCTCGTCAGCTTATCGAGTTGGTAGTCAACAAAGGTGATAACCATCAGCGTTTAGCATTGCTTAAAAACTTACCATTACCGCCAGTTGAGCTTATCAAAGAGCAGATCTTGGCCAGTGATGATGGTGAGGCGATTGGTCAAATGAACGCTTATCTACAGATCAATCCAGAAGGGTATGGTAGCCATCATATGCTGTCTAGTGGTCAATCAGATCAGATCGTACCGCTTAGCCCTGGCAATAATAATCAAAACGATGATTAAAACAGTAACTAAGGCGTGTCTTCAGTTCACCCGATAGTCATCTAAATGGGCTAAAAATGGCTAAATCTTGCCAAACATCGTCAAATAGCTGTTTAATATCCCGATATTATTTGCGCTATTTTTCTTGTTTGACGGCAATTTATCTCATTTTTATCACCATTTTTGAAATGAAGACACGCCCTAGTAAGGCAACAACTAGCAAGATAGTAACCAGAGTAGAGAACTTTTCGCTTAATTTTAATAGTTTTTGTTCTAACGTTTTTTAAGTATCAAAAAATTGTTATAATTATGGGTTATTCAGGGCGTGTTCTTAATCTGAACAAAAGCATCTGAATGGGCTAAAAATGGTTAAATATTGCCAAACTATGTCAAATAGCTGGTTAATATCCTGATATTATTTGCGCTATTTTCCTTGTTTGACTGCAATTTACCTCATTTTTATCACCATTTTCAAAATAAGAACACGCCCTAACCAATTATGAACGACTTATCTGAGTCGTTATCTTTTTTATAAATTCGACTGACGTTTATTTGCTGACTGTTTTCTTATTTGAACATAAGATATGGCAATCAGCAGCGTTATGAGTCAAGTGAGGCACACATGCAATACCCAAAACATTACGACGTGATAGTGATCGGCGGTGGTCATGCTGGTACAGAAGCTGCTCTGGCGGCTGCACGTATGGGCGCACAGACCTTATTGTTGACGCATAATATTGAGACGCTCGGGCAGATGAGTTGTAACCCTGCGATTGGCGGTATCGGTAAATCGCATCTAGTACGTGAGATTGATGCGTTGGGCGGTGCAATGGCATTGGCAACGGATAAAGCAGGTATCCAGTTTCGCGTACTAAACAGCCGTAAAGGGGCTGCCGTTCGTGCCACACGCGCGCAAGCAGACCGTATCTTGTATAAAGCGGCTATTCGCCATACGCTAGAAAACCAGCCAAATTTAGATATATTCCAGCAAGCCGCTGATGATATCTTGGTTGAGAATGGTCGTGCGACGGCTGTTGTGACTTCTACAGGTATTATTTTTAAGACCGAAACAGTGGTATTGACTTCAGGAACTTTCTTGGGCGGTGTGATTCATATTGGTTTAGAGAACTCAAATGGTGGCCGTGCAGGGGATCAGCCTTCTATCAAGTTGGCAGATCGTTTACGTGAGCTTAAGCTGCCAGTTGGTCGTCTAAAAACAGGTACCCCAGCACGTATTGATGCACGTAGTGTTGACTTTAGCGTGATGACCGTACAACCAGGTGATACACCGTTGCCAGTGATGAGTTATATGGGTGATGTCTCTATGCACCCTGAGCAAGTTAACTGCTATATCACGCATACCAATGCGCGTACTCATGACATCATTCGTGAAAACCTTGACCGTTCACCAATGTTCTCTGGCAAAATCGAAGGCGTGGGCCCACGTTATTGCCCATCGATCGAAGATAAGATTCATCGCTTTGCGGATAAAGACAGCCATCAGATTTTCATCGAGCCAGAAGGTCTGACCACACATGAGTTGTATCCAAATGGTATCTCAACCAGTTTGCCATTTGATGTGCAGTTAGACTTTATTCATAGTATGAAAGGCTTAGAAAACGCGCATATTACTCGTCCAGGTTATGCGATTGAGTATGATTACTTTGATCCACAAAACCTAAAGCCAACGCTTGAAACCAAGTCGATTGATCGTCTGTACTTTGCAGGTCAGATTAATGGTACGACAGGCTATGAAGAAGCGGGCGTACAAGGTTTGCTTGCAGGTACCAATGCGGCATTGGTCACTACCAACAATAGCGAATTTGACACATGGACACCGCGCCGCGATGAAGCGTATCTCGGTGTACTTGTCGATGACTTGATTACTCACGGTACTACCGAGCCTTATCGTATGTTTACGAGCCGTGCAGAATATCGTTTATTGCTACGTGAAGACAATGCAGATCAGCGTTTGACTGAGACTGGTCGTAAGCTAGGTCTAGTAGACGATGTACGCTGGCAGGCCTATCAAGAAAAAATGGAAGCCATCGCGACAGAAACCTCACGCCTAAAAGATATGTGGGCCACGCCTGCTAATGCTTTAGGTAAGCAAGTGACTGAGCAAACAGGTGAAGTGCTGTCTAAAGAGTCGACTGCCTTTGATTTGCTAAAGCGTCCGCAAATACATTTTGCTGATATCGCCGCTATCACGGACTCAACCGTTGATGCACAAGTGGGTGAGCAGATAGAGATTTCTGTTAAATATGCTGGCTATATCGATCGTCAACAAGAAGATATCGACCAAATGAAGCGTTTAGAAAACACGGCGCTACCGTTAGACTTTGATTATAGTATCGTGTCAGGTCTATCGAACGAGATAGTACAGAAACTTACGCAAGTTCGTCCTGCGACGCTAGCCCAAGCTGGACGCGTAAGCGGTGTAACCCCTGCTGCTATTCAATTGTTGGCAATGACGGTTAAAAAGCATAAAAAAGCAAAAGCTGCATTGGACTCATAATAGGCATGCAATAAAGCCTTTTATAATAAAGTACTTATAGTATAAAAGCCCGTAACGATATTTCATTACGGGCTTTTGTTTGTCAAAAAAAACGTCAGTTTTAAAAGAAAGTCACATGTAACCTTGTCCTACTTGCTACTTTGTCTCTATACTAGGTCAGTAAATTTTCTTACTACTTGTTAATTTGTCTCGCTGATGTCCATATATTGATGGGCTTGTCACCGAACTGAGTCTACTTATGATTGATGCTATTGTTTTTGCTATTACCATTGTTTTACCCAACCTTGCCTTAATGTGGTTGGGTTTTTTTATGCAACGACGTGGTGAAGCAAGCCAAACTTTTATCGATCAGGCGTCAAGTTTTGTCTTTAATTATTGCTTGCCGTGTTTATTGTTTTTTAGCGTGGTTGATAGCGACGTCGATTATGGTAAGCAAATTACGCTTATCCTTGTTGGTATCTTGGTGACGTTTATATTATTTATTGGCGCAGAGTTTTATGCCAAACGCTTCGTCAAGCGTCCTGAAGACCAAGGTGTGTTTGTACAAGGCGTATTCCGTAGCAATATGGCCATCATTGGCCTTGCAACCGTGGCCAACGCTTACGGCGCGCAAGGGTTAAGTATCGGTGCGGTCTATATGGGCGTGGTGACGATACTGTTTAATATCTTGGCGGTCATTACCTTGAGCCGCGTATCCAAAAGCGTAGATGACACATGGGTTAGTCGCGGTACGATGATCGTAAAAAAATTGCTAACCAATCCTCTAATTTTGGCATTGGTCGGCGCATTCGTCTATAAAGCACTACCATTACCGCCACTCACAGGGGTGATTCATACCACCGGTGACTTACTGGCAGCGGTGGCTCTGCCGCTAGCACTGATCTGTGCAGGTGCTAGTATTAACCTAAAATCTATGTTGCATCCTTCGGGCTTATCTATGCAGGCGAGTATTGGTCGAATTGTCATCGCACCATTGATTGCGATCGCTGTTGGGCTCGGATTTGGACTATCAGGCGTGCATATGGGGGTGTTGTTTTTGATGGTCGCATCGCCCACAGCTGCAGCCAGCTATGTCATGGCAAAAGCAATGGGTGGCAATGATGTATTGGCGGCTAATATTTTGGCATTTACCACTGTTGTCGGCATGTTTGGTATGGCGATTGGGGCAGCGTCGTTACGTGCCCTTGGATTGATGTAATGCAGATTTTATACTATTCTTAAATAAGTAAGTATTTTCGCTTTATCTAATTTTGATAGTCTTAAAAAAGCCCTCTTTTCAAATAAGAAAAGAGGGCTTTTGGTATTAATCTAGCGTTCACTATTACGCTTGTCTTCACGGCGCTGCTTGCGCTTTGGACTAGTACGATAGGTTAAATACCCACCGATAGCCATAGCGGCAAGAAAGGCAACGATATACATAAATATTGACGAGCCAATCATGAGCGATGCACCGATAATGGGAGTTGCTTCCATGTCAAAAATCCAGTTAAGGTTCATCAATAATTATGCAAGTGTCTCATTTCATTGTAAAGTAAATAAGTTTAGCTCCGATGTAAGTTCAAGTGAACGGATACGGGCAGCTTGGTCATAGATATTGGCCGTCACAATCAGCTCATCTGGCTGATAGGTTGCCAAAAACGCAGCGAGTCTCGGTTTTACCGTGTCGACAGAGCCAATGAATGATACTGACAATGCATTGTCTACCATCATTTTCTCTGCTTGACTCCAGATACTGTCCATATCGTGAGTAGGCTTAGGCATTTGACCTGTTTCACCACGGCGCAGACGTACAAAGCTCTGCTGTGCTGAGGTAAAGTGATATTGAGCGGTCGCATCATCATCAGCCAACAATAAGTTTGCAGCCAGCATCACATAAGGCTTATCTAGATAGACAGACGGTTTAAACTGTTCGCGGTAAGTCTCAATTGCTTGCCCAAGCATTTGCGGAGCAAAGTGAGAGGCAAACACATAAGGCAGTCCTAAATGTGCAGCCAAAGTCGCACCAAATAGAGAAGAGCCTAATATCCAAATCGGTATGCCTGATTTTGCGCCAGGAAATGCCTGTACGGGACTGCCTTCTGTATCATTACCTAGGAAATACATCAGCTCTTGCACATCTTGTGGAAAGCGTTCGGCGTCTTTCATTTGTCGACGAAGTGCCTGAAACGTCGCACCATCAGTACCAGGCGCACGGCCTAGACCTAAGTCTACACGGTCGCCATATAATGCCTGCAAAGTACCAAACTGCTCAGCAATCACGAGAGGGGCATGGTTCGGTAGCATAACGCCGCCAGCACCAATACGGATACGGTCAGTTTGACTACCGATATGCGATAGTAGTACCGAAGTGGCTGCACTGGCGATACCCGGCATATTATGATGCTCTGCCATCCAGTAGCGGTTTAAGCCTGATTTTTCTGCTTGCTGCGCGGTTTCCACCGTTTGGGCGATGCCTTCAGCGATGGTTTTGCCTTGAGGTACAGGTGCGAGGTCTAAGAAGGATAAAGGGATTTTGTTACTCATAAATGTTCCAGTAGTGTGTAAATTATTTTCTACTGATATGCTTATAGACAGTGGTAGTTTCAAGTGCCACTAGTCACTGTTAATGAATCATAACAAAGCCAGCTAACTCTGTTTTTAAGCTTGCTTAACAATTATTAAGGGGTATTTATAAAGGTTGTCGTTGGTCAAAATAAGCGATAAATAAAACATAAGTGAGGTCATAAAAGGGTTTAGCAGCATTACACTGTAGCATTAGAAAAAGATGGCATTAAAAAAAGCAGGCAATCTAAGTTACCTGCTTCTCTAATTATTCGATTATAAGATAATGATAAATTAAATAATCACTATCTGAAGAACCAAATGCAACACTATTTAGCTTGGTCACCAAGCTTATAAGCTAAGACATAATCACCAATGGTTGTTCCAACTGAACCATGGCCACCTGCGACCAATACGACCATTTGCTCACCTTTAGAGTTCAAGTAAGTCATTGGCGTGGCTTGACCACCTGCTGGAATACGGACATTCCATAGCACGTCGCCATTTTTCAAATCATAAGCTCGGAAGTTGTTTTCTGTCGCCGCTGACAAGAACGCGACACCGCCTTTGGTGATGATAGGTCCACCGATACCAGGTACGCCTAGCTCCAGTTTGATAGGGATAGGAGACAGATCCTGTACCGTACCATTTTTGCGTTGATAAGCGATATCACCTGTGGCTAGGTCAGCACCAGCGATCGTGCCCCATGGTGGCTGCTGACAAGGTACGCCTAGCGGTGACAAGAAGGGACCTAATTCTACTGCATAATCTGCACCTTCATTGGCATTGACACCTTGCTCTCCTTTATTGGTCTCTGCATCGCCCAACGTGTCTCTAGGAATGAGTTTTGAGGTAAATGCCAAATATGTCGGCATACCAAACATCACGCCATTCTCAGGATCGACGGCGATACCGCCCCAGTTAAAGGTACCAAAGTTACCAGGATAGACCAAGCTACCATTGGTTGATGGCGGGGTGTAGCGACCATCATAATTGAGCTGATTGAACTCAATACGGCACATCATTTGATCAACGAGACTGGCACCCCACATGTCTTTTTCAGTCAGTGGTTCAGGCTCAAAGCTCAAGCCAGAATAAGGCTGAGTTGGCGCTGCGTGCTCACCTGCGATGAGATAGCCTTGCGGTGCAGGACGCTCTTTAATCGGTACAATAGGCTCACCCGTTGCGCGGTTCAAGACGTATACATCGCCTTGTTTGGTTGGTACAACCAGCGCAGGCTGTACACCATCGGCCGTATCTAGATCAAGTAAGGTTGGCTGAGCAGGCGTGTCCATGTCCCAAAGGTCATGATGCACAAACTGCTGAACCCAGCGTGCTTCACCAGTCTCGATATCTAGAGCGACAACAGACGTTGCATACTTTTCTTCAGCAGCATTTCGGTAGCTACCTAGCTGATCTGGCGTACGGTTACCCATAGGGAAGTATGCCAATCCAAGCTCTTCATCGGCAGTAGCGACTGACCATGAGTTTGGTGAGCTGGTCTTGTAAGTTTGGGTTGGATCATTGACATCGAAAGGCGCTGTATTATCAGGATCGCCTGAGTCCCAGTTCCAAAGAAGCTCACCAGTATTGACATCATACGCACGGATCACACCAGAAGGCGAGTTGACGTCATAGTTATCATTGACAGCACCAGCGACGATGATGGTATCGCCTGCGATAACTGGTGGTGACGTAGAATAATAGTAACCTGCTTGATTGAACGGCATGTTATGCATCAAGTCTAATGCACCATCATCCCCAAAGTCTTGGCAGCGTTGCCCAGTATTTGGATCGAGTGCATATAGTTTCGCATCAGAAGTTGGGATAAATATCTTGGCATCACATTGCTTAGATGCGTTTTCAAAGGTATTACCAGCAATTTTTTGTACTTGTACAGGACTGGTCGCTTGACCCGCATAATAAGATACGCCGCGGCAAGTTTGATGCTGACGTTGTAAGTTTTCCTCTACTTGAGGATCAAACTTCCAAAGCGTCTCACCAGAGTCGGCATCTAGCGCTAGTACCCAGTTATGAGGGGTACATAGGTATAAGCCATTGCCGACTTTTAATGGTGTTGCTTGATAAGTGGTCTCGCCGACATCGTTAGGACCTTTGACATCACCTGTTTGGATTTGCCATGCTAGCTCTAGATCTTTGACGTTATCGGTATTGATTTTATCTAGAGGCGAGTAGCGCTGACCATAATCAGTACGACCATACGCGCTCCACTCACCATCTGGCGTTTGTTGACCGTTTGATAACGGATCACCAAGGTTGGCTGACGTCTCATCTGAGCTGACGTTTTGCTCGTCATCATTTGCAGCAGTCAAATCAAGCTCACCGAGTTTGTCAGTGGCATTGTTGGCTAGACTACCAAAAGAGAGTAGTGCACCTACGACTACGCTTACGAGCAGGCCCCAATAATACAGAGGGCTTTTCTTAGCAGTATTTGTGGTTGATGTATTAGCTGCAGCATTTGCGTTTACTTGAGTTTTAGGCCCAAGCATTTTGTTGGATACCCATGGTAGTAGCATGAGCAAACCAAATATAAGCGGAAAGCCAACTCGAGGTGCTAGCGCCCACCAATAAAAGCCAGATTCCCAAAGTGCCCAAGCCATGGTTGCTACGATAAATAGCGCATATAACCCGTAAGCACTCCAGTGTTTTTTGAACAATAAAAAAGCTGTCGTTAGTATGATAACGCCAGCAATAAGGTAGTAAGGACTACCGCCTAAGGACAATAAATAAGCGCCGCCAATGAGTAGAGGGGCGGCAAAAATTGCCATAATGATCGCTACGAATTTTTCCATGAGCGGTATCACCTGTTTACAAAAGAGCAAGTTAATATGTATTGATATTTAGTCGCTAATTAATTTCATTCGACCAAATATCAATACAAGTGTGAATAATATATAAAAGAAACATTGAATAACGTTCTAGAATCTATTTTATCATCCACAGCTCAGTCTAGTAAGGGTGAGCAAGTCTGAGATACTTTATTTAACAAATGCTCATTAATTTGCAAATTGCTTTTGGCATAGCTCCATGAACGCACGTCCATATTGACGGATTTCTGCATCATCGCGTACCGCCATCCAACTGGTAAAGCGACCAAAATGATCGACGGGGATGGCAGTCAGGTTTTGATAATGGCTTGGCTCAAACGCCATTTCTGCGATGATACCTATACCTAGGCCTAGACCGACATAGGTGCTAATCACATCGGCATCGAGCGCCGCTAGTACGATATCTGGCTCTAATCCTGCTTCGTCGAACGTCTTGTCAATCGCGCCGCGTCCTGTAAAACCACCGTGATAAGTAACAATCGGATAGCTGGCAAGTGTGGGCAGGTCAATAGACTCTTGGCTAGCCAGTTCGTGATCACTCGGTACGATAACGCGATGCGTCCAGTCATAGTAACGGTAGCATCTAAGATAGTTATTATGTAGCAAGGACTCAGTGGCGATACCAATATCGGCTTGACCACGGATGACCATTTGAGCGATGGTCTCAGGATCTGCCTGTTGTAAAATCAAATTTACTTTAGGGAAACGATCTTTGAACTCTTTAACCACTTGCGGCAGTACATAACGCGCTTGTGTGTGAGTAGTGGCAATCGTCAACGTACCGATATTAGGATTATTAAAATCTAAACTGAGGTTTTCAATGGTACGGATTTCAGCAAAGATAGACTCGATATGCGGCATAAGCGCTGTGCCCATAGTGGTCAGTCCTGTCAGACGTTTGCCTTGGCGCACAAACACTTCCGTCTTTAACTGGTTTTCTAGTGCAGCAATATGCTTTGATAAGCTTGATTGACTGGTATGTAGCACGGTCGCCGCTTGGCTTAAGTTATAACCGTTAATCACCGTATGCCATACTGTTTCTAGCTGTTTGAGCTGAATCTGCAAATGCCGTTGGTTGACCACTACGTCGATTGCCATAACTTAATCCTATTGTATAAATATACAAACCTCGTCTGTATATGAAAGTAAAAATGTCTGAACATACAGTAACAAAGTAGTGTAAAACAAAGCTATTATTCTTGTATATAATAAATAGCTATCAATTTATGATAATTATGAATATAGAATTTGTATTTTGCAATGCTAAAAAATTATCCGTTCCGTAAACGCTGTCTAGTCAATGAAGCCATTTGACCTAACAATTCATAAAGAACGGTCATTATTGAGCATAAAAAAACAGCTACCTTCTAAAAGATAGCTGTTTGTCAGTTATAAAGTTATTTATTAATATTTACTGCTGTTAATCAGTTGATACTGACCAACTTCAAACTCAGCTTATTTAGCAATATCAAAGCGGTCTGCATTCATAACCTTGTTCCAAGCGCGGACGAAGTCACGAACGAATTTCTCTAAGTTATCATCTTGCGCGTATAGCTCAGCATAAGCACGTAATATAGAGTTAGAGCCAAATACCAAGTCTACACGGCTTGCTTGCCATTTGACGTTTCCTGTACCACGCTCACGTACTTCGTAACTATTAGCAGTATTGTCGGCTGCTTTTACAGGGTGCCATGTGTAATTTATGTCTGTTAAATTGACAAAGAAGTCGTTGGTAAGCACGCCAGCACGTTCAGTAAAGACGCCATGTTGGCTCTGACCGTGGTTGGTATCAAGGACTCGCATACCACCAAGCAATACGACCATCTCAGGCGCTGTCAATCCCATTAATTGTGTGCGATCAAGTAGCATCTCTTCTGGTGATACCGCGTAGTCGCCCTGAATCCAGTTACGATAGCCATCATGTAGCGGCTCTAAATCAGCGAAAGATTCGGCGTCAGTCATTTCAGCGTCAGCATCGCCGCGACCTGGATTGAACGGTACAGTAATATCTACACCTGCATCGTTTGCTGCTTGTTCAATCGCAGCGTTACCAGCCAATACAATAAGGTCTGCTAAGCTAACGTCTTTATCAAAGCCAGACTGAATGCTGGTCAATGTCTCAAGTACACGTTGTAATTGTTCTGGCTCGTTGCCTGCCCAGTCTTTTTGTGGGGCTAAACGGATGCGTGCACCGTTGGCACCGCCGCGATAGTCCGAAGCGCGGAACGTACGAGCGCTATCCCATGCTGTAATGATCAACTCACGACGACTAAGGTCACTGTCTAAAATCTGTGCTTTTAGCGTTGCAATATCATCAGCAGTCAAGTCCGCGTTGCCTGTAGGAATAGGGTCTTGCCATACAAAGTCTTCGCTTGGTACATCGGCACCTAGGTAACGAGATTTCGGTCCCAAATCGCGGTGAGTCAGTTTGAACCATGCTCTAGCGAATACTTCATCAAAGTACTCTGGGTTGTTGTGGAATTTCTCAGAGATCTCACGATAGATAGGATCTTTAATCAACGCCATATCGGCATCAGTCATGATTGGGTTACGGCGTACACTTGGATCATGCGCATCTAAAGGACGGTCTTCTTCCTTAATGTCGACAGGTTCCCACTGCCACGCACCAGCTGGACTCTTAGTCAACGCCCATTCATGGTTGAACAACAAATCAAAGTACTCATAGTTCCACTCAGTTGGATTCGTAGTCCAGGCGCCCTCGATACCACTTGAAACTGTATCGCCTGCATTACCTGTGCCTTTAGGGTTGCGCCAGCCTAGGCCTTGCTCTTTGATATCAGCGCCTTCTGGTTCATCTTCTAGTATCGTCGCGTCACCATTACCGTGACACTTACCAACCGTGTGACCACCAGCTGTCAAAGCAACGGTCTCTTCGTCATTCATCGACATACGACCAAACGTAGTACGGATGTCTTGTGCGGTTTTGATTGGGTCAGGATTGCCATCAACACCTTCTGGGTTGACATAGATCAAACCCATTTGCACAGCAGCTAAAGGATTTTCTAATGATTCGCGCTCTTCATCACTGTCGTAACGGTTTTTGGTAGCAGCTAGCCATTCGCGCTCAGAACCCCAATAGATGTCTTTTTCTGGATGCCAGATATCAGCTCGGCCACCGGCAAATCCTAGAGTTTTGAAGCCCATAGATTCATAAGCCATGTTACCTGCCAAAATCATCAAATCGGCCCAAGACAATTTATTGCCGTATTTTTTCTTGATTGGCCATAATAGACGGCGGGCTTTATCAAGGTTGACGTTGTCAGGCCAGCTGTTCAATGGTGCAAAGCGTTGATTACCAGTATTAGAACCGCCGCGACCATCAGAACGACGATACGTACCAGCTGAATGCCATGCCATACGAATCATCAAACCACCATAGTGTCCCCAGTCAGCTGGCCACCATTCTTGCGACTCAGTCATTAGATTTTTTAAGTCAGTTTTGACTGCTTCTAAGTCCAGCTGCTTAAAAGCTTCAGCATAATCAAAGTCTTCACCCATTGGGTCAGTCTTTTTGTCTTGCTGATGCAATATGTCTAAGTTTAGAGCATTTGGCCACCAATCTGTCGCAGCAGAAGCAGTAGTAGTATGTGCCTGATGCATAACAGGACAGCCACCCATGCTAGGACGCTGAGGCTCGTGCGAGTTATCAACGTTTTCGCTATGGATCGTTGGGCCTTGATCATCACCCTGATCATAGGTTGTGTTAGTAAGCGCATTATTGTTGCTTTCGTGATCTACAGGACAACGAGCAGAATCTGGTGCAGTGTTTTTGTCAGTGGTGTTATTGGTTGAGTCGGACATGGTATAACTCCTGGGTTGTGATAATCGAAAGAACAAACCGTGAATCTCGGTAGTCGTTGTTTATGTACAAAGCATAACTAAGCTGAGTGGATTTATAAAACTAATATATAAGAATTATAAGTTTTAAATTACCAATCGTAAAAGACTTGATGTTTTGTTTATCTCAATCGTTATTAACGCCTATGCTTATCACTGCCAGTTAAGAGTAAACCAATAGAGTGCACCTAACCAATCAAGCCTGCGTCATTTTTACTACTACCTTTATATTACCTATAAATAATGTCATTGTCAGACATCTTTCAAAACAGAAATTAGCAATAAAAAAGAGAGCTAAGATAACCCTGGTAAAACACTGCGATTTTTTGCGTTACTATTAAGAAATATAAGCAATTGCACCTGGTCTGCAATCGCTAAGTTAATGCAAAAACATCTAGTCAAGATAAAGGTTCTCAAGTACCATAACTGGATTTTGTTGTAATGATAATATTGGTGCAACGTAGAGCAATTTTTATCGATCCTTTTGTCAATAACTGATTCTAAAGATTGATAAAAATTGTGCGCGGTTGTGTTCTTTGTCTGAATTGTTGGTGAGTTATTATGTCTGCTGTCAAATCTGTACCGCCCAATCAACCAATTGCCAAAAAGTCATGGGGCGAGGCTATAAAAGCTTATCTCGATCCTCGTGTCATTATTATGCTGTTTTTGGGGTTCTCAGCGGGTATACCTATTCTGCTGATTTTCTCAAGTCTATCGCTATGGCTGAGAGAAGCAGGCATTGATCGTAGTGTCGTCACTATGTTCAGTTGGGCAGCATTGGGTTATTCGTTCAAATTTATTTGGGCGCCATTGATTGATGCGCTCCCTGTGCCGTTTTTGACCAAGTGGCTAGGGCGTCGTCGTAGTTGGATGGTGGTATCACAGTTGCTTATCGTGCTGGCGATCTTTTTGATGGCAAGGGTAAATCCTGTTAGCGAAGATGTCTTGGTTTATATGGCAGGCGCGGCCGTGCTGCTTGGGTTCTCTTCTGCGACACAAGATATCGTGATTGATGCGTACCGTATTGAGCTTGCGCCGCCGTCTATGCAGTCTATCTTGTCCTCTATCTATGTGTCAGGCTACCGTATCGGTATGATTGTCGCAGGGGCAGGCGCGTTATATTTGGCTGATTATTTCGGCTCAAATGAGACGTTTTATAGTTATGAAGCATGGCGCAATACCTATTACATCATGGCAGGAGTCATGACGTTAGGGGTATTAACGACGTTTGCTAGTTATGAGCCAACCGCTGAGACCCTGCAAAGTAAAAAGCAGAAGGGTAACTTAAAAGTATTCCTAATTTATTCGGCGTTACTGCTTATCCCAGGTCTGCTGTTTGGTGTTATTTACCTGATTAATATTTTGATCAATACAGTATTTGATAGCACAGTGGCCTTGATACCACTAATGGTAATGCCAGCGATTAAATTTTACTTTTTAGCATTGGTCGCGTGCGCGCCATTGTTATTACTGTACTTTATTATTAATCAACCAAAAATCATTAACAAAGCCCCGTTGGTCGCTGAAACTCGTGAAGACTACGTCAGACTGGTAGCGTTGTTTGTATTTTCAGTGATTGCCTTTATCGCTGCTTATATATTGATGGGACAAGTCTTACCAGAGTTCGAAGGCGCGTTTTCTAGCTTCTTTGTAGAAACCTTGCACTTGTTAGTAAGCCTAGGCGCGGCAATGGCAGCAGGTTATGCACTAGTACAAGTAGGACTGGTGAAAAAAGAAGTGGCCATGGCAACATGGATCGAGCCTGTCTTAGATTTTTTCCGACGTTATGGCAAAAAAGCCCTGCTGCTATTAGCCTTGATTGGTCTATACCGTATCTCAGATATCGTCGCAGGCGTGATCTCCAACGTCTTTTATCAAGATATGGGCTTTAGCAAAACAGATATCGCCAATGCCGTAAAACTGGTCGGTGTGATTATGGCAATTGCAGGTGGCTTCTTGGGCGGGATTTTGGCTCAGCGTTTCCGTATCATGCATGCCATGATGATAGGCGCGATTTTAGCGTGTGCGACCAACCTGTTGTTTGTGGTATTGACATATAACCCAGGTAGCCTGCCAATCATGTATATGGCAGTGATATTTGATAACTTGGCTGCGGGCCTTGCAAGCGCTGTATTTATCGCTTTCTTATCAGCACTGACATCGATTCGCTTTACCGCGGTACAGTATGCGATTTTTTCCTCATTGATGACCCTGATACCAAAAGTAATGGGTGGTTATTCTGGTGCTATCGTCGATAATATGGGTTATCCGTTTTTCTTTATCTTTACCTTTGCTATTGGTATTCCAATTTTGGCACTGATTTACTTTGTTGATAGACATATTATCATTGGTGATAACGATGATATTTATGGCGATGACAATAATGATAGTAGCGGCGGCAATGGGGTAGGTGACAAACTGAGCAAAACCAATCCTAACCTGACCGATACCAAAGAGCCACCACGCGCATCAGAGTAGGCTAAACAGTATTTTACCTTTATTCATTCACTGTTATTTAAGAGCTATCTATGACCGTATCAACCATTCGTCAAATCAAGCAGCAGATTCAACAACTGACGAATGGTGAGTCAGATAATCAGCAGCCGTCATTTTGGTTCACTGACTGGTTGGTGCATGTCATTGATAAGCCTGCGATAGCGTTGATGACTGATGAAGATTATCAGCTAAGTGATAGTGAAGTCGCACGGTTCAATGACGGCGTGGTGAAAATGCAGCAAGGTATACCGCTTGCGTATCTAACCGGACAGCAGGAGTTTTGGTCGCTTAGCTTTAAGGTAAACGAGCATACTTTGATTCCTAGGCCTGATACCGAGGTATTGGTTGAGCAGGTATTGAACTGGATAAACGCTCAGCCAGCGCAACTTAGTAATAAACGATTGTTAGATTTGGGGACAGGGTCAGGTTGTATCGCTATCAGTCTTGCCCATGAATTAAAACACGCTAATTTGCAAGTCGTAGCGGTTGATTTATCGTCAGAGGCGCTCAAAGTTGCTCAGCACAATGCCGTGAGCAATAATGTTGCCAATGTTGATTTTGTCCAAAGCAGTTGGTATCAAGCGTTACCTACTAACGATGAGCCGCAGTTTGACGTGATCGTGTCAAACCCTCCGTACATTGACGAGACAGACGAGCATTTGGCCCATCTAACAGCTGAACCGATTAGTGCGCTCAGTGCACCCAATCAGGGTTTGGCTGATATCGAGCATATCGTCCAGCAAGCGACGACATATCTATGTACAGGTGGGTTATTAGCTATTGAACATGGCTATGATCAAGGGGATGCTGTTCGCAAGTTGTTTTTGAATAGTGGTTTTGAGTCAGTACATACCGTAAAAGACTACAGTGGTAATGATCGCGTCACGCTAGGGCAAGTCCAATAGATAGTTTTTTGGTAGTAGATTTCTTTGATTATAGGTTGTAGATGAATATGGTAGAAGAGATGGTACAGCTATCGGATGATGAGCTGCTCCGTTATGCTCGGCAAGTTTTATTAGACGGTTGGGATATGGACGCTCAGCTGCGATTAAAGACAGCACGTGTGGTCATAATAGGGGCAGGTGGCCTTGGTTGTCCTGCGTCTGAGACATTGGTGCGTGCTGGGGTGGGTCACGTTCATCTGATTGATGATGACGAGATTGAGGCGAGTAACTTGCAACGGCAAACGCTGTTTTTGCCAGAAGATGTTGGTCAGTCTAAAGCACTGACCGCAGCGCACATGTTAGAGCGCATCAATCCCTTGATAAAGGCTCGCGGCACAGTCGCACGATTAGATGAAGACAACGCTTATGAATTGCTCGATATGGCAGCAGGCAAGCCTGACTTACTCTTAGATTGTACGGATAATTTTGCCACGCGCGACATCATCAATCGTATTAGTGTACGCTATCAGATTCCCCTGTTATCTGCCTCAGCGATTGCGATGCAAGGGCAGTTAGCACTGTTCGAACCTCAGCTCGACACTGGTTGCTATCATTGCGTGTTTGGCTCCGTAGTGCTCGACGAAGCCGCTGACGAACGTACGTGTGCCAATTCAGGAGTGCTGGCCAGTACTACTGCCGTCATGGGTAATTTGCAAGCCAATGCTGCGTTGCAATACTTGGGATTAACCAAAAATCCACTGACAAACAAACTGCTCATATGGGATGGTAGTCAGATGCAGCAGCGACTAATGGGCTATCGAAAAGACCCGCAGTGTCCTGTCTGTAGCAGTCCTATAGTCAATCCTCTATAAATTGGATACAGTGTCAGGCTTGCTTAGTCTACGACTGGTAGTACTTTCGCTCGCCTTCCTTGTATCCAAATTATCTTTAACCGACTATAACTGAGTAATCTTATTTTAACGCGTTTTTATATTGTATTGCCTATCTTCAAACCTCCTTCTTATTACCATAGTTGTTTTTTATGAAAATTCATCGTCCGCATTTATTAAAGCATACTTTTAATGTCATGAACCGTGTTCGCCAAACAGCGAGTGTGGCAGGTCTGTCTGCGCTAAGAGTGGCAAAAGGTGAGAAACCTGACGCGATGCTACTCAAAGAAACCTTTGAGCAGTTAGGCACAACTTATATCAAAATCGGTCAATTTATCGCCAGTACACCGTCATTGTTTCCACGTGATTATGTCAAGGCTTTCCAGAGCTGCTTGGATCAAACTACGCCATTGTCTTATGCTTATATCGAGCAAGTGCTAAAAGAAGAGCTGGCGACTAATGGCATGACGCTTGATGATACGTTTGCGCACATTGACTCAGAGCCACTAGCCTCAGCTTCTATCGCTCAAGTGCATGCAGCACGGTTGCACAATGGTAATGAAGTGGTGCTGAAGGTACAAAAGCCTGGCGTCGAGACCATCATGCAGACCGACTTGGGTGTATTGCATGGCGTAACTAAGCTACTTGAAATACTGATGCCCTCAATGAAGTTTGCGAGTATTGCGCCGATTATCGATGAGATTCGTCTGCGTATGCTTGCCGAGACGGACTTTATCGCTGAAGCCCAGAACATCCGCGATTTTCAACAGTTCTTAGCGGTATCAGGTAATACTCGTGTCGTTGCACCAACTGTCTATGAAGAGCTGACTACCAAGCGTGTGCTAACGATGAGCCGCCTATATGGCGTTTCTATGGTCGATGAGTCGCTCATGCGCCAATACTGTGCAGATCCTGCCCAAGTTATGGCAGACACTTTGAACACATGGTTTGCCAGTCTTATGTTATGCAATAGTTTCCATGCGGATTTACACGCTGGTAATTTGATGCTATTGACTGATGGTCGTATTGGATTTTTGGATTTTGGTATTGTCGGCAAGCTCAAAGCTGAGAGCTGGCGCGCATGTATGGGCATGATGCAAGCCATGCAAGACAGTGACTATCAAGCCATGGCGCGCCATATGATTGACATGGAAATGACGCATGGTGGCAATAAAGTCAATGTGGCTGCATTAGGGGATGACTTGCAACGGATGATGACAACCATCATGGCAGAAGATAAAACCTTTACCAGCGGTGTGCCGTTTAATAGTAAAGAACAAGCCGATGAGCTTAATAAAATGATGCTTGAGATTGTCGAAGTTGGTAAACGTCATGGCATCCATTTCCCACGCGACTTTGCTCTATTGACCAAACAGATGTTGTATTTTGATCGGTTTATGCGTACGCTAGCTCCAGATATGGATATGTTTAGCGATCAGCGGGTACAAATGCTAGGACAGGATACGGTAGAGACGCCAACGTTAGACGTATTATAGTTTTCGCTAATAAATTTATGCTGGCCTAATATATCTAATAACTTTTCTATTTCTGCGTTTATTTATTACTGCTTTTGACTGTCTAACACAAAGGATTGTGTGCTAATTACCACAAAAATGGCGCTGTCATGATGACTGCTTTTAAAAGCCGTATGGTCCCGACGATTACCAACGAAGCTGCCATTGCCTGTATCGGTATGTACTGCATGGCAGTCGTTATGGGTTATGGACGCTTTCTGTTTACCGCCACCTTACCTGATATTATGGTGCAATTGTCGCTATCAACGACGATTGCAGGCTGGCTGGCATCAATCAATTATATCGGTTACTTTATTGGCGCTCTTATAGCCATGTTTGTACCTCAGCGCTTGACATGGCAGACGATGACGCTGTGGGCGATTATTAGTGTTATTACAACGATGCTGCTTGTTGTGCCTGATATGTCGTTAACTCTATGGTATATCATTCGCTTAATCGCAGGCATTGCAAGTGGCGTAGCGATGATATTGAGCTCATCTTTCGTGATTCAAACCCTTAGCCCTGAGCGCCGTTCTGTATTATCAGCAGTCCACTATGCAGGTATTGGTGTCGGCATCAGCGCCTCTGCCATCGTAACGTGGTGGCTATTAAAATTAGGCTATCACTTCGATGTAATTTGGCTGGTCGCAGGTGTCACCAGTTTACCGCTTGTGTGGCTACTTTATACGATAAAGCCAAGACAAGTACAAGCTGTTGATTCACAGCAGATTGATGCCAAACAGCACGTGTCAGTGCACCAGACCTATTTAAACTTTAAACGCTCCTTATATGAAGCCATCTCTGGGCACCATAAAGCGCTTACTTTACTTTTCGTCAGCTACGTACTGGCAGGGTTTGGTTATATCAGTTCAGCAACTTTTTTGCCCGTCATGGCAGCGCAGCGTCTAACGACACAGACGTATGCTGGACTCATGATTTGGTTGGTCGTTGGTATTTTTGCGATGTTGTCAAACCCCCTATGGGGCGCGCTTGCTAAACGTATCGGTGAGATAAAAACCTTAATGGGGCTAACAGTATTGCAAGCATTTGGCATGTGCTTGCCGATATGGTTTGATGGTGCACTTGGATTGTATGGCAATGCTGCGATTTTAGGATTGACCTTCGTCGGTATGGTATCGATGACACTGACTTTATTTAAAAACATCAATCCTGCCTATTCTAATTTACTGATTGCTTTGGCAACGTTGGCTTATGCATTGGGTCAGTTTTTAGGACCCTTGGTAACAGTGGCACTGGCAGGGCAAGATAGTAATTTCAATGCAGGGTTACTTGTCGCTGCTATTGGATTAATGATTGGATTTGTACTATTGGTATGGTTTCGTCGACAGTCGCCAACGACCGCTTAGATCGTCTAAACCACACTACGACTAAATACTTCTCGTAATTCAAAACTGGTATGAACTTGGGCTACGCCTTCAATACGATTAAGGCGATGTAATAAAAATTCTTCGTAATGTGTCATATCACGTACCCTAACCTTAATCAGATAGTCTTCCGTGCGTCCTGTGACAATACTACAGCTAATGACTTCCTCAAAGCTTTGGACTTTGCGTTCAAACTGCTCGAAACGTTCTGCTGTATGTCGATCCATACTAATAGCGATAAACACGGCTAGCGGATAGCCAAGTTTTTGCGCATCGGTTTTGGTATGGTAGCCGGTGATAATGTTCGCATCTTCTAGGCGTTTGATACGACGTGCGCAAGGGGTGGCAGACAGGTTGACGCGTTCAGCAAGTTCAGTAATACTCATGCGCGCCTGCGTTTGCAATAAGCGCAGCAACTGTCTATCTGTCTCGTCTATATCTGCAGTCCCTATACTATCAATATGATTATCTGGCATTTCTTAAGCCTTAATAGTGAATTTATTCGATTATAATGTCTAAATTGTGTTTTTCCACTAAAATAACAGAAAATAAAGTAAAAGAAAGCAGGTTTCTCTCTGTTAAACTTTGATATTATTATGGTATGAACACTAGTTATCTCGTATGATAAATACTGATCTAATCAACAGCTAATCGCCTAGCTAAATATATAAACAACCATATCATCTAAGGATTGATTATGTCTGACCAAGCCACGCACACTGCAGCCACAGGGACTGCAAAGATTACACCAAAAAGTGCCACTTTTGACTTCCGTAAATACCGTCCATTTGCATTTGCGCCATCGCTGCCAGATCGTACTTGGCCAAGCAAGACGATTGAGAAGTCACCGATATGGGCAAGTGTGGATCTGCGTGATGGTAACCAAGCACTGATTGATCCGATGACCATTGAACAAAAAATGCGTTTCTTTAAGACCTTAGTAGATGTTGGTTTTAAAGAGATTGAGATTGGTTTTCCATCAGCGGCGCAGGTAGAATTTGACTTTGCGCGTAAGCTTATCGAAGAAAACCACGTACCTGAAGATGTAACGCTACAAGTATTGGTACAAGCGCGCGAGCATTTGATTGCCCGTACTTTTGAATCATTAAAAGGCGCAAAACGTGCGGTTGTCCATGTCTATAACTCAACCAGCCGTGTACAACGCGAAAAAGTCTATGGCAAAGATAAAGCCGAAATCAAAGAGATTGCGATTGCAGGCGCCAAGCTATTACAAGAATATGCAGCAAAGTATCCTGAGACAGATTGGGTATTTCAGTACTCACCAGAGAGCTTTAGCCAGACAGAAACTGAATATGCCGTAGAGGTTTGCGATGCAGTATGTGATGTGTGGCAACCACAGCAGGGTCAGGAAGTTATTTTTAACTTGCCAGCGACGGTTGAGGCTTCTATGCCCAATGTCTTTGCTGATCAAGTAGAGTACTTCTGCCGTAATTTAGCCCAGCGTGAGCACGTGATTGTAAGCTTGCATACTCATAATGACCGTGGCTGTGCGGTAGCGGCAGCTGAATTGGGCGTACTTGCAGGTGCGGATCGTATCGAAGGCACATTGCTTGGTAACGGTGAGCGTACAGGGAATATGGATATCATGGTCATGGCCATGAACTTGTTTAGCCAAGGTATCGATCCTGAGCTTGATTTTAGCAACATGAGTGAAATCGTACAGGTGGTGAGCGAATGCAATAACCTACCATTGCACCCACGTCATCCTTATGTAGGCGAGTTGGTCTTCACGGCATTTAGTGGCTCACATCAAGATGCTATCAAAAAATCTCTCGATTATAATGAAAGCAATCAGAGCGAAACAGACAATGTCTGGGACGTGGCTTATCTACCCATTGATCCTGCACATATTGGGCGTAGCTACCAAGATGTAGTACGTATCAATAGCCAGTCGGGCAAAGGTGGCGTCGCATATATCTTGCAGCGTAACTACGGTTTCAACTTACCACGTTGGATGCAGATTGACTTTAGCCGTGTGGTACAAAAGCAAGCTGAAGCAGCTGCAAGAGAATTGCAGAATGATGAAATCTTGCAGACCTTTGAAGATACTTACTTGCAGCAGGGCAAGTTTGAGCTGCTAGACTATAGCGTCAACAATAAAGGCGGTGAGGTTTACTTTAGTGGTCAAGTACAAATGAATAGCGATACTATTGATATTGATGGCACGGGTAACGGCCCATTATCATCATTTATTGATGGACTTGCACAGCATACTGGCAAATCACTACATATTATTAACTATGCAGAACATGCGATTAACCCGCATCATAACAGTGGTAATGGTATCGATGATGATACCAACAGTGATAACAAAACCAATGCCAATGCTGCTGCTTACATTCAGTTAAATGTCGATGGCGAGGTATACTCAGGCATCGGTACTTGTAGCAGTACAGTATCAGCCATGCTAAAAGGGGCGTTATCAGCTTTTGCTCAAGCGCTAAACACAGAAGCTGCTTAGTGTTAAGTAGTCATTGATACCACGCAAAATTCTGTATGCTAATAACGCCATCGCTCCTTGTCTTTAGCAAGTGAAGCGATGGCGTTATTTTTTACCATAAATACATATGAAATTCCAACTACAGGTTTATGAGCAATAGCATAATGTTACTTGTGTTTTTGGTGTCTAAGACTTACGCTAATGTATATATTAAAATATTATAAATAAAAGGTTAATTATGGAACCTATCTCATTTGCTTCATTCACGCTAGCATCTATTTTGGCTTCGTTGCCTGCGAACGGTGAGGCTACCAAGCCGACCATCACCACTCATATTAGCCCAGCCATTGCCGGACAGTGGGAAATAGACTTGGATAGTAGCGCTCATTCTACTCAGGCTATGATGACCAAGGAAGCGGAAGATAACCAGTCGGCAAATATTGCGCCACAGCCTAGCAGTGTAGAGCCCAAGGTGATAACAGGCATGGACGGCGGCGTACTGACTCAAAGTGAAGAGCGGGTTCTAAACATTCAACCAACTACTAGCAAAAACTTACTTGCATCAGTTGGTAAGTCTAACCAGTGCCGCGAGCTATATAACTTTAGTGCGGATAATGAGATGTGGTCTGTCAGTGGCAAAGAGTGGACATACGGCCGATATCTGGTTACCCATCGTGAAGAAGGGCTGCCAGTTATTGCGATCAAGACTGTTTATGATAATAATGAAGTAGACTGCTCAGGCAATCAGATCGACCAGACTGATGAAGCGTTAATTGCATTTATCAATCATGATGGCAACCAGATGCAATGGTGCGCTGATCCTGATGGTAACGAATGCTTTATGAACTTCAATAGAGTGTTGCCATAATTAGATATGCTCGTTGTACTTTATGTATGATTGACAGCTTATTGATGACATAAAAAAACCGCTATATTAATAGCGGTTTTTTATGTGCTGTTTTAATTAAACTTAGCGAACTCTATAAGTATTTTAGCCTACGAGTCTTTTTTAGCTTTATTCGCAGTCAGCAGCTCTCTTTCGAGATAGTGAATATTTTGCGCTTCACGAGTAAAGTTATCATCCGCCAAAATCACATCACGATGTAAAGGAATATTGGTTTTGATACCTTCGATAATCAGCTCATCAAGGGCATGTACTGTCTTAGCAATGGCTTGCTGACGAGTTTGACCGTGACAGATAAGCTTACCAATCAATGAATCGTAATAGGTCGGTATCTCATAGCCAGGGTATAGATGAGAGTCAAAGCGAATGCCAGAACCACTTGGCGTGAACAATTGACTGATAGTGCCTGGGCAAGGTACAAAAGTTGCTGCATCTTCGGCATTAATACGACATTCGATCGCATGACCTTGGATCTCAATCTCGCTTTGGCGATAAGACAGACCGTAACCAGCTGCGATTTTGAGCTGCTCGACCACAACATCAATACCAGTAATCATCTCAGTCACTGGATGCTCAACCTGTACACGAGTATTCATCTCAATAAAGAAAAACTCGTTATTTTCAAACAAGAATTCAAACGTACCAGCACCGCGATATTTAACAAGCTCACACGCTTTTACACAAGCTTTTAGGATTGGTTCACGTACATCATCTGGGATGTCAGGCGCAGGTGCTTCTTCTAGTACTTTTTGATGGCGACGCTGCAATGAGCAATCACGGTCATATAGATGGATAGCATTACCATTACCATCACCCAACACCTGTACTTCTACGTGGCGCGGGTTTTGTAGATAGCGCTCCATATAGACAGTGTCATCACCGAACCAAAGCTCAGCTTCTTGTTTAGCAGCTTGTACTTGACCAATCAATTCGTCAAAGCGTTCAACCACACGCATACCGCGTCCACCGCCGCCAGAAGCCGCTTTAATCAATAGTGGGAAACCGATATTGCGGGCTTGCTCTTCAGCATTATGCAGGGTCACAGCGCCAACTGAACCAGGTACAGTTGGTACGCCAGCTTTTTTCATAGCGTTGATGGCAGAAACTTTGTTGCCCATAAGGCGAATATGATCAGCATTAGGACCAACGAAGGTCAATCCTGCTTCTTCTACTTGTTCAGCAAATTCAGCATTCTCAGACAAAAAGCCATAACCAGGATGGATAGCATCTGCACCAGTGATTTCAGCAGCAGTTAAGATGGTATTGATATCAAGGTAGCTTTGGTTAGCATTAGGCTTGCCAATACAAATTGCCTCATCAACAAAGCGCAAGTGCATCAAGTTGGCATCCGCAGTAGAGTAGACACCTACCGTTTCGATACCTAGCGCTTTACAGGCGCGGACGATGCGCAGGGCAATTTCACCTCTGTTGGCAATGAGCAATTTTTTTATCATGGGTTCATCCTTGTCGAAGCGTCAGTCATTGACTGAGTTTCGATACATAGCATCAGGTTGTTTAGCATTGACGCGGTATATATACCAAAAGTCAGCCATAATGAAATAAAGTATGGCAAATATCGTTACGCTTTGTAGCGTATGACAGGTTGACCGAACTGTACGACTTCAGAGTTATCTACCAAGATTTCGTCAACAATACCACTTTGAGTCGCTTCAAGCGGGTTCATGATTTTCATAGCTTCGATAATACCTAAAGTATCACCTGCCTGAACTTTTTGACCGACTTTTACAAATGGTGGGTCATTAGGGCTTGGTGCTGAATAGAAAACACCAACCATTGGTGAAGACTCAACGCTACCCGCTTTTTCTGCAGGTTTGCCTTCGACAGCGGCAGCAGGAGCAGCGCTCGCAGCTGGGGCAGCCATCATAGTTGGCGCAGGCGCGTCATAGTGACGAGTTAAGCTGATATGCTCGTCGTCAGAACTGATTTCTAAATTAACCAGTTCACTTTCTTCCATAAGGGCGATGAGGGTGCGTATTTTTTCAATATCCATAGTTTTTATCTGGCCTTGTACTAAATTCGAGAAATAGTGTAACTAAATATTGTCTAATTAATTGCTAATGATACCTAGATTCAGGGCAATGAGCAATCAATGTACAGTTGTTAACTGAGAATTTTTACATATTTTGACGTAAGCCATCTCTTTAGCAAGAAAATATCCACGATTTTTCATAGTCTGTATGATCAAATGACGCTAATAATGATTATAAAATTCAATCCATAAGCAATTGGCTTAACCCCATAGCACAGTTAAGCGTTTTTGCTGATAGCGTAGACGCAAAGTAAGTAAAATAGATGATAAGAACAAACCTGTAATCAACGCCATCCAAAACCCTTGTGCACCAACGTCAGTAAAACGCACTAGATAGACGCCAAGTGGTAGGGCAACTAACCAATAGCAAAAGAGCGTTACCCACATCGGTATGGTGGTGTCTTGCATACCGCGCAATATACCAGCGACGTTAACCTGCCAGCCATCAAATAACTGATAGGCGAGTGCAAAGATAAGCAAATGCATAGACTGGGCTCTAACTTCTGGATTATCAGTGAATGCTGCTGCCAGTTCTAGTCTGAATAGCCATATCCCAACCATACAGGTTAAAGCGATCAATACGGTCCATACCAGTCCAGTAGCTTGCACTTGGCGCAATGCTAATAGGTTTTTTTGACCAAATCGATTGGAGACCATGATAGTGAGCGCCATGGCGACAGATATCGGTATCATAAATAGCTGTGAGGTCACTGACAGCGCCACTTGATGCGATGCGGTTGCTAGCTCACCCAATGGACTGATAACGAGTGCGCCTAAGCTAAATAAACTGGCTTCAAAGAAGATAGAGATGCCAATAGGGATGCCAAGTTTCAACAGCTTTTTAATCTGTGTACGATTAGGGCTAGAGAAGCCATAAAAAAATCGCGTGCTCACAAATTCGCGACGTTTTGTGAAGCTAGTATACGCCGCAAGCAATAGGACATTTATCCATAATACCAATGCTGTCGCCACCCCGCAGCCTGCACCGCCCATTTCTGGCATGCCAAATAACCCATGAATAAAAATATAGTTCAAAGGAATATCTGCAAGCAGGCCAATGATACTAATGACAGTTACAGGCTCAGGACGACCCAATGCTTCACAATAACTGCGCAGGACGGCATATACAGCGAGCGCTGGGAAACCAAATGAGACACCATGTAAATACTGTGTCGCTATCGGCTGAATGTTTTCTGGGACACCCATAATGCCAAGAACATTGGGAGCCAAATTAACAATGATAAAACCGATAATGCCAATGACACCTGCGGTCCATAGAGACTGCTGCGTGATATGCGGCACTTGGCCGTGCTGGTCTTGACCAATTGCTTCACCAATTAGAGGTGTGGTTGCGATAAGCACACCTGTGGCCAATAAAAACAGCGGTAGCCAAATACCAGAGCCAACGGCTACCGCAGCCAAATCAAGCGCCGAAACTTGACCTGCCATGATGGCATCGACCACGCCAAGTGCGGCTTGGCAAAACTGAGTAATTAAGATAGGGAGGGCAAGTACGCCTAAACGTAAGCTATAGCTTTTAAAATCTTTGAAAGACAATGGAAAAACCATGGTAAGCAACTTTTTATTCTTTGCGGTAATTGTTATTAAGGTAATTATTATTAATAAACAAACACTGCTATCAATCGACTAAGGTTGACGCAGCGAGGAGAGTAGTGCCGACGATAATACTCCGATAAATAATATGAGCAAACTTATAATGTTGCATGAGTAGATAGGCAGAGTATGAAAATAAAAGTAAAGACACTAAAATAAAAATAACCCATCGATCCAAGTAGTGGATTGACAGGTCATATACATAGTAAGATGGTAAAGAAGCCACACTATGATGTCAACGCTTTAGCACCGCTATGTAAGTATTAATCTTAGGTTTTTTGTACTCTATTTCATAGCCAATAGCCAATAGCCAATAGCCAATAGCCAATAGCTCAGAGACGATTTAATAAGTTTACTCCGGCAACAACTCAAGTGTCTCCACCATGTCCATAATTGCTCGCCAATGTTTGGGCTTTAATGGAATCACTGTTAATTGCTGACATCCTTTCCTTAGTAATAACGAATCTTCCAAAGTTGGCAAAAATTTTAGCTCTGATAGTGGTAACACCTCTGTAAAAGCTTGCTCAAAAGTGAGATCGACCATATACCAACGAGGTTCCTCTTCAGTCGCAATAGGATCATAATGACGATGCTCAGGGTGAAACTGAGTAGGATCAGGATATCCTGCTGTAGTAACTGTCATGATACCAGCGACTCCAGACGGCTTGGCGCTAGAGTGATAAAAGAACACTTTGTCACCAACTTTCATATCATCACGCATAAAGTTACGCGCACGGTAGTTACGAACGCCGTCCCAACCGTCGGTGCCCAAGCGCTGCAAATCTTCAATACCAAAAAATTTAGGGTTGGATTTCATTAACCAATACGCCATATATCTGTCCTTTGATTTTTTATTTATTTTTCAATTCGTTCTTAAAATTATCGAGGTTTTTATTAACTCACTTTCAAACTTGTCTTGAATAGTTTATCTTAAAAAAGCAAAGAGGGCTCCACCTGACATTAGGGTGGAGGTGAATTTCGCATCACTGGTTAGCCTTGCTGGTTCTGAATGTATTGCTTAATAATATCTAATGGCGCACCGCCACAAGAGCTTGCAAAGTAGGAGCGTGACCAAAGCACAGGCTTGGAATAAGCTGCTCTTAAATCAATAAAATCACCCCTCATTCGTCTACTTGTGACTGATTTTAAGTTATTAACCAATTTGCTTAATTGCACCGTGGGCGGGTACTGGATAAGCATGTGGATATGATCTGCTCCACCGTTACATTCTTTTAATTCAGCATCAAAGCTCTTGCATACCTCAGTGACACACTCACTGAAATACTTATGATGCAGCTCACCTAAAACTTTTTTTCGGTACTTAGTAATAAAAACCAAATGAACGTGGAGATTAAAGGCAGCATGGCGGTTTTTATATATCTCACTCATTGTAATAAAAACTCTTAAATGCTAGTATTATAAGCATAATATCAAACACACACTCATTAATAAAGAACGCATTTATGAAAATCAACAAAGCGTATAAATTTAGGCTTGAGCCTAATGTAGAGCAGGAGATTATTTTAAATAATCTTGTCGGCTCTGCACGTTTTGTTTGGAATCAAATGCTAGTGATCTCATTTGAGATGTTTGCTAAAGATGAGTTTATCAATGCCACGAACCTCGTTAATAAAATCATGGATCTAAAGAGCAATCCTGATTTCGAGTTCTTAAAAAGCAGCTCAAACGCTGTCTCTTTACAACAAAAAGTACGTGATCTGGCATCGGCTTGGTCGCGTTTCTTTGATCCTAAAGCACATGCCAGATTGAAAGAAAATAAAAAGAAACCTCGCAAACCCAAGTTTTTTAAACTGGCTGATGGCACAGAAATTCAACGACGACCATTAATGCCACAATTTAAGCGCAAATCCGATGGGCGTGACTCAATTCGGTTAGTTCAGTTTGATAAATACTGCCGTATTGAGGGCAATCGAGTCAAACTACCGAATGGCGTGGGATTGGTGAAGTTTAGAAAATCGCAAGACATCATCGGCACGATTAAAAATGTCACCATTAGCAAGAAATCAGGTCGATGGTATGTGTCGTTTGGCACAGAGCGCGAACTGGCTGAGAACCCACGTCACCCTGCCACAAGCGCCATTGGCTTGGACGTGGGCATCAGTAAACTACTCACCACCTCAAACGGTGAATATATTAAACCCAAAAACAGCTTTAAAACCAATCAACTCAAACTTGCCAAACTGCAACGTGGATTGGCGAAAAAAGTAAAATTCAGTGAAAACTGGAAAAAGCAAAACCGCAAGATTCAAAAACTCCATAGCCACATTGCCAATATCAGACATGACTACTTGCATAAGATCACCACCAGCATCAGCAAAAGCCACGCCATGATTGCTTGTGAAGATTTAAAAGTCGCCAATATGTCGAAATCAGCCAGTGGTACGGTGGAGAATAAAGGTCGTCATGTCAAAGCCAAGTCAGGATTAAATAAATCCATCCTAGATCAAGGCTGGGGCATGATGGTCAATATGCTTGAGTACAAGCAGCAATGGCGCGGTGGGTTACTGATTAAGGTAAACCCACGATACACTAGCCAAACCTGCTCTGAATGCCAGCATATTGCTGTCGATAACAGACAAACTCAGTCAAAATTTGAGTGCATCAAATGTAGGTATGTTGCGAACGCTGATTTTAATGCGGCTCGTAACATATTAGCGGCAGGACATGCCGTTTTATCTGCGGAGGGAGAATGCAGTAAAGGTCGCCCGTTGAAACAGAAAACAAGCGACCTTCGTGAGAAAGTCGCCTAAGAGCATTTGCTTTTAGAATCCCCACTTGTGCTTGCCGAAAGTGGTGGGAGTATGTCAACCTAGCGTTACTTTTGATATCGATCATTATTGCTCACTACAAAATAAGTTTATTTATGCCCAAAGTGAATACAGACAGCATGCCGAACGACCTGAATACGTTAAGTCTTACTGAACCAACGACGGATACTATCGCGGTAGACGTGATCGACATTCCATTGTCTCTTTACATTCACATTCCGTGGTGTGTGAAGAAGTGTCCTTATTGCGATTTTAATTCGCATGAGCTACCGATGGACAGTGAGCTATCCATGTATGAAGAATATGTTGATGCGTTACTGCTAGACGCCGAAATGCAGCAACCTTTAGCTCAGGGCCGAGAGATTGGTTCGATATTTATTGGTGGTGGTACGCCGTCTTTGCTACCCATTGCTCAGTATCAGCGATTGTTTATTGGTTTACGTACGTGTTTTGAATTTGCAGAAGACATTGAAATCACGATGGAGGCCAATCCTGGCACGCTTGAGCATGCACCATTTGCGCAGTATTTAGAGGTTGGTATCAATCGTCTGTCTATCGGTGTACAGAGCTTTGCCGCTGATAAGCTAAAGGTACTGGGGCGTATCCATGATCCTGTGCAAGCGTTATCAGCAATTCGCGCTGCCAAAGCGGCTGGATTTGTACGGGTCAACGTTGACCTGATGCACGGTCTACCGCAGCAAACCATGAATGAAGCGCTAGAAGATATCCAAATGGCGCATAATGCTGGTGCAACGCATATCTCTTGGTATCAACTGACCATTGAGCCAAATACCGTATTTTACCGTAGCCAGCCTATTTTACCTGATGAAGACAATTTGGCAGATATTGAACAAGCAGGGCAAGCGCTATTGCAGCAATTAGGTTATAGCAATTATGAGGTGTCGGCATGGGCAGGTGCGTCAGACAAACCATGTCGTCATAATATCAACTATTGGCAGTTTGGCGACTATTTAGCAATAGGTGCTGGTGCACATGGTAAAGTGACGATTGATTGTCACGCAGACAGAGGTAGCGCACCGTCAAAAGAAAATGATAAATCGGAAAACGATTTATTAGCAGAATCTGGCATCTATCGTTTTAGCAAATCACGTTTGCCAAAAGATTATGTAGGAGATATAGAGACAGAAAAATCCAAGAGCACTCAAAACGTACCAAAAATGGTTGGCTGGCAAGCGATTGATCAAGAAGAGCTAGTGAGTGAATTTATGCTAAACGCACTACGCTTACATGGCGGCGTTGCTTGGTCACTGTTTGAAAAGAGAACTGGGTTAACGCTTGATAGTATTGCTGAACAAGTGAACAATCTGGTCAAACAAGGGTTGTTGGTAGATAGCGATACGCAGTTGCAACCGACTATATTAGGCCAGCGTTATCTCAATCAGATATTACGTGCGTTTTTATAAGATTATTTTTGAATAATTGCGTAATAGAAGTGAAGTAAGAACACAAAAAAGGCTTATCAAATAAATGATAAGCCCTTTTGAAAATCTAAAAAAAGCAGACCTTAGATTTTGTTTTGTACTTCTTGTGCGCCGCCAGTTACAGCATCACCAGCGCTTGATACGTCTTGGCCAAAGCCTTTGAACGTGTTGCAACCAGTTAGAACGAACATAGCAGTTAAAGATGCAATGATTACTTTTTTCATAATAGTATCCTCAAAGATAAATGAATGGTTATAAATAACAACAGTGATGTTAAGCGTCACTGAAGGGGTATAGGATGAGACAGTCATACATAAATGCTATCGCGTTATCCATTACAGACATCATAGTGAAAGTTAAAAACGCTGCACAGTATCAAAATGTAATTATTGGCAGTAAACTGTAACTTTCGATTACCTACCGCTCATAAATTTAAATAATAGAGCGTTGAATATTTGTGGAGTAAGAATGACCATCCATATCGTGTTAGTAGCACCAAAAATGCCAAGTAACACTGGCAATATTATTCGACTGTGTGCCAATAGCGGGGCACAGATGCATTTAGTCAGACCGTTAGGATTTGAGCTTGATGATAAAAAGCTACGCCGTGCAGGTCTTGATTATCACGAATATGCTCATTCGCAAGTGCATGATGATTGGACGGCTACGAGACAAGCTCTAAAAGCCGCTGACTGCCATGTCGTTACCGCATTGACAACCAAACTGAGCAAACCGTTCTACGATTATGACTTTGGCAAAAACTCGGACTCTGAAGCATCTAATAAGGCTGCTATGCCCAATATCGCGCTAGTCTTTGGTTCTGAGACGGCAGGTCTGGCAGATGATATACGTGAAGATATCGGTTCTGATAATTGGCTAAGACTGCCCATGCTAGCTGACTCGCGCAGTTTGAACTTATCAAATAGCGTAGCCATTTGTTTGTACGAAATATGGCGACAGCAAGGGTTTACAGGCGATGAAGGTCGTAGTATTGGGTATGAGACATTGACAGTCTACGACCCAAAATAGCGATTCTACAAAGCAATAACTATAGACTTAAAAGTATTTGCGTACTCAATGAGCAGTTATACACTGCTTAAAGCATATGATAAGTTTCTAGTGCGACATCGATTGTATCTTATCGCTTATAAAGCACTTATAAACAGTTTGGTGGTTTTGGTAGTCCTGCCAAGCGATTGACATGACGCGCGACTAAACCTGTATTAAACAATTGCTGTAGCTTTTGATTGCTAATATCAAGTTCTGGCAAAGTCTTTTGTAGCCATTTGATTAGTGGACGGGTTGCTGGCGCGTGATTAAATTTGTCAAAAAACGCGCGCACTTGTTGTAAAATTTCTAAATGCTCATCGCTCAGATTGACCTCGAGTGTGTCTGCCAATTGCTGTGCGATAGCAGGTGTCCAAATTGTATGATCACACAGATGGCCGTCTTGATCTAATTCGATATCAGCCGCTGATAACGCAGCGTTGTGAGTGGTCATGTCATTACTCATAAGGCAATCGTCACTACTTTATCAAACTGAATGCTCTGAGTCAGATTCACCCATTCTGCGTCGTTTAAAATAGCAGTCAACTTAGTCTCTAAATTAAGCTTGCCAGTTGTATTTGCCGTGAGCTGTTCGATGTCATCTGCCAATGCGTAAATACCAGCAATACCATCTATATCGCTATCATTTAAATAAGCATTGAGCCAGTCGATAAAAGCAGGGGTGCTGCCAAGCAACATAATACTATCGCCCGTGCGCCAAGTGCGAGACATTTCTTCGGTGCTGCGTCTAAGGGTAGCCATCGTGCTATGCAATTGATATAAAGTTGCCATAAAAGTGTCCGATTACGTGCTTTATTATTTTATAAATCTAAGTTATACAGCGTCTTAAAAGGTAAGTAGCTGCTCAAAGTCTTGCGAATTGATGACCTCCGGCACGAGTGTGAGCTGTGATGCCAGATCTATCGGCAACATACCAGTGACCCAGCCACTAAAGACGTCATCAGGTAGCCAAGCTGCTGGCATATCGTAAAGCTCAAGTGACTGAATCATGCCATGCAGTCGCGAGTCAGATTGCATCAATAAGCCAAAGACCGGCGCATCTAAGAACAATTGCACCTCATGACCAAATGTCGCTAAAGTTAGCGCAAGCGCACAACCTTCGTAGCTTGCTGCTTCAGTGGGCGTGTGCAGCTGAATTAATAATCTCATTATGTATTCCTAAAAATAGTTACCGCTACCAGTGATATCAATAGACAAACCATCAAACGACACGCTATCAAAACTGTATCAAACGACAGTCGTCCTGCATCATCATCGCAAGCTCACTGAGTCCCACTAAGGTAAACCCTGTCGCAAGATTGGCACCGTCAAGCTGATGGCGTGAGCTGTTGTCTACATCACTCACGCCGCGGCTAAGGGCTGTACTGACACAGACAGGCAGGGGTAATTGATACTGCTCAGCCAATGACTGCCATTCTTTGGTCAAGTCTAGTTGATCGGCTGACTGCCAACGCAAGCGATTGGCTATGTGAGCCGAGTCGCCATAAAAGAAGACATTGAGCAGAGGTTGTTCAGAGGTAGTATTATCGCTGCTGCCTGTACTATTAGTGTCAGTATCATCAACATCATGACTATTCGCTGCGCCCTTCAGATAAGCGCGTGCATAGCGTAACGCCAAGTGTGCCAGTGGGTGACTAGGGTCAGCAGTAATCAGTAGTAACGGGGGAGTGGTCGTCATAGGGCGCGGTATCACATATTATAAATAAGAGTTTAAAAATTATGGCCGAGTTGCTATAAATGCTTTGTATAAAGTCATTTGGTCGTTATTATTATAGTGCTTGTGTGCAAATTTGCGTGACAGAAAACAGAATTTATACTGATAATGCGACATATAGCGGATCATACTGTCACATCAAATAGCGTTATGTCATAAAGGAGAGGCGCGTTGTCTCTATCAAAGATGTTTATGCTAACATAAAGCGCCGCAAACCAAATAGAGTCACTGTTATTTAACGTGGTTTTATCTCAAGTATAGGCACACTGAGTATTATTATTTGATGCTGTGACTGCCTCGTAAGAAAAAACAATAAACTTATGAGCTAGGTTCACGTAGTCTTACCATTCTATGTAAGGAGTTTTTGTCACTATGTTACCTGCTATGCCCTCACGTGTGAACAATGGTACAGATTATCAGCCTACCGTAGAACAACTGCAAGTCCTGCAGACAGCGAGCGAGTTCGCTTATCAGATTTGGGAAAGTCGGACCGTTTCGTGTCAGACGTTTTTGCGTAGCTATCCATTGAATAGTACGCTGACCCGCCAGCAAATCGATGATCTGATACAAGATTATACGCTAGATGAGAACTATCAACTCGCTGATGAAACCAAAGTCATGAGTGGTTTGCGTCACTTGCGCACGCTACTAATGATGCGCTG
The DNA here is from genome assembly GCF_030407795.1 of Psychrobacter sp. APC 3279. Classification (NCBI taxonomy): domain Bacteria; kingdom Pseudomonadati; phylum Pseudomonadota; class Gammaproteobacteria; order Moraxellales; family Moraxellaceae; genus Psychrobacter; species Psychrobacter sp. APC 3279. Next base: position 86,365 of record NZ_JASDCR010000005.1, on the reverse strand, counting down.
GATTTGGCAAGATGCCTTGCAGACGATCAGTCTGGAGCAGCTGACCGATGAGTTGTCTGAATTTGCGGATGGCTGTATCTCTTTTGCTAAAGATTATACCTATCAGCACTTGGTGGCTAAATATGGCGAGCCGACCTTTATCAATGAACAAGGCAATGTACAGATTGATGATATGGCGATTATGGCCATGGGTAAGCTTGGTGCGCAAGAGCTGAATTTATCAAGTGATATTGACCTAATCTTTGTACATCAAGCGCGCGGCGAGACCAATGGTAATAAAGCAAAAGGCACACGTAGCATAGATAACAAACGCTTTATGACTCGATTGGGTCAAGGCATTATTAAACTGCTCGATAACAAGACCGCTGATGGTTTTGTCTTTCGAGTAGATATGCGCTTACGTCCATGGGGCGATGGAAGTGATTTGGCCATTCATCTGTCTGCATTGCAAAAATACTTTACGATGCATGGGCGTGCATGGGAGCGTTTTGCTTGGTTAAAAGCACGCGTAGTCGGACAAATAGACCAGCCATTTTATGAAGAGATACAAGCGCTGATTAAACCGTTTGTTTTTCGTTATTATGTGGACTATAGTGCGTTTTCTGCACTGAGAGAGATGAAATCTCTTATTCAAAACCAAGTTGCACAGCGTGAAGACTTGGATAATATCAAGCTTGGCGCGGGCGGCATTAGAGATATTGAGTTTATCGTACAGGCCTTTCAGCTTATATATGGTGGCCGGCATCCACAGCTGCAAATCAAACCTTGTTTGCAAGCAATGCAAATGTTGCGTGAGCTTGGTTATCTAGAGCAGTCAACCTACGATAACTTACAAGCTGCGTATCGGTTCTTACGTCGGCTTGAGCATGCTATTCAAGCGATTAATGACCAACAGACCCAGCGCTTACCTCACGATGAGCAGTGGCAGCATAATCTAGCAGTGACGCTGAATTTTGCAAACTGGCGTGCATTGCTAGATCAGCTTAACCATCATCGAGAGCATGTCAATGACCCGTTTGAGCGTATGGTCACTGAGCGCCAAGTACCTGATAACGAAGACACCGATCTAGATCCAGAGCACTTAGATGAGCAAATTGCCCGTTTAAATGAAGTACTGACAGAAGAAAATCGCGAGTTACTACAGAACTTTTGGCAATCAAAAATGGTGGCTAACTTAAGTGATGAGGCCAGAGAGCGTTTAGACGACGCATATCCTGTCATTGTCCACGCATTGTTAGCCCATCAAGAACAGCAGCAACTTGCCAATACTGCTTTACCAAGATTGATCTCACTGCTTGAAGCGATTTGCCGCCGTTCTATCTACTTGGTTATGATTGCTGAAAACCCCAATGCAACGATTGAGCTGATTCCAATGCTATCTGCCAGCCCGTGGATCGCAAAAGAGTTGGCACAGTATCCTGTATTATTAGACACATTTTTGCAGCAGCGTTATCGCCATCTACCAGATAAGCGTGAGCTGCGTGATATCTTGCGCCAACAGTTGCTACGCGTCGAGCCAAACGATGAAGAAGAGCTGTTGAGCGTCCTGCGACTGTTCAAAAAGAATCAAGTGTTGGCGGTCGCTGCTAGTGATGTATTGGCTGAGCGTCCGATTATGAAAGTATCGGATTCATTGACTTATATCGCTGAAGTCGTACTAGAAGCAGCGTTAGAGCGCGCTTTTGCAGAGATTGTTAACCGTTATGGGTATCCTATTGGCCAAGATGGCGATCCGGTCACTGAAGCGGACTGCGGTTTTGCGATTATCGGTTATGGCAAGCTTGGTGGCTTAGAGTTATCGTATTCTTCAGATTTGGACTTGGTATTCTTACACAAGATAAAAGAGCAAGGCATGACCACTGGTGAAAAATCAGTCAGTGGTATGAAGTTTGCCGCGCGTCTTGTACAAAAACTGATGAATTATCTCAATACTCAAACCCGTGATGGCCGTGCCTATGAGATTGATATGCGCCTGCGGCCTTCAGGAAATGCTGGCATGATGGTCGTGTCTTGTCATGCCTTTGAAACCTATCAAATGGATAAAGCATGGTCATGGGAACACCAAGCGCTGGTACGTGCTCGCGCAATCTGTGGAGACAAACGAGTCACTGCACGCTTTTGTGATATTCGCCGCGACGTATTGTCATTGCCACGAACACTGGATCAAGTACGTAGCGAAGTCACCAGCATGCGTATCAAAATGCAAAAGCATCTAGGCACGAGTCAATGGCAGCAGGAAGCGGGCAAGTTTCATCTTAAACAAGATGCAGGCGGCATTGTAGACATTGAGTTCTTAGCACAATTTGCCGTATTGGCTTACTCACATGAATATCCGAGTTTGACCAAATGGAGCGATAATGTGCGAATTTTTGCAGAAGTTGCTTTGCTTGGTATTTGGGATGACCAAGTCTGTCAGGATTTGACTGATGCCTATCTAAGAATACGTGCTGCTACTCATCAATTGGCACTATCAGAGCAGTCTTTGCTCGTTGATGAGTCATTGTGGCAGGAGACGCGAGCGTTAGTACAGTCACAATGGCAGCATCTCATGGGCGTGGAGACAGATGACGAGTAATATCGAAACTTGTATGATTAAGGCCTTGCCGATAGTCCAAGAGACGCTTAAACTGTAATGCGTTACTATGAATAAAAGCTATCAATAAAAGCTATGAACAAAAACTATGGATAGAATTGGTAGCTAGGAACGATATAATTAAAAACCATATAGTGCCAAACCAAAAGAATTCATTTGCCAAGACGGCCAATGATATAATCGGTCACACATCATCATAGCACTGTCAGTCGTTCGTCATAATGAAGCTGTTGTTTAGGCAATAAAAATTGACGCTGCGGTGTTATCATACGATGTTGATCAATACTGTTAAATAAAACCTACCTAAAAAAAGTTAGACGTCAGTGCTAGCATAAGGACAATAAAATGAATATGGCAACACAAGATGGTAAGCTTTGGATGAATGGCACGATGATCGAACAGCCAGATGCTAAAGTTCATGTGCTTACACATAGCTTGCATTATGGTATGGCTGTGTTTGAAGGCGTACGCGCTTACCAAACAGCTGATAATCGTACCGCTATTTTCCGCTTAAAAGAACATACCGAGCGTCTACTTGGCTCAGCCAAAATCTTCCAAATGGACGTACCTTTTGATGCTGCCACTTTAGAGCAAGCACATAAGGATGTGGTCAAGCAAAACAACTTGGCAGAAGCTTATATTCGTCCGCTTATTTGGGTAGGTGCAGAAAAACTTGGCCTGTCTTCACGTGACAACAGCATCAATGCAATGGTTGCTGCTTGGCATTGGGGTGCTTACCTTGGTGAAGAAGGTATCAAAAACGGTATCCGTGTAAAAACGTCATCATATACGCACCACATGCCAAACGTGACTATGTGTAAGGCTAAAGCCTCTAGTAACTATCCTGTGTCTATTATGGCAAACCAAGAAGTGACGCGTAATGGCTATGACGAAGCTATTTTGATGGATCCACAAGGATTTGTATGTCAGGGCGCAGGCGAGAACTTATTCTTGGTAAAAAATGGTGAGCTACATACGCCAGACCTATCAGGTGGAGCATTAGACGGTATTACCCGTCGTACTATCTTACAGTTCGCGGCTGACCTAGGTATCAATGTTATCGAACGCCGTATCACTCGTGATGAGTTTTACTTGGCTGACGAGATATTTATGACAGGTACTGCTGCTGAAGTTACGCCTATTCGTGAATATGATGATCGCATCATCGGTAATGGTGGCCGCGGTGAGTTGACTGAAAAACTACAAACCCTATACTTTGATGTAGTTCATGGTCGTAATGAGAAATATATGGACTGGTTGAGCTTTATTGATTAATAATGACGTTACTTTAAAGATCAAAAAGGCTGAACATAATTGTTCAGTCTTTTTTTTATGCTAATATAGCCATCATATTTATTCATACGATTAAAGTGAGCAGTCAATGCCAATAGATTCTAGTACAGCCGATAATAATAATATCAAACAAATTATTTGTATTAAATGGGGTACAAAGTACGGTGCTGATTACGCCAATAAACTATATGGTATGGTATCTCGTAATATCACCCCGCCGTTTCGTTTTGTGTGTTTTACGGATGATACGACTGATGTACGTCCAGAAATCGAATGTCAAGAACTGCCACCATTAGATGTCACTATGCCAACGAATACGTTAGGAAAGTGGCCTAAATCTCGTTTGTGGGGCGAAAAACTTGGCGATTTAACAGGGACAGTATTATTTGTAGACTTGGATGTGATTATCGTCGATAGCCTCGATCCTTTCTTTGAGTATGGCGAGCCAGATGATGTTATCTTGTCTTACAACCCGAGTAATCCATTAGAGCGCTTAGGACAGACTTCTTGTTTTAGATTTCAGATAGGGTCACTTGTTTCACTCCAAGAGAAGTTCAAAGCTGATCCACAAGGTATCGCTGATGAATATCGTTTTGAGCAGCGCTTTGTCACCCGCAATGCACCAGGTGGTGTAAAACTATTTCCAAAAGCTTGGGTGGCACACTTTAGACGTAAATGTCGCCAACCATTTCCGCTTAACTACATCAAAGAACCGAAGATTCCTAAAGGCGCTCGTATTGTCATTTTCCCAGGTGATTTGTATCCTACGCATGCTATTGAAGGCAGATACAATAAAAACGCCGCCAATAATGCTAAAGACCATCTAAAAAGACTTACTGAGCCTAAAAACTTGAAACGCCCATTGCGCCATTTGCGTCATTTTATCTTACCAGTAGGGTGGATTGAAAAGTACTGGAAAGAATAGATTTAACTTTATAGTTATTACCATATTAGCAAACGTTAGTATTGATGCTTTCTATCTTTATATTCGTGAAGATAGAAGCATGACCCAGTGAATGGATAGAATTATGAAAACAAATGATACCATCAGAGTCTTTGTTGGCTGTGACCCAAATAACTGTGATTTAGAGCAGATGATGGTTCTAGATTATAGTATTCATAAACATACTAGTATGCCAGTGGAAATAGTATGGATGCAGTTATCGCGCGATCCGGATAGCTACTGGTATTCAAATCCTGAGACTGGTAAGGGCTGGGATACTACTAAGTGGTCAACGCCTTTTTCTGGTTTTAGATGGGCGATTCCAGAGTATTGCAATTACTCTGGACGTGCGATCTATATGGACGCTGATGTTGTTATTTTAGACGATCTAGCAAAGCTATGGCAGCATCCTATCAAAGGACAGTCTATAGTAGCCGCTAAAGCAAATGCCGATATGACTCGTCTATGTACCTGTGTTTGGGATTGCGATGCTGCAAAAAATGTGGTTTTGCCTATTGAGAAACTTAAAAAAGATCCCAAAAGTCACAAAGAAATGATGGCTTTGTTTAAGAAAAATACGCAACTGATTGAGCCTTATCAAAATAGTTATAACTGTATCGATGGTGAAGACTTAGCAATAGAACAAATCAAAATTTTGCATTATTCGGATATGGGCACACAATTCAGCCATAAGTACTCCTTACCTAGAGTGAGTGAGGAAGGGATTGAGCATTGGTTTGATGGTGAAGTATTACCACATCCAAGACAGGATTTGGTCGATCTTTTCGATACCTACTATAATGAAGCGCTTACTGCTGGATATGATTTAGAAAGTTATCGAATTGAGCCATTTGGTAGTTTTCCAAAAAAATCACAACAAGGATATATAGGCAATAAAGTGACTCGACCAAAGGCTTCTAAATCACTATTTGCAAAATTATTTAAACGTTGATTCATTTAATATAATAATATTTCACACATTAAATGAATAGAAATTCATCCATAGGTTGTCGTTTATGAAGCAGGATAAAAAAGTAGCGTTGCTCGCTATTAATTGTTTACAAGGTGGAGGGGCAGAGCGAGTCGTTCTTACTTTGGGGCAGGGGTTTTACGAATTAGGATACGAAGTACATATTTTAAGATTCAAACCACGGGTTGAATATGATCTTAATCCAAACCTTATTTATCATGTGCTCAAATTCAAACCCTACAAGATGATACCAGGAACACAGCGTCGCGATAAATTTTTCGCTCATGCGGTAGATCGTTATGTCAAAAAAAATATCGGACAGCCTGATATCATTTTGTCTAATCTTGATCGTTCAGACAGTATTTTTAGCTACAGTAGCCTGCCGAACATCATTTACGTGATTCATAATACTTTGTCATTACTGTATAAGTTTGCAAAAACAGATGTTGGTCATCAGAGAAAAGAAAACTTTACGAGAATTTATTCCAAAAATCCTTGTGCCTGTGTCAGTAACGGAGTAGAAAAGGATTTTGTAGAAAACTTTGGTCATGTTACCTCAACTACAGCAATACATAATCCTATTGATAGAGATGGTATTCAAAAGTTAGCTGATGCTTTCATTCCAGAATATCAAAATTATATTATTCACGTTGGCAGTTTTAAAGAAGCAAAGCGTCATGATGTGCTATTGAGAGCTTACGCGAAGACAGATCAGTCTTTGCCGTTGCTTCTTTTGGGTAAAGGGAAGCTTCAAAGCAATACAGAGGCGCTGGTAGCAGAGCTCAATCTAGAAGATAAAGTTGTCTTTTTAGGTTTCCATGAAAACCCTTTTCCGTATATAAAGCATGCGAAATTTAAAGTATTGACTTCTGATTGGGAAGGTTTTGCTTTAGTGATTGCAGAGTCTTTAGTTTTAGGAACACCAGTTATCAGTACTGACTGCCAATCTGGGCCAAGTGAGTTGTTACCTCAAAAAAACCTAATGCCTATGAGAGACATAGATGCTATTGCAGCTAAGTTAAGCCTAGCCATGAAAGATCCAGAGCAATTTCACTCTGAATTTAGCGAAGCACTCCTTCCTGTCACAATAGCCAAGAAGTATATCGAATTTGCATCGAATGTTAATAATACAGATAAAAGGTCTTAATCTAACCACCATTTGGACCAATCATCTCTATGCAATTGCCGTAGAGTAGCGAAAGCACTTTGGTTATTCTGTAGTTTTTCAAATACAGCGAGGAGTATAGCTGTAGCTAACTTATCGACTTTCTGAAATTTATTATAGCGTTTACGCATATTTCTTAAGCTATCGTCGGTACCAATACGGAAATAAGTAAGTCCATCGTATAGAGGCAAATCGCCGGCATACAGTATGTCGGTTTTTTCGTCTAATAACGGCTTAGGTTCAGCATTAGCGCTTAGTTGTAAAAAGTTTTTGGTCTCATGAACTCTTAAGGTATTCATTAGAGTGATGACGTTCATTAAAATAGCAGCTCTAAGACTGTTGTTTGAGTGATCAATGAAAGTATCGCAGGCTGAGACAATCCAGCGCAGCGAAAGATGCTCTAATAAATAATCGCTTTCTGACTCCCAAAGCTTTTCAAATTCAGCAAAAGTTTTATCTATTTTGTATTTGCGGCGCATCAATATAATAAGCGTATTGTGATAAAAGCAGAGCTCAGACTCTCCTAAAGATTGATACTTTAAGTTATTTAAGTGGATTTCTAAGTCTGTACTTTTACGCTCATCTGTCAGTGCTTCAATATCACACGATGACTCAGTGATTATTGTCGTTTTCATCTCATTAAAGCTTTTACCATCATAGTTTTTGACAATCTTACCCGCATTCAATCTTTTTTCACTTAGAAATATCAATAGCAGTTTTCTTTGCCAGTTTGAAGGTGTAGTCATGTCACTAAAATCCTTTGAACAAGTATGATGCAATTAGAGCTTAAAGGTCTGTCGAAAAAATTGATACCAAAGTGGTTTATAAAATACTTTTGTTTAAACTGAATAGTATTGCTTGTACCATTCGACAAATTTTGTGATGCCATCTTCGATACTGGTATCAGGTTTGAAATCAATATCATCTACTAGCTCGTCTATATCCGCATAAGTAATAGGCACATCACCTGCTTGCATCGGCAATAAATTCTCTTGCGCTTTTTTGCCACAAGCGTTTTCGATGGCAGTGATAAAACGGCGTAAAGTTACTGGTTGATTATTGCCAATGTTATATATTTTATAAGGGACGGTCGCTGTAGTGATAGTAGAGTATTGAGGAGAGGGGGCTTTATCCATTATCCGAATGATACCTTTTACAATATCATCAATGTAGGTAAAGTCACGCTGCATATCACCATTATTGAAGACATTGATTGGCTCACCAGCTAGAATTTTTTTGGTGAAAGAAAAATATGCCATATCAGGTCGACCATAAGGACCGTAAACGGTAAAAAACCTTAATCCTGTCGTAGGGATATTATATAAATGGCTGTAGCTATGAGCCATGAGCTCGTTTGATTTTTTCGTGGCTGCATATAAGCTGATAGGAAAATCAACACAATCAGCAGTGGTAAATGGCTGCTTTATGTTCATACCGTAGACCGAGCTGGAGCTGGCATAGATTAAATGCTTAATATCATGATGGCGACAGCCTTCAAGTATATTAACAAAGCCAACCACATTTGAATCAATATAAGCATTCGGGTTTTCGATAGAGTAGCGGACACCTGCTTGTGCACCTAAATTAATGACAATATCGAATTGATAGGTAGAAAAAAGATCAGACATGGCTTCGCGATCAGCAAGGTCTAGCTTAATGAAAGTAAAGTATTCTGGTTCCGATATTTCGTTTAGTAGTTTTAAGCGATCTTCTTTTAAGCTCACGTCATAGTAGTCGTTGATGTTATCAATACCAACGATGCAATTATTGCTATTAGGCAGCTCTATTTCTAGTAGAGCTTTGATTAAATGAAAACCAATAAAACCTGCCGCACCAGTGACTAATATATTCATCAGTCGCTCCCGAATAAATCTCTGGTAAAGACCTTGTCCGCCACATCTTCGATTTCAGCAGATAAACGGTTTGCCACAATGACATCACTCATTGATTTAAACGCTTCTAGGTCTTGAATAACTTGTGAGTTGAAAAAGGTACTTTCTTTTAATACTGGTTCGTAAACAATGACTTCAATACCTTTTGCCTTAATACGTTTCATGATGCCTTGTATGGCAGAAGCTCTGAAGTTGTCTGATCCGCTTTTCATAACCAATCGGTGTATACCTACAATTTTTGGTTTTCTTTCAATAATTTTATCAGCGATAAAATCTTTACGAGTTCTGTTGGAGTCGACAATGGCTTTTATTAGGTTGCTTGGCACTTCATCATAATTTGCCAATAGCTGTTTGGTATCTTTAGGCAAGCAGTAGCCACCATAACCAAATGATGGGTTGTTGTAATGATCACCAATACGCGGGTCTAACCCAATACCTTCTATGATTTGTTTGGTTTCAAGTCCAAAGGTTTGAGCGTAAGTATCAAGCTCATTAAAGTAGGCCACGCGCATTGCTAAATAAGTATTAGAAAATAACTTGATTGCCTCAGCTTCAGTGGGCTTTACAAATAGTAGCGGCACGTCCTTTTTGATCGCGCCTTCAAGTAATAAATTCGCGAATAATTGAGCCCGTTCTGACTGTTCACCTACAATGATTCGAGAAGGGTAAAGGTTGTCATGCAGCGCTTTACCTTCTCGCAGAAATTCGGGTGAAAAGATAATACGGTCAGTTGCATAACGATCTCTAATACTCGCCGTATATCCTACTGGTACGGTAGACTTTATAATAATGGTTGCTTGTTGATTGACCAAAAGTACTTGCTCAATCACTGCTTCTACCGTTGATGTATTAAAGTAATTGGTCTTGGCGTCATAATCAGTTGGTGTCGCCACAATAATAAAATCAGCGCCCTCATAGGCTGCCGCTGCATCAAGTGTCGCAGAAAAGTTGAGATTTTTATTTGATAAAAAGTCTTCAATATCTTCATCTTCAATAGGGGACTGCTGAGTATTCAATAAGTCGATTTTTTCAGGAACAATGTCGACAGCGACGACTTCATTATGCTGTGCCAATAGCATTGCATTTGATAGGCCTACGTAGCCTGTACCTACTACTGTTATTTTCATAATATATCCAATTGATGTTTATGCTTTGATGGATCTAATCCAAAATTAGTTTGTGCTAAATAAGATTCAAAATCACGATACTGTGTCAGATCACCTTAGCTCAGAGACCTGATGTTCCCGTCACAGAAGCGGGGAGATACGCTAAAAATTTATGCTTCATAGCTTGGCTGATTTTGTTGTGTAAATCTGGTTCCAGAAGGTCTAGGCTCTGGATACAACCGTACTTGATAGATTTATCTTCTAAAGCAGCAATAAAACCCTCGACACTACTTTCATTTTTTAGATAGTTGACAGAGGTATCGGGTTTTAGATTCGCTTCATCTTTTTGAATTTTAAGATGATTCATCAGGGTTATTGGGTTCACCTGCGCCACATCTCTAAATTTATATCTAATCTGCTCTGTCAGCAGCTGAGGCTGGTTTAGTAAATAATCTTTCAATATGTTCCTATCGACGATATGAGGATAGTGATGAATTTCAAAAAATTGATCCATACCGATTACTTTGGCACTTAGCATTTGGGCGATAGTATGCCTTGGCTGAATCGGTGTGCCAAACAATTTAAAACGAGATTTTCGGAAATTAAGCTTAGCATTTAATGCCGCACTTTTACGCCAGTGGCCGTGAATGTTCAGCTTTTTACCATTCAAAAAGTCATCTATTTGTACTGGTTGGTTAAAAAAGAAATCATCGTTCATATAGATGAAGTAATCAGATAGCCCCTCAATATTCCATATCATCGACTCAATCGATCGGGTATTAAACGTAGGTAAAAACTGCTCGTAACCCGAAAATATGTCTTTATGATCAACAATGCGTATTTTATCTGCTGAGCAAATACCTTGCTTGGCAAACTCATCGATGAACGCTGGCTTTTGTTGATCTGTGACAATATATATATGACGACAAAAAGGCACATATTTGATGATAGAAGCAATATTATAATATATCTCATCGTCGCTAGCGAAACGCGTGTCAGTTATTGCGTCAGATGCCACTTCTTTAGTTGGCTTATACTGTTCTCGCTTTTGTTTGAGTATAGGGTCTGCACCATCTACCCAAGCAATGACGATGTCTAATGTATTTTCATTAGGCTGCTTCATAACTGATCCTGTTCTTTGCGGATACACATCTATTTTAGTAGCGATATTAGATCAGCCATGATATTTGCTGATGCGATTATTAACAAGGTTTAATCGATTTAGATAGTTAGACTAATCATAATTTTTTATAGAGATACCGTTAAATCCTGCTCGTACTTTACTAAGTAAATGCCGAGCACCAGCGGTAGGTGAGACTAGCATATAAAGTCAGAACGCTGCAATAATTATGACCATAGTTGCATTCATTTGGCTAACCTATCATGCCTATACCGTTAAAAAATCAAGCTGAGACACTGATGCCACCTACTATTCTATTTATTTTAAAAGCGCTTGAAGGTCGTGGTGCTGAGCGTATGGTTACGACGTTGGCAAGCGCTTACGCAGATATGGGCTATCGTACTCATATCCTATGCTTGGAAGCGACGCAAGATATGCTACTAGACGCTCGTGTGCAATATCATATCGTGCCATATGATGAGATGTTTTCTGAGCAGAATCTCGACCCAGAATCTACGCAAGCACAAGCCTACGAATCAGTTGCTAAACGTATTGATACTTACGTGCTTAGCCAAATAGGAGTGCCAGATTTGATACTGGCCAATATCTATAAAATAAACTGGATTATGGCATATAGCCAGTTGCCAAATATCGTAAATGTACTGCATACAGCGCTATCAAAGCAGTTCCAAAACCAATTATTAGAGTCGTCAGTACAGACTATAAATCATTTGAAAACGGTCTATGGCGCTCATCCTTGTAGCTGTGTAAGTAAGGGTGCACGCCAAGATTTGATTGATCTTATAGGAAATATCACCAAAACCACAACAATCTACAATCCTTGTGATGCTACTGATATAAATACCAAAGCAGCAGCGTCTAGCCATCTTGAAGATTTCGGCTTAGTAGATAAAGAGTACATTATACATGTTGCCTCTTTTGATAGCATGAAAGGTCATCGAGACTTGCTACAGGCATATGCCAAAACAGAACGAAAGCTGCCGTTAGTACTAGTGGGTAAAGGTAGGCTTGAAGCAGAGATTAAACAGTTGGCTGTCCAACTAAATATTAGCGATAGTATTAAATTTTTAGGCTTTCAGACCAACCCTTATCCATTAATTAGGTCAGCTGCACTAATGGTGCTTACTTCTAAGTTTGAAGGTTTTGGTTATGTCATCGTAGAGGCGCAGGCACTGGGTGTGCCAGTAATCAGTACGGATTGTCCTTTTGGTCCACGAGAGCTATTACCTGAGCAGAACTTGATTGCGGTAGGTGATATTGATGGGTTGGCCATGCTTATCGACCAAGCCATAGACAACCTTACAGATTATATCGTGCCACTAAACAAGCAGTTGCTGCCTGAACATATTGCAAGACAGTACTTAGCCTTTGGTTCTGTTTTAGATTCAGATAAAAAATGAAGGTTTATAACGTGTAGTAGTTCTTAATTAAACGCCATCAAGTAGAGATTATTAATTGCGAGTCATTAATTAAAAAGTGTCAAATAGCGATTTAGAGATAGGAGAGTGGTTGACGACGGGTACACCATGCGATTGATAGATTCTGCCAAGCAAGTTAAACGAAGGGACAATCCGCTCGTTCATGACTTTGCTGAGCATACTTGGCGCACTATTGTTTTTATTTTCATAAAACCGTGGTTGCTTACTGTTAAGCAGGTCAATACCGTACAGATGAATACTCGCTGCTTGACGCGAAAACGCTAACTGCGCCGCGACATAAGCAACGGTTCCTGCTTCCACAAATCCATGAGTAATGTTAAGAGAGACGCCGATGTCAGCCGCTTTATGATCGCTATCAATGATAAAGTTTGGATTATTGATAAAGTACGATAGCGGCATTTTTTTATTGAGTAATTTTTTCTTAAAGATAAGCTTACTAAAAGATAGCTTGTTTGACTTCACTCCCCATGGCCTATCTACGGGATACAACACTCGCATGGCATGATGATACGTTCGCATAATATCAGGGTGCGTGGTTGCCATTGCTTCAAAGACAGCTAACGTTGCATATAGAGGTTGACCCGTATAGTACTGCTGTAAAATCTCAGGCTGATGATTGATAAAGCGCGCATCACTGATGACGTAACCAACAATATCGGTAAACTGATGCTGCCCAATCAGGCTGATACTGCCATTGACAAAAATAGTAGGCGTATCTAGTAGCTCTGCTAACGGCAGCTGCTGTATAGATGGCCCTGAGGCGATAATATTGACGTCTTTTCCATGCAGGCTTTGTGCTGGTTCATTGGCATTAAAAGCATTGATAATGATGAGCTCATTATCAATATTGAACCCAGCGGTAGCAGGTAATCTCAAATATAGCGCCATACTATTTTCCAGTCGTTTATTTCACCTATCTTATATCTTAATACACGGCCTTTATGCTAATTATAAATTGTCTAAATATGGTTAATTGCTAAGCATTTATTGCCAATGGTGTTTTAACCATGGGCTTGGCTTCACATGCCGATACCATTTACCGCCACTACCAGCAATTGCATCTGGCGGGTTAATCTCACCGTGGAAGATAACGATTTTTGCATCATCCGGCAGAGTAGGTGTGCGCACAAAATTAAAAGGAATCGGCGCAATACATTGATACTTAAAGCTGACACACCATGTTTTGTCCCAATACTCTAGGTGATGATGCTCACGCAAATAGTTAGAGAGATAGGCCTGCTCGTGACGTACTTGGGCGCGAATGGTTTCAAAGTTTCGCTCAAAATTGGACAGCAAATCAGGATAGGTATTCATACCAATATTAAAGCGATAGACGGAGCTATTGCCAATCATGCGCCAAGGTTTTTTCCAGTCGCGGATGATGACGACGCTGTCTTCATGTTCTGCTTGGTAAGTGAAAAACGCATCGATATTATCGACAATGACGATATCAATATCTAAAAATAGGGCCACACCTTTTAAATCATACAGCTCAGGCTTAAAGGTAGTCAGTTTTTTCCAACCACGTTCAGGACCTGCTGGTAAATCCATGTCAGGTATCGGATAACAGGCAATCGCAGGGTCAATACCTGTGCTGTCATCGGTCAAGCAAACCATTTGAAAATCTAGGGTGAGATGTCGACTAACCATGTTGTAGAGACGATTGACGTATTCAGGACCATATTTGTCGCCCCATTTCATACAGATGATATAACGCTGTTCAGGAGCATTTGTACTGGTTTGCTTAGGATCTGTAGATGAGGTCTTAGTTACGTCAGATGTCATAATGCACTCGTATTGAGATAATAGTCAGATAAATGAAGGACTAATAAAAGTAAAAGGATATAGAGTTCAGCCAATATTATCATAGCTGTGACTGATGGTACGTCTAAACTGATGGTACGTCTAGATAGTGCAACGCTAGGTTGGTGATGACTAATGATTGTCGAGCTTAGTGTTATCGCTTTTAACAGTACTATCGTTTTTAGCATTGTCGCTTTTAACGTTGTCATTTTTAACGCTATCGTTGATATCACTAGCAGAACGACTAGAAACGCTAGAATGGTGAGATTGGATAAAGGCTGCTAAAGTCTCTTTATCTTTTCGGTAAGGATTGCCTAAGTTTGGTATACGCTTAAAACGTCGATAGCCCCACATATAATGACTGTAGTTGTCTGTAATCATACGCTCCATGGCCTGATTGAGAGCATGAGTCGCCACTTCAGCATTACGGTCATACAAGGCTGGATCGTCGAGTTTGTAGCAGTAAATGTCAAAACCGCGTCCATCGGTACGGCGAATACAAGATAAGCCAACTAGCGCACATTTGGTTTTGCTGGCCAGTTTGGAAGCAAGTGTACTGGTCAATGTTTCGATACCAAAGAACGGAACGACAACGCCGCCTGATGGCTCTGGAACGTGGTCGGGCAGTACAATACTAAAACCACCTTGCTTGAGCGTTTTAAACACGGCTTTGACGCCGCTACCATCAGTAGGTACCAAAGTGGCATTAAGTCGCGCTCGTCCTTGAAGGATAAACTCATTAGCGAATTTGCCGTCAACTGGCTTATACATAATGGTTGGCGCACCAAACTGATTGAGCCAAGCATTCATCATCTCCCAAGTGCCGAGATGCGGGACGATAGCAAGCATACCATTTGGATTGGCAAGACCCTCTAAAAAAATGTCTTTATTATGGACATCACGAATCTGAGCGATACTCCACTCAGGTGGCATCGCCCAGCTTTTTATAGATTCAATACTGGTCAGACATTGATGATAAATAATGTCTTTGGTCAACGCTCGCTTTTGCTGCTCAGACAGTGTATGAGTAATCAGCGCCATATTGATCTGAATGGTACGCATGATACTTAGACTGGGTATCTTGATAATAACCCAAGCGGCAAAACGTGCCAGCATCTGCAATACAGACAATGGCACGACTTTGAAAATATGATACGGATTCATGACCACTCACATGGTAATGAATCACGTAACAAGCACTGTAGACAGCAACCGCGCATCATTAAGCGATTTATTCAGCAGGCTTGCTGGTATCAGCTTGTGCTTTTTCACGCACACGGATACCAAGCTCACGTAATTGTTTGCTATCAACGCCAGCAGGTGCTTGGGTCAATGGGCAATCAGCTGTTTTGGTTTTTGGGAAGGCGATAACGTCACGGATAGAGCTTGCGCCTACCATCAACATAATCAAACGATCCAAACCAAATGCTAGGCCGCCATGCGGTGGCGCACCAAATTTTAGAGCATCAAGTAAGAAACCAAACTTGTCTTCAGCTTCTTGCTCACCAATACCCAAGGCTTCAAGTACAGCTTGCTGCATATCATAAGTGTTGATACGTAAGCTACCGCCACCAATCTCAGTACCGTTCAATACCATGTCATAAGCGATAGAAAGGGCAGACTCTGGGTTGTTTTTCAGTTCTTCAACTGAGCCTTTAGGCTTAGTGAACGGATGATGCATCGACGTCCAACGACCATCGTCAGTCTCTTCAAACATTGGGAAGTCGGTCACCCAAAGTGGTGCCCATTCACAAGTCGTCATTTCAAGATCTAGACCGATTTTTTGACGTAATGCACCAATTGCATCATTCACGACACTGGCTTTATCTGCACCAAAGAAGATAATGTCACCATCTTCTGCAGCAGTACGCTCGATCAAGCTCACAAGCACGTCATCAGTCATATTTTTGATAATTGGAGACTGTAGGCCAGACTCTTTATCCACACCATTGTTGATACTGCTAGCGTCATTGACCTTAATATAAGCCAAACCGCGTGCGCCATAAATACCAACAAACTTGGTATAAGCATCGATTTGCTTACGGCTTAATGATGCGCCACCAGGAATGCGTAGGGCAGCGACACGACCTTTAGGATCGTTCGCAGGGCCAGCAAATACCTTGAAGTCAACGTCTTTCATCAAATCTGCAACGTCAACCAGTTTCAATGGAATACGTAAGTCAGGCTTGTCTGATGCATAATCACGCATTGCCTCGAAGTAAGTCATGCGAGGGAATTGCTCGAACTCAACATCCATCATGGTCTTGAACAAATGCTTGATAAGACCTTCGTTGATGTTCATGATCTCTTCTTCGTTCAAGAAAGACGTCTCGATATCGACCTGTGTAAATTCAGGCTGACGATCGGCACGTAAATCTTCATCACGGAAGCATTTAGCGATTTGATAATAACGGTCAAAACCTGACACCATCAATAATTGCTTGAACAGCTGTGGCGACTGCGGTAGGGCAAAGAAGTTACCAGGACGCGTACGTGATGGCACAAGATAATCACGCGCACCTTCAGGTGTTGCACGAGTCAAGATAGGCGTCTCAACATCCAAAAAGCCATGATCGTCTAAATAACGACGAATCGCTGAAGTCGCCTTGGCACGGAACACCATGCGCTCTTGCATTTGCGGACGGCGCATATCGAGGTAGCGATACTTTAGACGTAGGTCTTCTGATACGGTCGTTTTTTCGTCATTCAACGGGAATGGCGGGGTTTCAGATTTGGCCAGTACTTCAATCTCTTTACCCAATAGCTCAATTTGGCCACTGGTCATATTGTTATTTTCAGTACCTTCATAACGGCGACGTACGCGGCCAGTGATCTTTAGTACGTATTCAGGACGTACCGCATCAGCGGTTGCAAAAGCTTCTGGTGTATCAGGATCGACTACTACCTGCAAGATACCAGCGCGGTCACGCATGTCTAAGAAAATCACGCCACCGTGATCACGACGACGATGTACCCAGCCTACGATACTAATGGTTTGCTCAAGCAAGCTCTCAGTTACAGCTCCGCAATATTCGTCTCGGTATTCGCTTTGCGTCATAGTGCTTTGCGTCATAATATTGTTATCCAGTTATCAGCCCAATTCGAAGTACAATAATGCAGCCATTGCTGTGCGTTTCAAGCGATTTGCCAAAAAAACACACAAACAACGCGATCAAGACATATGGTCATCACGTTGGCTGCAGAAAATTTGATATAAACGCATATTATGCCTAATCTACCTTTGTTATACAACCGGCTGAGTTCAATCAAAGCGTAGCCATGCATTGGTATCGGCTGTATTTATTGAGCGATATCTATATTAGGTTAAATATTGTCATTTTGCTTGAAAATACCAGCGAGCGTGCGCATATCAACCGTACCTGAATAAAAACATCTATGTTGATATACCTACTGACTTGAGGATTTGTAATCATGCTATTTCATCCACAAAAAAACCCTGTTGAGCTAAAAGTAAGACATTTAAATGAAGCGCAAAAGCAGCGTCGCGAAGATTTGATGGAAGCCACCCAAGGCAAAGCTGCGCTTAAAGCATTCAAAAAAACAATGGCAAAAAAAGCCAAGCAGGCATTGAAAGCAAAAACTAAAAATAAGAAAAAACATCCTGATGACAAGGCGCAAGTTTTTGTGCTCGATTTTGACGGTGATATCAAAGCAACTGCGGTCAAACATTTGCGTGAAGAAATTAGTACTTTAATTAGTACCGCAAATAAAGGCGATGAAGTGATCGTACGCCTCGAGTCAGGCGGCGGTTTGGTACATGGTTATGGTTTGGCAGCCGCGCAATTGGTTCGTCTAAAGGACGCTGGCCTAAAGCTAACGGTCTGCGTCGACAAAGTGGCGGCGAGCGGCGGTTATATGATGGCGTGCGTGGCAGACAATGTCGTGGCAGCGCCATTTGCTATCATTGGCTCAATCGGCGTGGTGTCACAATTGCCAAACTTTCATAAATGGCTCAAAAATCATGACGTCGATTATGAGATGTTTACCGCGGGCGACTATAAGCGTACGGTGACTGTATTTGGTGAAAATGATGCCGAAGATCGTGCCAAATACCAAGAAGAGTTAGAGCAGACGCACGAGTTATTCAAGCACTTTGTCAATACTTATCGTCCAACGTTGGATGTTGCCAAAGTAGCCACAGGTGAGCACTGGTATGGCGAAGATGCCTTAAAGCTTAACCTGATTGACAGCTTGCAAACCTCTGACAGCTACATTCTAGAACGTATGGAAAACAGCGAAGTGTACGCATTACATTCACGTCAGAAGCCGACGCTGGCAGAGAAGCTAGGCCTTGCGCAAGCAGCAGAAGCAACGCTCAGTATGGCAGTGGACAAACTGCCAGACGCGCTTGCACGTTTTGAGCTAAACAGCCGTTTGAATATTCTAAAATAGTGTTAGATATCATTATGATGTCTGATAGCTAGTATTTTAGCGGTCATATATTCAGCAATACACTGTTTGTATTTTGTAAAAGGCGTGTCCTAACGGGTCGCGCCTTTTTGCTGTTTAATCATAAACGCTGTGTTATAAATGTAGGATACAGAAAACAGTATACGTCCGTACACTAAGGCTCGCATTAAAGATCTAGCAGAGCTTTTTGTCAAAACCCGATTTAGACAATCAATAAAGAAAAGGAAGTCATTTATGTCTAACGACAATTTAATGTTTACCGCAACAGAACATGGTCAAGCCATGCATGCCAAAGTCAAAGCGTTCATTGAAACGAATATTGAGCCCATCGAAGCCCAATTCTGGGAAGAATGTCATAAGAAAAATCCTGATGGTAATTGGGAAAACTGGGAGTGGCCAGACGCTTATGATAACCTACGCAAACAAGCACGCGAGGAGGGTTTATGGAATTTATTCTTACCTGACGATACGTTAGGTGCAGGGCTTTCAGTCACTGACTATGCACCGATTGCAGAGCTGACGGGTCGCAGTTTGCTCGCGCCGCATGTGTTTAACTGCAATGCGCCTGACAGCGGCAATATGGAGCTATTATGGCGCTATGGTACGCAAGAACAGCAAGACAAATGGCTCACGCCGCTATTAGAAGGTGAGACCCGCTCAGTGTTTTGTATGACTGAGCCTGATGTGGCGTCAAGCGATGCCACTAATATGCAAGCAACTGCTGTGGTCGATGGTGATGAGATTGTCATCAATGGTAGCAAGTGGTGGTCATCAGGTCTGGGTGATCCTGCGGTTGATATTTTAATTGTGATGGCCTATACCGCGGATGAAAGCGCAGACCGTCATCATCAGCACTCGATGGTACTGGTACCAGTTAATACAGCGGGTGTGAATATTAAACGCATGCTCAAAGTGTTTGGCGATTATGATGCACCGCACGGTCATGGTGAGATTAGCTTCGAGAATGTGCGTGTGCCAGTCAGCCACTTTATTGGTGGACCTGGTAAGGGTTTTGAGATTGCACAGGGTCGTCTAGGACCAGGCCGCATTCATCATTGCATGCGCTGCATCGGTGCTGCCGAAAAATCTCTTGAATTAGCGGTCAAGCGTGGTATGTCACGTACTGCCTTTGGTAAGCCATTACTACAATTGGGTGGTAACTTTGAGCGTATCAGCGAAGCCCGTATCAAAATCGACCAAGCACGCTTGCTCACATTGTACGCCGCCCAAAAAATGGATGCTCAGGGCACCAAAGCCGCATTGACTGAAATCTCTGCTATCAAAGTAGTGGCGCCAACTGTGCTACAAGAAGTCGTCGATATGGCGATTCAGATTCATGGTGGTATGGGCGTCTGCCAAGATACCTTGCTACCGAATTTCTACGCGCAAGCACGTGTACTACGTTTAGCAGATGGTCCAGATGAAGTACATAAAACCATGATTGCTAAGCTAGAACTGAAACGTCAGGGCTTTAGTCGTTCTGCTAAATCTGACAAAGTTTAGCCTTAAGTTTCATCTTAACAAACGGTTGTGTGAGTTAGTTTTGATTTGCTCACGCAACTATCAAGAATAAACCAATCAACAAACTAATTAAGAATTCACTATTAACGACTTAGTAGTGAATTTTTCATCACTAAAGCGAGTCCTTATTTCAAAAATAGTGAGAAGAGTGAGATAAACTGAATTGAGAACTAGCTCGCATATCTGTTATAAAAATAAATGACCACATGATAAGGAATGTCTCATGGCAACTGATAATAAAGTACTAGACAAAGGCGGTGCCGTACGCGAGGGTGAAGAGCTTGATGCCAAAGCAGTCAGTGAATGGCTTCGCGGTCAAGGTGTCGACGTGGTAGGCGAGCCTACAGTCACTCAGTTCTCAGGCGGCGCATCAAACTGGACATATCGACTACAGTATGAGGGTGAAGATAAAAACCAAGACCTCATATTACGTCGTCCACCAAAAGGTACCAAGGCAAAATCTGCCCATGACATGGTGCGTGAGTACACCGTTCAAAAAGCTTTAAAAGATGCTTATCCTTATGTACCTGAGATGATTGCGCTATGTACGGATGAAGCTGTTATCGGCGCTGATTTTTATGTAATGGAGCGGATGGAAGGTATTATCCCTCGTGCAGAATTACCAGAAGGTATCGATCTAAATCCTGAGCAAACGCGTCTGCTTTGCACCAATGTATTAGACGCTTTGGTAGAGTTACATCAGATAGACTATACCGAGCATCCTGATTTGGTCAATTTGGGCCGCGGTGAAGGTTACTGTGAACGCCAGATCAGTGGTTGGGATAAACGTTATGTCAAAGCAAAGACGCCAAACGTACCAAGCTTTGCACTGGTTAGACAATGGCTTGCTAAGCATACGCCTGCTGATAGCAAAACTTGTATCATTCATAATGATTGGCGCTTTGACAATGTCATACTTGATGCGGATGAGCCGACCAAAGTTATTGGCGTGCTCGACTGGGAGATGGCAACCCTTGGCGATCCATTGATGGACTTGGGTAGTGCATTGGCTTACTGGATTGAAGAAGATGATAATATTATCATGCAGCAGTTCCGTCGTCAGCCAACACATGTAGAAGGCATGATGACGCGCGATGAAGTGGTTGAATATTATCTAAAACAGTCTGGTTTAGAGATAGATAATTGGACCTTTTATGAAGTGTTTGGATTGTTCCGCCTCTCAGGCATTATTCAGCAAATCTACTATCGTTATTATCATAAGCAAACTACCAATCCAGCTTTCAAAAACGCTTGGCTCGTTATACATGTCATGCATGCTAAATGTTTGAAACTAATTGCGCAATATGAAGGCGAAGCCTTATTCAATGCGCATGTACAACCGCATTTAGAAGACATAGGCGTAGATGCTGCTGCTATCGAGCAGTTACCAAGCCCTGTTCAAAAAGTGGTCAAAAGTATTTTACCAAAAGGTTATTTTGCAAAAGCACCTGACTCTCCTGAAGCGTAAGCATTCAGCAAACCGTACTTTAGCAAATATGATAAAAGGTAAGAATTTATGACAACCATACTTTTAGCACGTCATGGCCAAGCGTCTTTTGGACAAGAAAACTATGATCAACTCTCAGAACTAGGCACTGTCCAAGCCCAAATGTTAGGTCAGCACTATGCAGCCACACAGCGCCGTATTGATGCCATATTTACCGGTAGGTTGGTTCGGCAGCAAGACTCAGCACGTCATTTTTGGGAGCGTTACCAATCGTCTGTACATGTTAATAATAGCAATGGCATAGCTACTGCGCCTGTAATCAACTTTGATCAGCCTGATAGTTATATTCTGCCGCAGTTTGATGAGTTTAATCATAAAGACGTGTTTGTTAAGTCAGCAGAGGCATCTGGTAATCGATCTGACATCTCAGCTGAAATCGCCAAAGCAGAATCCCCAGCCACCCGACTGGCAGAGCTATTTGATCAAGCGATGCGACGTTGGCATGCTGGTGACAATGATCAAGATTATCTTGAAAGTTGGCCACAGTTTAATGATCGTGCACAGCAAGCCCTTGAACAAGTACGTACAAAAGTAGCAAGTATGAGCTTAGATCAGGACAGCACCGTGCTTGTATTCACTTCAGGCGGTGTCATTGCTGCAATCACTGCTCAGTTATTGCGACAAGGCAGTCAGACTGCTTATCAGTTGAATAAAAGCTTGGTTAATACGGGTGTGACCTCTATTACTTTAAAGAATCAAAGTTCTCGCTTATTGTCTTTGAATGAATACAGTCATTTATTCTCTGATGGTAAACCATTCGTGACATGGCGATAAATTTACATATGATTTGCGAATAATGTAGTGTCATATCTGTTTAAAGTATAAGCCTTATCGACGTTTATACTAAAAAGTTACCAATTTGATTCTGTACAATATCGATATACAAAGGATGGTACATGCAAAATAAATTAATAAAATTGGTTGCTAAAAGTGCGCGCCATAGCAAAAACCAGATAGTAGGCGCGGTTCGACCTGCAAGCTATCTAAAAGACCTGAGTAAGCAGCAAGTAGGCACAGGTAAAACGGTGCTTATCACAGGTGCTAGTTCAGGTCTGGGCGAGGGTATGACCAGACTGTTTGCTAGCCTTGGCTACAACTTGGCCATATGTGCGCGTCGCACTGATCGTTTAGAGCATCTAAAATCGGAAATGATGGACAAGTATCCTAATATTCGAGTCGAATACCAAGCACTAGATGTAAGTGATTATGATACGGTTTTTCAAGTGTTTGATGCTTTTGCAGATGATTTCGGTAGCATTGAGCGAGTAGTGGTTAATGCAGGTATTGGTGATAGTCGCCGCATTGGTAAAGGGCATTTTGAAACCAACCGTCGCACTGCTGATGTCAATTTTGTAGCAGCACTGGCACAGTGTGAAGCCGCTATGAATATCTTCCGTGCTCAGAATAGTGGGCATTTGGTCGTGATATCGAGCATGTCAGCCATGCGTGGATTGCCTAGGCATCTGACAACCTATGGTGCAAGTAAAGCTGGCTTGGCCCATTTAGCAGAAGGCATTCGTGCTGATATGCTTTTGACCAATCTTCCTATCAAAGTTTCTACAATTTACCCAGGTTATATTCGCACTGAAATCAACGAAGGCTCTAAGCCATTGCCATTTGAAGTCGATACAGATACTGGTACTAAAGCAATTGTCGCGGCTATCGAAGCGGGTGTGGATGAAGCCTGTGTGCCGAGCCTGCCTTGGTCTATGGTCAGTCATGCGATGAAGCACTTGCCATTACAGGTAATGAATAAACTAAGCTAATCAAATCGGTTTTCTTAATGCTGAAAAGAAGAAGCCCACTACAATAATAGTGGGCTTCTTCTTTTATTTACTCTAAATAGCAGGGCAAGTATTACAACGTTTGAGGATTATTTGACATATGCTGTTCACGAAGTTTTTGACGTAGTATTTTACCAACATTACTCTTTGGTAGTTCACTAACAAACTCAATATGACGTGGACACTTATAACCAGTCAAATTGTCCAGCGCAAATTCTTTAATGAATTCTTTAGTGACGTTATTATCGGCAGGTACGATGTAAATTTTAACCGCTTCACCTTGATTTTCATCAGGAATACCGATCACAGCACAATCGACGATGCCATCACAATCGAGCATAACTGACTCGATCTCATTCGGGAATACATTGAAGCCTGAAACTAAGATCATGTCTTTCTTACGATCTAGTAGAGTAAAGTAGCCTTTCTCATCCATGCTAACGATATCGCCAGTGCGGAAGTAGCCATCGCGAGTAAAGTCATTGCTATTGTCTTTATTAAAGTATCCTGACATGACGTTTGGACCTTTGATACACATCTCGCCTGCTTGATGCATGCCAACACGCTCACCGTTTTCGTCAACCACGATAATATCGACACTCGGTACAGGTATACCAATAGTACCGTTGAACTTGCGGTCAGTGATAACGTTGGCAGTACCACCAGCCACGCCTTCAGTCATACCCCAACCTTCAACCATGGGGCAGCCAGTTACTTCTAACCAACGTGCTGCGGTTTGCTCGGTTGCCGCCATACCACCTGCTTGCGTAATACGTAGCGAGCTAAAGTCCAAGTCTTTAAAGTTTGGCTGGTCAAGTAAACCTTTAAATAGAGTGTTCACAGCAGGGAAGATGTGGAACGGTTGTTTTGATAACGTTTTAATAAACCCTGGCATATCGCGCGGATTAGGTACTAGGATAAAGGTATAACCTGAACGCATACCGAGCAAACTCAGCATAAAGGCAAAAATATGATACAGCGGTAAGGCCATAACCATATTGATGTATACTTCGTTTATACCTGAGGTCACAGGGCGATACCATGCCTCTGATTGCATAGCAGCAGCAACGACATTACGTTGTGTTAGGACAGCACCTTTAGATAATCCAGTCGTACCACCTGTATATTGCAAGATCGCTTTTTGTTGTAGGGTAGTTTTTGGTGCTTGAATAGGTAGGTTTTTTCCCTTTTTCAATACTTCAGGGAATTTAGTGACATTGTATTTAGGATCGTTCAGGTTGTATTTTGGAACCAAGCGTTTGACCTGACGGATGACTGTATTGACCAAAATACCTTTCAGACCCATCATATCGCCCATTTTCGATAGCACGATACGTTTGATATTGGTCTCTTCAATAACTTGCTCAAGTGCTTGAGCAAAGTTGTCAACGACAAAGATAACCTGAGCACCTGAGTCATTCAATTGATGACGCAGCTCACGGCCTGTATATAATGGATTGATAGGTGTACAAACGTAACCTGCACGCAGAATACCAATCATAGTCGGTAGGTATTGTGGAACGTTTGGCATCATGAGAGCCACCACGCTACCTTTAGGTAAACCTTGAGCCTGTAACCATGCTGCTATTGCCAGTGAAGCGTTATCAACATCACCATAAGTATGCGTAACACCCATACAGATAGTCATCGGATGCATACGAAAGCGGTTAAAACACTCTTCATATAACTCTATGAGGCTTTCATACTGATCAGGATTAATCGTCTTGGGTACGTTTTCCGGGTATTGAGCAAGCCAAGGTTTATCTACAGTCATGATTAGCGTCCTTAAATATTAAAATAAATTAAGGCTCTATAAAAAAGTAGTCACATCCATGTCAACAATTTAAATCGCTGTTCCATTAGCAAGAAATTGTCGAGTGCTATCCTATATGTTCACATACTGCTAAAATACGGGGCCCTTATAAAGTTTGATTTAATCACAGAGCATAAATATCTCATCAGATTAAAAAACCAATTAATGTTTTGGTAATGAAAATAGCTACTAGTAATGCTGCTAATCAATCGATATTAGTCATAACTATATAAGATCAAAATAACAGAAAGTATAGTGACACATTTTGGCAATACATTAACATAACTACAACCGTGTCTGTTATTCTTATACAAGAACTTGATAGTTTACAGTTAAATTTGATAAATGAAATAATATATGTTGAATAATCAGAAAATACCTAGACAAATAATTTACTTTCTTATCAAGTAATTAACATGAAATTTATTCAAAAAATGTCATATAATTGGATATAAAAGTAGATTTGTAGTAATTATAATAGAGAAATTTTATAGTTGAATGACAGAAAATAAATATACAAAAGGGCATCTTACAATTACTGTAAGATGCCCTTAGTAAAAATAAATTCATGTTTTTAGAATTTTTTAAAAATTGTCTCTATTTATACTTGCGGGTAGTCTGCATTGTGTTTTTCACGCAATTTTTGACGCAGTACTTTACCGACATTACTTTTTGGTAGGTCGCTCACAAACTCAATGTGGCGTGGACACTTATAACCCGTTAGATTGTCTAGCGCAAAATCTGTAATCACTTCTTTGGTAACATTATTGTCTTCAGGTACTACGTATATTTTAACCGCTTCACCTTGATGACTATCAGGAATGCCAATTACCGCACAGTCAAGAATACCATCACAGTCAAGCATCACAGATTCAATTTCGTTCGGGAATACATTAAATCCTGAAACCAAGATCATGTCTTTCTTACGATCTAGCAGTTTAATATAACCCTTGTCGTCCATGCTGACGATATCACCAGTACGGAAATAACCATCACTAGTAAAATCAGCACTACTGTCTCTATTGAGATATCCAGAGGTTACGTTAGGGCCTTTAATACATAGCTCGCCCCCTTCGTTTAAACCTACATGCTTGCCATCTTCATCGATAATAATGACATCGACACCAGGGGCTGGTACACCGATAGTACCATTAAACTCACGATTGGTAATAACGTTGGCGGTACCGACGGCAACGCCTTCTGTCATACCCCAACCTTCGATCATCGCGCAGCCAGTCACTTCTAACCAGCGCTTCGCAGTTTGCTCAGTAGCCGCCATACCACCAGCTTGTGAGATACGCAAAGCGCTAAAGTCCAAATCTTTAAAGTTTGGATTATCGAGCAATCCCTTAAAGAGGGTATTGACCGCAGGGAAAATATGGAACGGCTGTTTTGACAAGGTTTTAACAAATCCAGGAATATCACGTGGATTAGGTACTAGTATAAAGGTATAGCCTGAACGCATACCAAGTAGGCTAAGCATAAATGCAAAAATATGATACAACGGCAGTGCCATCACCATATTGATATACACTTCGTTGATTTCTGACGTGATAGGGCGAGTCCATGCTTCTGATTGCATCGCTGCTGCTACGATATTACGCTGTGACAAAATAGCGCCTTTCGAAAGTCCTGTGGTACCACCTGTGTATTGCAAAAATGCTTTTTGGTCCAAAGACATTTTTGGTTGCTGAAAAGGTAGGTTTTTACCTTTTTTCAATACTTCAGGAAGCTTAGTGACATGGTATTTAGGGTCATTGAGATTGTACTTGGGTACTAAGCGTTTGACCTGACGAATAATTGTATTGACCAAAATACCTTTCAAACCCATCATATCGCCCATTTTCGATAGGATGACACGTTTGATAGCCGTTTCTTCAATGACTTGCTCAAGCGCTTGGGCAAAGTTATCAACCACAAAAATTGCTTGAGCACCAGAATCGTTAAGCTGATGGCGTAACTCTCGGCCAGTATATAGAGGATTAACAGGGGTGCAAACGTAGCCTGCACGCAAAATGCCAATCATGGTTGGCAGATACTGTGGAACGTTTGGCATCATCAAAGCGACGACACTGCCTTTTGGCAAGCCTTGGTTCTGTAGCCAAGCAGCGACTGCCATCGAAGCATTATCGATATCACCATAGGTATGAGTCACTCCCATACAGATGCTCATTGGGTGCCCACGGAAGCGATCGAAGCATTCTTCGTACAGCTCCATGATGCTGCTATATCTATCGGGATTAATGGTTTTTGGCACACCGGCTGGATATTGAGAAAGCCAAGGTTTGTTCGATATCATAGTTAGCATCCTTGCGATTTGATATAGGCTAAAGTGTTTTGAAAAGGTAGTTGTCAATCTATCAATGGTACAAACCACTACTGATTTAAGTGGTATCTACCGTATTCAATAGCATCCCTGTCTATTGATTAATAGCTAGTTTTTTTGCTGCTGTCACAGCATTTTATTTAATAAACATTTAGATAAAGCATTAAATAAAACAAATAAATAAAAAGTTCAATAATAAAAATAATGCTCGTTCTAAAACTATTTATCTGCTGCTTACAAATAAAGCATCAAAAAAACGATACATTTGAGCAATACATTAGCATGAATTTAGTCTAAAACAATAACAGGAAGCGATACTGAGCAGTACATATATTAACTTATAAGAATATATTGAATTTGTTATCTCATAAATGAAGGATTAGATAATTAATGTTGGTGAGTTGATAAAACACAAAGGAATGTAGATGCCAAAATTATTGCGGTAAAATGAATTGATCTTTTTTATTAAAGAATCTTCGATAAATAAGTAAGGCGCTGATGGTGCAGCCAAGCGTGCTGCTGACACATATCAGGAACATAGTGACTATTTGATAGCGTACGGCTTGAGTGGGATCGGCGCCCGCTAGGATTTGACCCGTCATCATGCCTGGTAAGCTAACAATACCGACGACTAGCATAGAGTTTAAAGTTGGAGTCATGCCATTAGTAATAGCTGCTTTTATCTGCTCATGGACGGCTTCGAATGGCTTAGCAGATAGACTGAGCATCATTTCGATACGTCCAGATTGCTCATGAAAGGATTCAATCAATTGATTGCTCGTCAACGAAATGGCAGTCAAAGAGTTCCCTAATATCAGACCCAATATAGGAATAATGAATTGCGGTGTATACCAAGGCTGCACATTCAAAATCGCTATAATCGCAATCGTCGTTACTAGTATTGCTGAGATACCGACTGCCAATAACGTATCTGTCAATAATCCCTTATAGCTGCGTTTAACGCGATTTTTGGCGGCACTTCCTGCAATTAGAGTCATGACCGTTAAGATAAGTAGTACTTCATACCATTGTTCACGTGCAAAAATCCACGCCAGTATCAGCCCAATAAAGCTAAGCTGTATAATCGTACGAAATGCCGCTATCAAAAGGGTCTTGCTGAGCTTTAAACGTAAGCGCCAAGAGATGAGCAGTACGATGATAATTAGGCTGCTAGCAAGAGCGATATCACCATAAGTGAGAAAAATTTGCATATCATTCGTACCACTCGTATGAGCTTATTTAGGAAGTAATTATGGTAATAATACAAGGTGAGGATTAAGGTTATTAACGTGCTAAATTGTCTGAGCAACTAAGCGACGACTTAATTATTTAATTAAGTATTCTTGAATAAAAGTTCTTCAAGAGTCTACGGTGAGTACACCTACTTGCATATGCCAATGTCTATTTGCCAAAGGCATGATATCTTTTGTGTCGTGGGTCACCCATAAGAGTGTGCGCTGTGCATCTGCGTGCAACCAGTTGATGAGCAAGTTGACTAGCTGTGCTGAAGTGTCCATGTCCAAAGCAGCAGTTGGTTCATCTAGCAATAACACTTGTGGACTGAGTTGCAATAGGCGCAATGTATTGACCAGTTGGCGCTCGCCACCAGATAAATGCTTGGCGTCTTGTTGCAAAAAATCTGCACTTCTATCTAAGTGTTCAAGTTGAGCGATATGCCAGTCTCTATCAAAAGTCTGCGATTGGTGAGCGTGTAATTGATAAGGCATTTGTAAGTTTTCAAGGACACTGCCATCTAACAACTGTGGATGCTGAGCGAGTAGGGCGACCTGCTTGCGCCACCGTATAGATGCAGTCTCATGCATATCGTGATAAACATTACTCGACGTGCCATCATCCAAACGAACAGTACCGCTGCTCATTGGCAATAATCCTGCCAATATTCGCAATAGTACTGATTTACCGCTACCAGACGCTCCTGTCAAAACAGTAACTTGCCCTGACAATAGCGTACCGCTTGCACCGCTTATTAGCGTTCGATCAGGAGTTGATAGCTCTTTATCCAGTGAAGCGTCTGCGGTTAGCGTGCTTGCCCATTTTTGATAAATACTAGACGGCATAGAGATTTTATTCGAGGCTTCTTTGCTATTTTTAATGCTTTGAGCATTTATCGTCCGTTGGCTATGTACCCATAGGTTATCAAATTCAAGCAACACGCTATCCGTATCTATGCTCATAGCAGTTCTACTGCTGACCATGCATTTGCTCGTCGATAGCTTGTTCGATCGTAACGCGCAGTTTTTTTGGTACGCGAATAGGACGCATTGGTGGCGTTGTCGCGGCAGTATTTGGTTTATCGCTGTCTATTTCGTCATTACTCATTGGCTCTGGTTTGACAAGGTTTTGTACGCAGGCAATAACGATTTTGGTGCTGCTTAGTAGCTGGCTATCATCTGTTTCGGTAGTGCCATGATTTGGTAGATTGCGATATATACTTTGATAAAATATGATGCTGGCAGGTTTTAGCTCAACTTTATCAATACGTACGCTAATTACCTCATCTAATAGAATGGCTCTTTTGTACTGCAAGTCCGCCTGACTCACGACAAAATGCTGTACTTCACCACTGTCAGTCTGTAAAAAGTACCCATTTAAGCCCAGTTCAGTAAACCAGTCGCGTCGGCAGTTTTCAAAAAACACCAAGTGATTGGCGTGATAGACTATACCGCCAGCATCAGTATGGTTAATATAGACGTTATAATCTTTAGCAAATAATGGTTTGGTGTCATCATTCATGGCTGATGTCGTATTTTTTTGCTTAATTGTTGTCATAGCGATGCTCGATATTTTTAATAAGTATTGTTGAATAAAAGTGTTTCAGATAGACCAATAATAGATAGTGCTTACAATATAGTTACTCTAGCTCAAGATATCAGGCCATGCAACCGCTAGAACCGCTTACATTTGTTATCATAGTCGTTTATATTTCACCCATTTATAGAGCGCTATATTCTAACCAATCAGTATAGGACAGTTTATGACCCGTTTTGTCAGTTTTAACATTAATGGTATCCGTGCACGTCAGCATCAGCTCGAGGCGGTGCGCGAGGTAATCGATCCTGATGTCATGGGCCTACAAGAAACCAAGGTTCATGATGATCAATTTCCGCTTAGCGATATAGAAAGCCTAGGCTACCACGTCGAGTATTTTGGGCAAAAAGGGCATTACGGCGTCGCACTATTATCCAAAGCTGCACCTGTATTTGTACAAAAAGGCTTTCCTGGCGAAGATGAAGAAGCCCAAAAGCGCTTTATCCATGCACGTTATGAGTTTGAAGGTCGTGAAGTAGATGTACTTAACGGGTATTTTCCGCAAGGAGAGAGCCAAGATCACCCGACCAAATTTCCAATGAAGCGCGCTTATTATGCCAATTTGATGGCTTATATTGATACGCTAAAAGCGGAAGGTCGTTCGATTATCGTCATGGGTGATATGAATATTGCACCAGAAGATATCGATATTGGTATTGGTGAAGTTAATGCTAAGCGTTGGCTGAAAAATAGAAAAACCTCATTTCTGCCAGAAGAGCGTGAATGGTATTCAGCATTGATGTCACGTGAGCTGACAGATACTTACCGTCTGCATTATCCAGAGAGCACCGAGTTATACAGCTGGTTTGATTATCGCAGTCGCGGCTTCAATGATGAACCTAAGCGCGGGTTACGTATTGATCATATCCTATGTACCTCAGACTTAATCGATAAATGTATCGATGCTGGTATCAGTTATGAGCTACGTGCTATGGAAAAACCATCTGACCATGCACCGATTTGGTCAGCATTTGACCTAAAGAAACCGTGATACTTATATACGGTGATACCTATATATAGTCAATCTCATGTCAATTAGATACGATGCTGAGTTCGCTAATTCTGTTGGTTGTAGTGCTGTAGCTAGTTCTTCTTGTATCTGAACTGTCTTGAACTGACTATAGTATTTATTACTTCGTATTTCATAAATAACGATAAAAATTGAGAAATAAGGATTTTATTATGGCTGTTGGAAATGTATCAGTACCTGACGTTATCTATCCTATCGATGGTATCAAGCTCAGTGCCACAGCGGCAGGCGTTCGCTACAAAGACCGCGATGATCTAGTAGTTATCGAAATATCGGATAAAGCTACTACTGCGGTTGTCACCACTAAAAATACCTTTTGTGCCGCGCCAGTGCGAGTATTGCGTGAGCACTTTGTTAAGGTTAGTCCGCGCTATTTAGTCACCAATACGGGTAACGCAAATGCAGGTACGGGCGCTGATGGCAAGCGCCGCGCTATTGATATCTGTACAGCATTGGCTGACAAGGCCGGTGTAGATACCAATACGATATTGCCATTCTCTACTGGCGTGATTGGTGAGCCGTTAAATAGTGATGCCGTCATCGCAGGTTTGGATAATGCATTGGCTAATCTAGCGTCTGATAGCTGGCTAGCCGCTGCTAATGGCATTCGCACGACAGATACTATTCCTAAATTAGCCAGCCAAAAAATTGATGTAGCAGGTACTAGCTATCATGTCACTGGTATGTCTAAAGGCTCAGGAATGATACGCCCAAATATGGCGACCATGCTAGGCTATGTGGCGACAGATGCCAATATCACCGCTGACTTACTGCAAGAAATGCTAAGCGCTATCAATGAGCAGTCTTTCAACCGAATTACTGTCGATGGCGATACCTCAACCAATGATTGTTGTGTGTTGATTGCAACAGGTGCTGCTAGCTCAGAGGTGATTGATAGTCCAGAGCATCCACATTATCAGCCTGTACTTGATGCATTAGCTGATGTGTTTGTTCGTCTGGCACAACTGATTGTGCGTGATGGCGAAGGCGCTACTAAATTCATGACGGTCAAGGTGACTGGTGGTCAAACCACGCAAGAATGCTGCGATGTGGCTTATGCAGTCGCACATTCACCCTTAGTAAAAACGGCATTCTTTGCCAGTGATGCTAACTGGGGACGCATATTAGCAGCAGTGGGCTATGCTGGTATTGAAGACCTAGATACAGAGCAAGTCGATGTGTATCTAGATGAGGTAATGATTTGCCAAAATGGTGGGGTTGCACCTGACTATACAGAAGAGGCGGGCAAAACAGTCATGAGTCGACCTGAGATTACCATTCATGTTGACCTTGCACGTGGCGATGCCAGTGATACCGTATATACCTGCGATTTATCATACGATTACGTCAAAATAAACGCTGATTATCGTAGCTGATCATTCTTAAAAAACAGAATTTGCATAGTTGTATAAGAGCCAGAACAATATTTGTTTTGGCTTTTTAATGTCAAACTTCTGCTCAGTAGCAAATAACTCTGCTATTCAATACGCTTCATTAACATCAGTTGCAAAAGCTGACGTTACTTTACAAAGCAGTTATAGAGGGTAAGACGAATAGCGGCCTATACTGGTTTCAGTAAAAAGCAAACAACCTTATTAGCTTGTAGCAAAGCAAGATAAGGTGTTCAAAACAATAAGTTTATCTAAGTAGCAATGAATTATTAGCTAAATCAATAAATAAGCCAGTAACTAAGCTATCAATAAAGAATCAATAACAATTATCTGAGGATTGAATAATGAAGAAATTAGCACTTGCAGTATTGATGACGACTTTTGCCCTTTCTGGTTGCTCTACGATGAGTATGGATGATGAGCGCACGATGGTTGTTGAAGGACAACCTATGAATGTAAAAGTAGTTAATATTCCAAGTTTTGAAGTGGAAATTGCACCGCGTAAAGCAGTATGTGACTTAACTGCTACTGATGGCAGCATGGTCGAATCACAGTGTTTGCAGTATCGTCAGACCTATCAGAAAAACTACACTACGCTGAATGGTAATATTCAAGGTTTTACCTATGAGCCGAACTATCGTTATGTCCTAGATGTACGCCAAGAAGCAGTAACAGCAGAAGGCTCAAATGTAGTGCAGCCAGTTTGGATTCTAAACGAAGTGGTATCAAAAACTGCTGAATAATATTAGTAATATATAGACGATAAAACAGTTATAGAAGCAGTTATACATGACAAAAAGGCCTCTAGTTCGTTAGAGGCCTTTTTGTTGTTTTTATTATCAGTAAATTATTTCTCGAGAAGTCAAATTAGCATTGACTGTAGTTTACACTGACGCCGCGCGTTGCCGTAGGAATTCTATTATCAGCATAGACTGCCAGACCGCCTCGTGCCGTCTCTTTATACTTATCAGACATATCGGCACCTGTTTGCTTCATCGTCTCTATCGCTTTGTCTAAAGAGACGAAGTGCTGACCATTACCTCTACAGGCTAGACGTGCTGCATTGATTGCTTTAACTGCACCCATCGCATTACGCTCGATACAAGGCACTTGTACCAAGCCGCCAATAGGATCACAAGTAAGGCCTAGATTATGCTCAATGCCAATCTCAGCTGCATTTAAGCATTTGGCTGGCGTGCCATTCATGATTTCTGCCAGTGCAGAGCCTGCCATTGCACATGCAGAACCAACTTCACCTTGGCAACCAACTTCAGCACCAGAGATTGAAGCATTTTGCTTGATAAGGCTACCGATAGCAGTGGCGTTTAGCAAAAACTTACGAACGCCATCTTGGCTGTAGTTAGGCAAAAAGTCACGATAGTAGTGCAGTACGGCAGGAATGATACCTGCTGCGCCATTGGTCGGCGCTGTGACTACTTTGCCGCCATTGGCGTTTTCTTCATTGACGGCGAGCGCGTACAAATCGACCCAGTCCATAGCTGCTAACTTATCAGTCTTGGTGATAGGTTGGTCTTTTTCCGCACACAGCTGCGTATGCAAATCTTGGGCACGGCGTTTTACATCTAATCCG
Organism: Psychrobacter sp. APC 3279; assembly: GCF_030407795.1. NCBI lineage: Bacteria > Pseudomonadati > Pseudomonadota > Gammaproteobacteria > Moraxellales > Moraxellaceae > Psychrobacter > Psychrobacter sp. APC 3279. Next base: position 51,797 of record NZ_JASDCR010000005.1, on the reverse strand, counting down.
CCCGGCAAGATACCGCCATTTTCACAGCCTTGTTTGACGCAGTCTTGCATCACTTCCCAAATGCTATCTAGATAAGCAAATACTTCTTCTTTGGCATGGAAGTGACATTCGTTTGCCAGTACCAATTCGCTGATGCTCAAGTCATGCTCACGACATTGCTCTAATAGCTCTGCTGCGTTATTGAATGGGTAGGGAACTCTATCGATGGTCGGGCTGGCATGATCTTCGTCTGGGTTAGTTGCATCTTCTTCATTGATGACAAAACCGCCACCGACTGAATAATAAGTCTGCTGATAGCGAACGCCTTCAGTTGAGATAGCGCGTAGCGTCAATGCATTAGGGTGATAAGGTAGCACAGTATCGTCATACCAGTAGATGTCTTGTTCTGTATCAAAAGTAATCGTATGCGTGCCTGATACATTGAGAATCTTGTCAGAGAAGATAGGAGATAGGTAGCTACTGGTCATACGTGTATCTATCGTGCTAGGCGTATGTCCAAGCAGTCCTAACAAGATAGCGGTATCTGTTGCATGGCCTTTTCCAGTCGCCGCCAAAGAACCATACAGTTCAATCTCAATGGTCTTAACAGCAGTCAGTTCCATCTGCTCAGTTAGCGAGGTCAAAAATAAGTTTGCAGCGACCATCGGTCCGACTGTATGCGAACTGGATGGGCCGATGCCGATTTTAAACAAATCGAAAACACTGATCATAATAAGTCACCAAAAATTTTAAGCGCTTTAGCCTATTTTATCTATGGCATTGGGCGCTTTTATGAAAAATATAATAGACAGCCATCGCTCCTAGTCACCATTGATAGGTGGGCGCGAGACACTATTTATGAAGGTTATAAGGTAAATGAGCACTGAGGGCAGTTGAATAATAACTTTTATTTATTTTGAAACTCCGTTATCATGCTCGCAGTCAACAACTATGTAACATCCTGTAAGTTGGTTATCATCGTAAAATAAGACGGATTAAAAAAGACTGAATTTTTTAGTCAGACACATCCGTATTCATACATCTAGCAAGATATGGCTATCATACCAAATAATACTTTTGGTTTGTCATATTACAACATAAATGAATGAATTAGGATGACATATTATAGATAGAAAGACTTAACGTTCTGCTATTTATACAAGTCCTTAGAAATATGTCCATTTATTAATATTCTTATTTTATCAGTTATTCTAGCCTATTACTTTAGCTTAGCTCACATAGGACAAGCGCGCATGCCATCTCAAAAAGACCCTTCATCAGCGTCAGACAATAGCGCTCAAGATCTATCGACTCAAAATGCCTTGGAGTCTGCAGGCGTTGATTCAGCCGCTATCAATTATCCGCATAATCCAGATTTTGAAAATGGCCGTTGGTTCCCGACATGGCGTCCTTATAAGGGCGACTTGGATCGTGATCCAGTCGGTATCAACGATTATCTACCTCCGTCAAAAAGCGTATTGCTCGGTATACAGCATACCTTTGCGATGTTTGGTGCAACCGTGCTTGCGCCTTTATTGATGGGGTTTGATCCTAACTTAGCTATCTTGATGTCCGGTATCTGTACGGTAATGTTCTTTATGATTACCGGGGGGCGCATGCCGAGCTACTTGGGATCAAGCTTTGCTTTTATCGGCCCAGTCATCGCGGTGACCGCTTACGCAGGCGCAGGATTCAATGACAATCTAAATGTTGCGCTAGGCGGTATTATGGCCTGCGGTATTATTTATGCATTGATTGGTCTGCTAGTGATGAAGACAGGTACAGGTTGGATTGAGCGTTTGATGCCGCCTATCGTGACGGGTGCGATTGTCATGATTATCGGTCTTAACTTGGCGCCAGTGACCATTCAAGGCGTGTCTGCCAATCAGTTCGATGCCTGGATGGCTACCTTGACCGTACTGCTCATTAGTGGTGTGGCAGTATTTACTCGCGGTATGTTGCGTCGTCTGTTGCTACTCGTCGGTCTGGTGCTGTCGTACGTTGCTTACTTTGTCATGACCAATATTCTAGGCTTTGGTACAGCGATTGATTTTAGTACAGTAGCTGCCGCTTCATGGTTTGGACTACCAAGCATTCATACGCCGCGCTTTGAGATGAGCGCTATTATTCTAATTGCACCTGTGGCCTTTATTTTGGTGGCTGAAAACCTAGGGCATTTTAAGGCAGTAGAGGGCATGACCAAGGCTCGTGTGACCCCTTATATGGGCCGAGCATTTTTGGCGGACGGTTTAGCCACGACCTTTTCGGCAGGATTTGGTGGTACAGGTGTTACTACTTATGCTGAAAACATCGGTGTCATGGCGGTTACCAAAGTATATAGCACGACGATATTTGTCGTAGCAGGATTGGTTGCTATCATATTGGGACTGTCACCAAAGTTTGGTGCGATCATTCAGACCATCCCAGCGGCTCTATTGGGCGGTGCTTCTATTGTTGTCTTTGGTCTTATCACGGTTGCTGGGATAAAAATCTGGATCGATAACCATATTGATTTTAGTAAAAACAGCAATCTAATCATCGCGGCAGTGACGGTCATTATGGGTACTGGTAACTTTAGCTTGCATTTAGGTGGCTTTGATTTAGGCGGTATCGGTACTGCTACTTTAGCTGCTATCGTGTTAAATGCCTTGTTTAACCAAAGTTCTGAGGCGAAATAAGTAATGCTTATGAGATTGAAGTTTGAGTCTGTCAAATAAAGATGGTCAAAGCATATCTCATCTAACAAAAAGCGCCCATGCTATCGATAGTATGGGCGCTTTTTATTGGATGAAATTGCCAAGATTATTTATATTTACGTTTATAAAAGCGTGCAAAAAACCGATAGCGGCGAAGGGCACGTGGTTTTGGTTTCAATGAGCCTAAGTAAATAGCAAACATCGTTAGTAGTGCGCCACTCCACTGCAAAGTATTAATCGGCTTGTCCAGCCAACTATAGTCAATGACAAGGGCTGCAATAGGTTCAGTCAATAATAGCAGTCCAGTCAGTGCCAGAGAAAGCTTAGGAATAGAGTAGGCAATCAGGCCCCATGCTAAACACTGCATCACTGTGCCGTAGATAAGAACCCAACCAATCTCCGACCATGTGTTGGGTAGGATATTACCTGTGTCAAATACAAACATCGGTATAATCATGGCTAAGACGCCACCGATACTGATTAGCTGCATTAGCATAAATATAGGTGTCGGTTCAGTGTCATGCGTTTTGCGGATAAATGTCATTGATGCAGCTAACATGGCACCCGATACAATACCAGTGACAAAGCCCCAAGTCGCCGCGTTGTTGTGTGCGAATTCAGGGCTACCTATCATCGCTACGCCTATCATGGCTAAAAACAAACTAATAAGCTGTACGATAGACTGACGCTCATTGAAATACATAAACCCAATCGCGGCCAAGAAAAATATTTGCAGACTATTAAGCAGCGTCGAAATACCAGGCCCAACCGCATAAATACTCTCATGCCACAGCGCCAAATCTAATCCTAAAAACGCCCCCGATAATAGCGCATAAAAAATAGCACGTCTTGATTTGGGCATACGTTGGCCCATTAGCTTAGCCAATACCGCAAATACAATACCAGAAACAGCCAATCGCCAAAACGACATGGCCCAACCACCAATATCGACGTGAGCGACAATTAAGCTGCCCAATCCAAAAATGATACAACCAATGACTAAGCCAATAGGTGCAGATCGCGTTGAAGCAATAGCCATAATTTGTCCTTATAACAGTATTTGAATAACAGCATTTTGAATAACAGCATTCTTATTATCATTGCATCATGTCAGAACTTATGTTGACATAGAGCCATATTGTCGTGGTTTTAAACGCAAAATGAAATGGTAAAACCACAATTTATTATGCTGAATACAAATACTATCGCTATGCGGAAAATTATTGGGCATGTTAGACGCAAATAAACAATCAAAGTATTTGATATGGCTGCGTTTTTAGAAATAGACTTATGACAGTTGGGTAATAGTACTTATATCAAAAAATTTGTATCAGGGCGACGATTCGTAGGAGTAGGAAAGCGCATAATGTATACAAGTGATATTTCTGCACGGAGGATATGTGTGTAGCACTTTAAGCGACATTAACGCTGCAACACATGTATAGTAGATTGACGATATAATGTACTCAACGTCTGATTTGTTATACCAAACAATCTATATTATTTGTCTAGGTTTATTTATGCTTCAACGATTGCTATCAAAAAAACAGCCACATACATTGTCTGGCTTGCTACCAAAAATATCGCGATACAGTGTCGTCGTGACGATGCTATCTAGCGCATTGTTTTTGATGCCTAGCGCACACGCCGCCAGTTGTAAAATCCCAAAAAGTTATTACAAAAACGTCTCCTGCACGGCCAGTAGCAGTTACTTTTTGGCGATCAAAGATTTTGGTGCGCCAGTGGCGTTAATCGATAAAAAAGGCAAACGAGTCGTTGATTTGTCACGTTATCAAAAAGTCGATGCCGATAAACTGTCAGGCGGTCTGTTGCCTGTACTGCGCAACAGTCGCGTCGGTTATCTCAATATGCAGGGCCGTGAAGTGGTGCCTGCCATGTACGATATATTGACAGAGAGTCAAGGTTGGGCGCGCCCTGTATCGGATGGACGTATCGTGGTAAAAAAAGAGGGTAACTATGGTGTGATTAACACAGCCAATAGTACTGTTGTCTCGTTTTCTGCAGCGATTGATGATATCGACAATTATCGTAATGGGGTGGCGCGTGTACGCAAAGGCCGTGCAACCAGTTGGGTAGATAAAAACGGCAATGCAGCGAATGACCCAAATGCCCAGACTGACGCTCAGGCAGTAAATAAATCTACTTCTTCTAACGAAAAATCTAGCAAAGCATCACAGTCTGTACCAGCGCGTTTTACGACGCTTCAATCGCGTCAGCAAGATGGCAAATGGGGTTTCGTCGATGACAATAATGTCACTATGATTACCTACTCATTTGACGAAGTGCGTCCGTTCTCTGAGGAATATGCTGGTGTGCGTATCGGTGAAGAGTGGGGCTTTGTCAATTTAGGCGGTGAGCTGGTGATTCCTTTTCGCTTTGCTAATAGTGGTGTGAACGCTAACGATAGCTATCAGGGTAAACCATCCTTTGTATTTACAGGTGGTAAGGCGTGGATTGGTAACCTAAAGAACGGGAATAAAATGTGTATTGATAAAGAAGGGGCTGGTGTTGCTTGTGATTGATACAATTACTAGGGCGTGTCCTCATTTTAAAAATGGTGATAAAAATGAGATAAATCGCAGTCAAACAAGGAAAATAGCGCAGATAATATCGAGATATTAGTCAGCTATTTGACGCCATTTGGCAAGATTTAGTCATTTTTAACCCATTTAGATAACTATCGATTGAATTGAGGACACGCCCTAGGATTAAATAGGCAATAAAAAAGAGTGTAAAACCTGTGAGTTAGCGATAGGTTTTACACTCTTTTTTTTGACATTGATGTTTTTAAAGCTAGTTGCTCGATAAATGATTACTGATTAAGTCAACCATATAAGGCTGATAATACTCTGGAATATCGTGTGCCATGCCTTCAATGAGATGGAACGTAGCATTAGGGATGGTCTTGGCAACGACTCGACCCTGCGAGGCAGGCAGGAGTCCGTCAGCGCTACCATGTAATACAATCGTCGGTGCTTTGACCTGCTTACTAAACCGACTGATAGATCCTGATGCCAAGATAGCATTGAGCTGCTGTACTGTACCAAGTGGGTGAAAATTGCGCTGATAGCGAATCTTGGCGATTTCACGCACCATACGCACATTCACATGACCTGGTGTACCAACGGTCTTCATAAACCAAACGCTATGACGCACGATATCACGCTCAGAGTGGCTCTCTGGACGATTAATAAGGGTATATAGCTGTTTAGGCTTGGGCGGCTTCAAAAACGCACGATTGGTCGTGGTAAACATAAGCGCCATTCGCTGCACTAAGCTCGGATAACGTGCTGCCACGATTTGTGCAATCATACCGCCCATCGAAGCCCCAAGCAGATGTGTCTTACCGAGCTTTAGTGCTTTAATCAAACGTGCTGTGTCTTCAGCCATATCCGTCAAGTTATAAGCAACCTGCGTGCTTTTGTTAGACAGCCCTGTCTGTAGACGTACCATCATTTTAAGCTGGCTAATACGCGGCAAGCCTTCTATCTGTACTTTAGAAGACAAGCCGATATCACGATTATCAAAACGAATCACAAAAAAACCAGCATCGATAAAGCGCTTAATAAAATTGTCTGGCCAAAATATCATTTGTGAGCCTAGCCCCATGATCATCAGCAGCGGCGGATTATTGGGGTTACCGCCAGCTTCGACACACAACTCAATACCATCACCGATGTCGATCATTGCTTGACGAAGGTGTTTACTCAAGTCAGAGTCGCGCCATTGATGCTCCCCAAATTTGCGCCACTCAGGAGTAGGGTAGTTATTCAGATGATCTTCTAGATTGTTATCTAGCGTTTCAGGCAATTTGGCACTATTGATGTCATTTGATTTTGTCATGAAGTGTCCTAATTAGAGGGTCATCTACTACAGCTCAAGCATCTCAAAATCAAGCTTGCCGACACCGCACTCAGGGCAAGTCCAGTCATCAGGGATGTCTTCCCATTTAGTACCAGGTGCGATACCTTCTTCTGGGCAGCCAAGCGCCTCATCATATATCCAGCCGCAGACAATACATTCATAACGTTTCATAAATAGTCCTATCGATCATTACCAGTATTACAGTTACAGCGTGCTATAAACGCTCATTTTTAATATTACAGCTATTATATTAGACTGCAAAAACGCACGTAGTTTAGCATATAACCGCAATTTTCATAGTTAAGTTTACACTTGTATATTGAGATGACTTTTCTTTTATCAAGTCAATCACATACGCGACCTTATTAGCGCTTAATAACAAGACTGGACGCCAGCCCGCCATACGAAAACCAATTATGCTATAATAATCGCCGCTAAATTCACAGTAATGCTTAGCATTTATCGCTAATATATCATTCAGTTGTTGTCTTATCTAAACTAACTAAACCATCTAAATACATAAGCTAAGGGTCATCATGAGTACCAATGCCGCCGCCACATCCGCTACCAACAATGAGACGTCACATATGCTCAATACTGATCATCCGTTTTGGCAGATTATTCGCACAGTACCAGACTTTCCAAAAGCTGGCATTGATTTTTATGACATTACCCCGTTACTGCGCAGTCATGTTGACGCTGTTATCGATGCGCTACTTGCCGCTTTGCCAGAAGGGCTTATGGACGAGGTAGATTGTCTGGGTGCAGTGGAAGCGCGCGGTTTTGTATTTGCCAGTATGCTAGCAGGTCGTCTGGGCAAAGGCATGATCTTGCTACGTAAACCAGGTAAGCTGCCGCCACCTGTTGCCAACAAAGCCTATGCACTGGAGTATGGTAAAGACACGCTTGAGATGCAAAACAATCTACCGCCTGAGCGCGTACTATTGGTCGATGATATCTTGGCGACTGGTGGTACGTTGACTACCGCTTACGAGCTGTGTCAATCGGCTGACCATACTGTGGTCGGTGCGCTAGTGTTATTGGACTTGGTCGATTTGCATGGCGAGTTCCCAGTACCTGTCTATACGGTACTAAAAGCTTAAAATGAATTGCTATTTCTTTGACTACTAGACACGTTGTATTGTCGATATAGTTAAACGATTCTCCAAATAATAAAGCGCCCTGATACTATGTCAGGGCGCTTTTTTGGTACTGTACTGATGTTTTTTAGTACTGTGTTAAGTAGGCTGTATTTATTGCTCTTCGTCTTGTTCGTAGTCCTTACAAGACTGCTCTATCACTGTACGACCGACTGTCTTTGGTGTGGTGACTTTAAAGTCTTTTGTGGTCAATATTGGTTTTTCTGACTGCCATGATTTGGTTACTTTGCCTTCAGCATCGTAGTTAACAAAGGCTCGTCTATAGTAACTGGCATCTTTACATGAAATGAGTAGTTGCTGCTCACTATGGTCAATATTGCTTTTTTCTTCCTTCTGGTCATCGGACTTGGTGTCTTTGTCTTTAGGATAGGTTCTAAGGATAGATACCGTGATATTTTCGACGTCTTTTTCATCTATGATATTGATGTCAGAGCTTTCAATAGAATCCAAATCTATACTAAAAATTGATCCAGAGCTGCTCTCGGACACCTCTACCCAGTTGACTGCCTGGGCGCTGATCGCTAAAGCACTGCCTGCCAATAATATTGATAGCCGTTTCATATAAGCCTTGCTTCTTGTCATTTGAAGTAGGTAATGATAGCCAACTTACTATTAGTAGGCAAATATCTTTTGTGCCAGCCCAGTATCCGTCGTGCTCTGTCGTGTGGCTATTATTGTCCGCGGATGGCTGCTAATGTCTTAGCCAGCTCGTCACGCGCCCCGATAAAACCGTCAATACCCTTAGGCAACAAGTCCTGTGTAACCTTGTCTTGCTGATACGCAGCGTTAAACTCTTCGTGCGTTAAGCTTACCTGAGTCATCGCCTTCATATCCATCGACATGCTTGGAGACAGTTGGCGAGTTACCTCGGTATCCATGGTTGCCAACTCATCAATGAGGTTGGGAGCTATAGTCAGTAAGTCACAACCTGCCAATGCCAAAATCTGCTCGGTAGAGCGGAAACTGGCGCCCATTACTTGCGTCTGGTAACCGTGCTGTTTGTAATACTGATAAATGAGCTTGACTGACTGTACGCCCATGTCATCAGAAGCCGGTACGTTTTGACGGCTTTGTTGGCGTTTTTGCCAATCTAGAATACGGCCAACGAAAGGCGATATCAGGGTCACACCAGCATCTGCACAGGCAATCGCTTGGTGTTGTCCAAACAGTAAGGTCAGGTTGCAGTGGATATTTTGAGTCTCAAGATAGCGCGCCGCCTCGATGCCTTGCCAAGTTGCCGCCATTTTGATCAATACTCGCTCTGAATCGACGCCCGCTTTTTGGTAAGCATCCATAAAAGCCAGTGCCTTATCTATCGTCGCTTGAGTATCATAAGATAAGCGAGCGTCCACTTCAGTAGAGACTCGGCCTTCAATCAGCTCTAAAATATCGCAGCCAACCTGAATGGTCAGCGCATCGATCACGGCATCCACGTCACCATTGTGACGACTCATGGTCTCTGACAGCATGCCTTGGTTGTCAGGATGAATCAGAGCCTTAGTGATAAGGCTTGGGTTGGTGGTCGCATCGATAGGTTTTAAACGGGCGATAGCGGCAAGGTCACCAGTATCAGCAACAATCGTGGTCATAGTACGTAGCTGTTGTAATGCGCTCATCAGGTATCCTTTTTCTTATTAATCACATGATGCTCCTCTTATATATAACAGGGTAGGGAGCTGAACTGGAACTGTAACACAGTTTTGGGCAGGTGTTGCCTCATAGTTATGCTATGCGTCACTGTTATCTGGCTCAACTGTGCTAATATTAATAACAGTTGGTATATTTATACGCATTTACGAATGGGCACTGACCTTAGTTTTTGCTATAGTAGAGCCGGCTATGTATCAAGCTGCTGTATTTGGCAGTAAATATAGCATTAACGCTAAATGGCACTAGCAATATAGGGTGTTTTTGATAGACTGTTTTGAGGTTGGTTTTGAATATGGTTTCTACTATCAGGCTTAGCCTTTAACTAAAAACAGAAAACAGTCAGATTTGGCAATAGTGCTACCCTACGTAATAGCAATATAGCAATGTAATAGCAATATTTAAATAATAGTAATATCTAACAGCGATAAAATCTAAAAAGGATGGGCGGTAATGAGCGAGCAGTCACCAGAGCAAACAATGGATAATCTAAATCAAACCACTACAGGCGCTAGCGATACCGCAACTGAAAAAGAGTTTTTAGACAATATTCGCCAAAATATTGACGCAGTAGACTGTGAGATCCAAACGTTAATCAACAACCGTGCAAAGTTGGCTCAGCAAGTAGCCATGGTAAAGAAAAATCATACCGCTGCTGATGACAATAGCAATCCTATCTTTTACCGCCCTGAGCGTGAAGCACAGGTACTAAAAGCTGTCATGGAGCGTAATGCAGGTCCCATCGCTGATGAAAAAATGGCGCGCTTGTTCCGTGAAATCATGTCAGTATGCTTGGATTTAGAAGCGCCGCAGCGTATTGCCTTCTTGGGCCCTGTCGGTACCTTTACGCATGCCGCTGCGCTCAAGCACTTTGGTAAAGCCGCGGATACCGTACCGATGACAACCATTACTGATGTCTTCCGCGAAGTCGAAGCGGGTACAGCGATGTACGGCGTGGTTCCTGTCGAAAACTCTTCAGAAGGCGTCGTCAACCATACTCTGGATGGCTTCTTATCTTCTACTTTGAAAATCATTGGCGAAGTTGAATTGCCAATTCATCAAAACTTCTTGGTCGCTGAGCATACTAAGATTGATGGCTTGAGCCGTATTTATTCGCACCAGCAGTCGCTTGCTCAGTGCCGTCATTGGCTAGATGTAAACTTCCCTAATGTCGAACGCGTTGCAGTATCAAGTAATGGAGAAGCTGCTCGCCGCCTTAAAAACGAATGGCATTCAGCTGCAATTGCAGGTGACGTCGCTGTTGCAGAGTACGGCTTGCATAAGCTTTACTCAAATATCGAAGACAATCCAAGTAACACCACACGCTTCCTTATTATTGGTCATGAAGCAATTGCGCCATCTGGTCAAGACAAAACTTCTATCGTCGTCTCAGCTCACGACAAAGCAGGCGCACTGATCGAGATCTTGAAACCTCTGTCATATCATGGCGTATCGATGACCAGTATTGAAACGCGTCCTGAGCGTCCTAACAAGTGGGCATACGTATTCTTTATCGATATGAATGGTCATGTTAATGATCCAAACGTTAGCGCCGCCATCAATGATATTCGTCCATTGGTCAAAGATTTGCGCATATTGGGCTCATATCCAAAAGCTGTCTTATAGACAACTACCTATAGGCAACTACAGGCTTACTCACTGGTATTCATACATAATAGATGGGTCTTAGCTTTTGCAGATAGCATTAAAAAAAGCATTTACAGATACCATCTAAGGATAAACCATGCAGACTACTCAATTGACCGCGTCAGATCTATCGCCGTTAACGCCAGCTTACGACAGTATTTTGGCATTGGCACCTTATCAAACCGGTAAGCCAATTGAGGAGCTGACACGTGAGTATGGTGTTTCAGATGTGGTCAAGCTGGCTAGCAATGAGAATCCAATGGGATGCTCACCACGAGTGACGCTAGCAGTGACTGAGCAGCTAGGGCAATTGTCGCGCTATCCTGATGGCAATGGCTACTATCTAAAGCAAGCGCTGGCTGATTTTAACGATGTCAATGCCAATCAAATTACCTTGGGTAATGGCTCTGATGATTTGCTCGATATTTTAGCACGTAGTTTTGTGGGTGCTGATGATGCTATCGTTTATAGCCAGTATGCTTTCGTGGTATATCCTATGCTAGCGAAGATGCAAGGTGCCACAGGAATTGAAGTACCTGCTCAGCGCTTCGGCCATAATCTAAAAGCCATGAGCCAAGCGGTACAAGATAATCCGAATACCAAAATCGTCTTTATTGCCAACCCGAACAATCCAACGGGTACGCAGCTAGAGCAAAGAGAGCTGCGCCAGTTCGTTGCCAGTGTGCCAAGCTCAGTCTTGGTGGTATTAGATGAAGCTTATATCGAGTATAGTCCTGAGAGTAACAACCGCGCCTTACTAGATGAGTTCGATAATGTCATTATTGTCCGTACTTTTTCTAAAGCTTATGGGCTGGCAGGTTTACGCGTCGGTTATGCTCTAAGCTCGGTGGCAGTGGCGGATTTACTAAACCGAATTCGTCAGCCATTTAACGTCAGCCGTGTCGGTTTAGCTGCTGCTGCTGCTGCACTTGCCGATCAAGACTTTATCGAAAAAACTCGTCTGATAAACGATGAGCAAATGCGTTGGTTAGAAAAGCAGTTTGACGCGCTAGGATTGGGTTTTGTGAAGTCGCATGCCAATTTTATTATGGTCGAAGTGCAGGTTGAGATGGAAGATATAACTGCTGCTTCGATTCATCAGGCACTACTTGAACAAGGCGTTATCGTCCGTCCGCTGGATGCTTATGGATTACCTAACTGGCTGCGTATCACAGTAGGTTTGGCTGAAGATAATCTGCGTTTGATTGATACTTTGCGTTCTATTTTGACTGAAGACTAAGCGCATCTATAAGTGCTTTGTAATTTAAAAATTGTTCTTAATCAGCCATTAAAATTTATAACACTAAGACTGGCTCTATCTATGTCTTAGTGTGTCCAACGAGAAAAGCCGTGAGTAGTCAGAAAAATAATAAACTTCAATCGTCTCTAAATACTACGCCGCCTATATTTAAACAAGTTTGTGTGATTGGACTTGGGCTGATTGGTGCCAGTTTTGCGCAAGCTATTAAAGATAATGGCTTGAGCGAGCGTTTAGTAGCAGTCGATAGACATGCGCCAAGTATTACAGAAGCTATTGAGCATGGTCTGCTAGATGCAGGTAGTGCAAACTTACAGGACGTCATCGCTGGCAGTGATTTAATCATTATTGCAGTGCCAGTACAGGCTGTTCAAGCAGTGTTTGTTGATATCAAACAGGCAATGGATAATGGACAGCTTGGCAGTGATTGCATCATGACGGATGTCTGTAGTACTAAAGTCAATATCATTGATGCCGCTAAAGCAGTGTTCGGTTCGCTGCCAATAGGTCTAGTGCCAGCGCATCCAATTGCTGGGGCTGAAAATTCAGGGTATCATGCGCGCCGCGCCAGTTTATTTGTCAATCATAGCGTCATTATTTGCGAGTTACCGACAACCAGTGCAACTGCTATTGTAAAGTTGCGACTATTATGGGAATCAGTAGGCGCAAATGTCATGTCAATGGATGCTGAGCATCATGACCGCATATTAGCGCACACCAGCCATTTGCCACATTTGCTTGCCTTTAATTTGGTTGAGCAACTGGCAAGCCATGATGATAATTTAGATATGTTTCGTTATGCCGCTGGTGGGTTCCGCGATTTTACGCGTATCGCTGCCAGTGACCCTAAAATGTGGCATGATATATTTTTTGCCAACCAAAGCGCGATTGTCAGCGCTCTTGATGAGTATGGTGTCTATTTACAGACCATGCGCCAGCTTATCATTGATAAAGATTCAACTGCCCTGATGGGACTTTTGGGCCGCGCGCAAGCCGCACGGCGACATTTCGGCCATATGTTAGCCAGCACCCCTTATACGGATACTTCTGCTATGTCAGCTTCTTATAATATTACCCCTAGCAATACTGTTTCTGGCACCATCGCGATTCCTGGTGACAAATCTATCTCGCATCGCAGCATTATGCTCGGCAGTCTTGCCACAGGCGTGACAAATGTGACTGGGTTTTTGGAAGGGGAAGATGCGCTAGCAACGCTACAAGCATTCCGTGATATGGGTGTGACTATCGAAGGCCCTGACAATGGCAACTTGACCATTCATGGCGTCGGTATGAATGGTTTAAAACCTAGCAAAACTCCACTGTACATGGGTAACTCTGGCACCAGTATGCGTCTGCTGTCAGGTATCTTGGCAGCGCAATCATTTGATAGCGTGCTGACAGGTGATACTAGCTTGAATAAACGCCCAATGGAGCGCGTGGCGGCACCGCTACGCACGATGGGAGCTGTGATTCAGAGCACTGGTCATAGTGGTACTGCGCCGCTTAGTATCACTGGTCGTGATACAGCTGGTAAGCCACTACAGGGCACTGAATATGATATGCCGGTTGCTTCAGCTCAGGTAAAATCTTGCTTGCTACTAGCAGGTCTATGGGCCGAGGGTACGACAACGGTCACACAGCCTGAGATCAGCCGTGACCATACTGAGCGTATGCTATCAGCCTTTGGTTATCCGGTAACCGTAGAAGGCAATCGTATCAGTGTCACTGGCGGCGGCACACTAACAGGCGGCGATATCGCGGTTCCTGCCGATATTTCATCTGCAGCGTTTTTTATGGTAGCAGCCGCCATCAGTCAAAACAGTGAGCTGACCTTGACCCAAGTAGGTATCAACCCTACGCGTACTGGCGTCATTGATATTCTAAAATTAATGAATGCAGATATTAGCCTAAGCAATGAGACACATGTGGGCGGCGAGCCAGTTGCTGATATTACGATTCGCAGCTCAAATTTGGTCGGTATTGAGATACCAGAGCATCTTGTACCACTGGCCATTGATGAATTCCCTGTATTATTTATCGCGGCTAGCTGTGCCCAAGGTCGGACGGTATTGACTGGTGCTAAAGAGCTGCGTGTCAAAGAATCAGACCGTATTGCTGTGATGGCAGAAGGGCTACATACACTTGGTATTGATTGTACTGTAACTGATGATGGTCTCATTATCGAAGGCAAAGGCGCCGCTACTGAAAGCGGTGAAGTCAACAATAGCCAGCCTGTCTTTGGTGGTGGTCATATTGTCTCGCATCATGATCACCGTATTGCGATGAGCTTCTCTGTAGCCAGTCTGCGTGCATCCCAGCAAATTACCATTGAAGGGGTTGAAACGGTTAATACCAGTTTCCCAGGATTTGCTGAACTTGCCAACCAAATCGGTATGTCTATCCAAGTGGATACTGGTGCTGAATAAGTCGCTAAGCTACCATTAACTCTTAAAGATTTAATCTAACATCGTTAGCAATGTACTCATGTCACTAATGGTATGAGTACATTGCTTTTTACCTTATAATCTCACTGTAGTAACCCTGCGCTTTCACGATTCGATTGACAATAATAATTAGAATTAGGTGGGAGCGCGCTTTGCTCTAAAAAGTTGTCCTATATTATGACTACCCAAAATGTCATCAAAAAACCCGTTGCCCCGATAACCACAACCAGACGCGGCATTATTACTGCGCTTATCGCGTTTTTTATCTGGGGTGGATTTCCGCTATACTTCAAACAGCTATCTGATTATGATGCGACAGAGATCATTGGTCACCGTATCGTTTGGACGTTTTGTTGCCTACTGATTGTGTTGGTGGCTACCAAACGTTGGGGGTGGATAGAAACACTCAAGCAAAACCCAAGATGGATTGCGCTATCACTCGTCTCTGGGTTAATTATCGCAACCAACTGGCTGACCTATGTATGGGCGGTCAATCACGACCGTATCCTTGAGGCCAGTCTGGGTTACTTTATCGGGCCATTGGTCGGCGTTGCACTATCCATGATCTTGTTCAAAGAGCGTTTGCGTCCTTTACAGTGGGTCGCTATTGGATTTGCACTGTTGTCTGTCGTCATTCAAGTGGTGATGCTTGGCAGTCTGCCGTGGATATCGTTGATTTTGGCGTTCAGTTTTAGTACTTACGGGACGATTCAACGACAAACGCCATTGACTGCTGTCGATGCCATGTTTGTCGAGACTGCAATGCTAGTACCGTTATGTCTGTGGTGGTTTTGGCAATCTGATGTGGCAAGTCATCAACTGAGCTTTTGGTTTAGCTCAAATATTTGGCTGCTTATGATCGCAGGTCCGATTACGCTAATACCGCTTTTATTATTCAATAAATCTACCAAGCTCGTGGCATACAGTATTCTGAGCTTTATGAACTATCTGACGCCGACCTTTATTTTCTTTTTGGCGGTGTTCTATTATAAAGAACCGTTCGATTTACAACGTTTGGCAGTATTTGGTTTGATTTGGTTAGGTCTGCTATTATTCAGCATTGACCTGTGGCGCCATCGTCCAAGTAAAGTGTTAAAAGCGGCGCGCCTACGTGAAGAAGCGCTACAATCGGTTAAGTAAACATTAAAAACACGAAAAAAATTAGCAAACAAGGATGAAAGCATGTTTCATACTCAGTCTGACGTGGTATTTATAAAAGGTCTAAAAGTCGATGCAGTAATCGGTGTGTTTGATTGGGAGCGAGCCATTACTCAGCCATTACTTATTGATATCGCGCTTGAGACTGACATTAGCCATGCTGCTGTGTCAGATGATATCAGCGATGCCCTGAGTTATAAAGAAGTCTGCGATGATGTGAGTGAGTGGTGCAAAGAGATTCAAGCAAAGCTGCTTGAGCATTTGGCTGGTCAGATCTCTGATAAGATATTTGCAAAATATGACTGTCAAAAAATAACGTTGAGCATTGCTAAGCCTACTGCTATTGCTAAAGCTGATGCGGTAGGGGTGCAAATAACGCGCTATGCGCCAGCATCAACCAACGAGCCAGCTACTAGAAAAGCTGCCAAAGAAGTTAATGACAGCCAAGTCGATGATGCATAAAAAGCCCGTGGATTTGAATTTGACAACGTTCACACAATGCGCACCTGAGACTGTGCAAGCGCAGCCCGTGGTAGAGCTAGTGTTAGCGCTAGGTAGTAACTATCAAGCCGACAAGTATCTCCCGCTTGCTAGGCAGCGATTAGCAGCGCTAGGTGAGGTGCGATTGTCTACGGCTTTTCAAAATCCTGATTTTACTACAACCTTGGAACAGCCAAAGCCTGACTATACCAATCAATGTGTCCATCTAGCACTGACCACACCTGTGAGCCTACAACAACTACAGCAAATCTTTAGAACGCTTGAAGGTGATTGTAATAGATGTCGACAGACTAAGCCGAATCAAGTACGGCGAGTGACGATGGATATTGATATTTTGATGGTTAAATTGGCTAATATAGAAAATAGCCTAAGCAAAGAATCGAAATCTAAATCAATGTCTAATTGGATTGTAATGGCCGATCGTTATCCATTTAAAGAGCACGAGGAAGCGGGAGTCAGGGAGTTGACCGTATCTACTGATTAGATATTTGAATAGCGTTTTGAGAAAAATTGATAATAAGTAGATAGATGGTAAATTAATTTATTTTAACTGACATTGACACTGACTACATCTAATATTTTTGCAGTACATAAAACTAAGGGGCGTACAGTATAGTGTACGCCCCTTAGTTTTATTTCTTTTACTGAAAGTTCTAGTAGTTATTTCTGCTCGTTATCTACGTCATCGATATCAGCACGACCAATCACATCTAAATCTTCTAGGCACAACTTATCGTATTCTTTTTTGCAAAAATTGGGATCGATATCACACATCGCTGACTGCAACTGATCTAGGCGATTCTCTGACTGTTGGATATGTTCGAGCATTTTAGCAAACGCTTCTGCGACAGGGTCTTGCGAATAAGGATCGATACCATAAGCACGGAAGGTATTGGTACGTTTTGCGGTAGAAGTGGTGTCAGCTGTTTGATCCTTGATGTTCTCGCCAGCTTGCGCGACTTTTTCTTGTTGCTTGGTATCTTGTACTTTTGTCGCGATGGGATTGCCTTTTTCATCGTGATGATCTGAGATCATACGAGCTGCACTGCCGACCATCGTAGCACCTGCTGGTACTGGCTTGACTACCACTGCGTTCGAGCCGATTTTAGCATTTTTACCAACAGTAAACGGCCCTAAGACTTTTGCACCAGCACCGACCGTTACACCATCTTCTAGCGTTGGGTGACGCTTGCCATTATTCCAAGACACACCGCCCAAAGTAACACCATGGTATAGCGTCACATCGTTACCAATCTCAGCAGTCTCACCGATGACGACACCCACACCATGATCGATAAAGAAGCGTCTACCAATCTTGGCAGCAGGGTGAATCTCAATACCTGTAATAATACGCGAGCCGTATGAGATGACGCGAGCCGCCAGTTTCTGTTCATGATTCCACAGACAGTGCGCACCGCGATGTAGAATGAGCGCATGGATACCTGGGTAGGTTAGGATGACTTCCAGACTATTGCGCGCTGCAGGATCACGGTTAAATACCGCATCGATATCTTCTTTCAGATCTTTTTTGATGCTGACAAGCGATCTGAACAATTTGGATGGCAATGACATAAAGCGTCCTATCTATTCGTCGGTAAAGTAGCGTTGCTAAAGTAGCAATGTCTTTATTTTATGGTCATGATGGTTAAATAATAATGAGAGTATGTTGTTGCTCATTTTTTCTAAGTTATAACAGCTTTGCACCGCAAAATATAGTAAAAAGCTGTCAAACAAAGGCAAGCTGATAAACTATGACTTGTTTTAGTCTTTTGATAATTTTGCAATCAAAGCGCTTAATAGCTGATACTCTTTTTGATCAAGCTGTAGACGTGATCCCAGTCTGGATAGGCGTGATGGTAATGACTTTAGATGTTCACTATTTGCCAGACCGCGCTGCACCATAAGATCAGTAGTACGCTGAGTAAGCTGTTGCAGCTGCTGCTGATTGATACCAGGCTCATCCCATTGTTGACGTAAGTTCACATTGATTGTCGATTGAGACGCAGTACTCTCGTCTAAACTGTCCGCTATCTGAGTATGCGTTTGAGCATAAGCAAAGATAAAGCTGGCAATGACTTGCACTGCTGAGGCAACATTTAGTACAGGGTAAGCAGGGTTAGCGTCGATTTGAATGTGATAATCAGCATAAGCCAACTCTTCATTGGTCAACCCACGATCTTCACGCCCAAATAGGATAGCGATATTTGGTTTGCCAGAAATAGCAGCTGATGAGGCGTCGATATTACTATCATCTGCACTTAAAGCCGACTGTGTATCGATAAAATCAAACATAATCTTAGCGGCTTGCGTGGGTGTCACAACAGGGCGCGGCATATGACGACTACGACTGCTGGCTGCAAATACCAGCTGACAGTCGGCAATGGCAGACTCTAGAGTAGGTGCGATCACGGCAGATGACAGCAGATCACTACCGCCTGCCGCATGAGAGACACTGGTCTCGTCAATTGGCAATTTGGGGTCGACAACGGTCAAACGGGACAAGCCCATAGTATGCATGGCGCGTGCGGCTGAGCCGATATTGGCAGGCAAAGTCGTATTGACCATGATGACTTGTAAGCAGTCGAGGTATTCATTCACTGTACGGGCTTGCTCAGTAGATGATAAAGCGTCGTTACTCATTATTGCCCCAATCTTTGATTGATTTCTTGTTCGGCGCGTTGTAATGCGGCGGCAATCTCTTCAATAAGATCAGCTTGTTCACTAATGCGGCGCTCACGGCAGCATTCTTGTAGCTGGCTGCTAAGACGAACCAGCTGAGTCGTACCCAAATTGGCACTTGCGCCTTTTAGGGCATGAGCGGTTTCAAAGCCATTGGCGTTATCATCTTCTTGCTGAGCGATTCGCAGTGTTGCAACGCGTTTTTGACTGTCATTGAGGTACACTTGTATCAGCTCGACAAAGTCTTCTTCTAGCAAGTCATGCATGTCTTCGAACTGTTCGTGATTGATAATCTCTTCATCAGTCTGACCAGTCATATTATTATTCGTCATGTCAGTCATGGCTTTTATCCAATTGTTAAAAGTTAAAGCAGTCAAGTTACTATAGTAGATTTTTGATGGGATTGTGCATTTTAGCTGTAATGAAAGTGTAAGTTATCTTCACTAACTAAAGTTTTCAGTTGTTGCAAATTATCATCGTTCGGGTAAACCCGCCAATGTTCGGATAGTCCCACATTTGCGATACCATAAACGTCATACACGCTCAAACCAAGTGGCAAGCAGTTATCATTGATAGAAGTATCTGTATTACTGAGCGCATTGTTTGCATAACTTTGGGGCATGCTATTTTGATTAAATGCGTCATGGTTCATATCGTTCTCTAGCGCCAATAAATCGTTACCATTTTCATCATATAAACTGCCGCCCATGGCAGGGTCGTAAGTGTTACTACCATTATTGCCTTGCTCATCTTGCTCTTGGTTATAAGCCAGACGCGGCTCAGGAATGATATCAGCTTGAGCTGATTTGAGTAATGGTTGCAAGCGTGTGAGCAAATTAATATCACTACCGTGGACTTTGATACTGATTTTTTTGAGCCAACGCAGGCGCGCATCGACCATACTCATGGCACTATCAAGACGCGCAAACAAGCGTCCATCACGCTCACGAATACTGCCTTTGATAATGACAACTTCATCGATTTTCAATTGCTCTTTGACGCGGTTGAAACGCTCAGCATAGCAGCTGACTTCCAATCTCGACGTGCCATCATCTAAAGTAATCACATTGCGATTACCAAAGTTGGCAATATCTATAATAAGCCCCGAGAAATAGCAGCTGCCGTTATAGCCAGTATCTGTTAACTTATCGAGACGTGCACCAGAGGTGTAGCGTTTCAACTCATCCAAATACTCATTGATTGGATGTCCCGTTAAGTACAGTCCCAAGGTGTTCTTTTCCGCTTTTAGACGGTGTTTGTCACCCCAGATGAGCTCTGGCGTCATGACTAACGGCGGCGCTGCGACCACACCGTCCATCTCACCAAACAAATCCATCATACCGATTTCGCGGTTTTGACGGTCTTGCTCAGCGGCTTGTACCGCGCTTGGCAATTGACTCATCAAGGCGCCGCGAATCTCGTAAGCTTCATCGGCTGGCAAGTCAGGTCGTAGCGTGGCGGCAAAGTCATCAAAACAGCCAGCGCTGACCAACGCTTCAAGGGTGCGCTTATTGACTTTTTTGATGTCGACACGGCGGCAGAAGTCATATAAGTCTTTAAAAGGACCATCCGTGCGACGTGCATCTACGATAGACTCTACCGCGCCTTCACCCACGCCTTTAATTGCGCCAAGACCATAGATGATATTGGTCGGAGTATCGGCAACGAAATGCCACTCACTACGATTGACCGAAGGATTGACTACGGTCAACCCAAAGTTTTCACGGCAGTCATTGATAAAGAACACGACGTTGTCGGTGTTGTTCATATCTGAAGTTAAGACCGCTGCCATAAATTCGGCAGGGTAGTATTGTTTTAGATAAGCCGTTTGATAAGCCAATACCCCGTAAGCCGCAGAATGCGAGCGGTTAAAACCGTAACCTGCGAACTTTTCCATCAAGTCAAATACGCCACCTGACGTGACTTCATCAATGCCTTGTGAGGTGGCACCCGTGACAAAAATATCGCGCTGCTTTGCCATCTCTTCAGGTTTCTTTTTACCCATCGCACGGCGTAGCATGTCAGCACCGCCCAGACTATAGCCTGCCATCACCTGTGAAATTTGCATCACCTGTTCTTGATAGACAATAACGCCATTGGTGTTTTCTAAAATCGGCTCAAGATTGGGATGGTCATAAATGACTTCTTCGCGACCATGCTTACGGTCGATATACATCTCTACCATGCCTGCATCAAGTGGGCCGGGACGATACAGCGCACACATGGCGATGACATCCTCGATATTGGTCGGTTGTAGTTTAGCCAGATACTTTTTCATACCCATACTTTCTAGCTGAAAGACCGCCGTGGTTTTGGCATCTTGCAGCAGCTTATAGGCTTTGCTGTCATCTAGCGGCAAATCTTCCAAAACTAAGGCAGGTACGTTTTCTTTTGCACGGCGCAAATTGATGTTTTCAACTGCCGCATTGATGACGGTTAAGTTACGTAAACCCAAAAAGTCAAACTTCACCAAACCAACAGCTTCTACATCGTCTTTATCAAACTGGCTGACGCGGTGACCTTCATCATCACAGTAAATGGCACTAAAGTCAGTGATTTTGTGCGGAGCAATCAATACACCACCAGCATGTTTACCGACATTTCGGCAGACGCCTTCAAGCTTAATCGCCATCTCCCAAATCTCGATAGCATCTTCATAATCCATATTATCAGGATTAGAGATCAAGTCTTTGAGCTGTGGTTCTTGCTCAAGCGCTTGGCTCAGTGTGATGCCAGGCGTTTTTGGAATCAGCTTGGATATTTTATTGGCCAAAAAGTACGATTTGCTTTGTACACGTGCCACATCTCGCACGACCGCTTTTGCAGCCATCGTACCAAAAGTAATAATCTGTGAGACGGCATCACGGCCATAGGTTTGCGCAACATAATCAATGACGCGGTCACGACCTTCGATACAAAAGTCGATATCGAAATCGGGCATCGATACCCGCTCAGGGTTCAAGAAGCGCTCGAACAGTAGGTCGTAATGAATCGGGTCAAGGTCGGTAATGTTTAGTGCATAGGCGACCAATGAACCTGCACCAGAACCACGTCCAGGGCCTACTGGTACGCCATTGGCTTTTGCCCAGCGGATAAAGTCCATGACGATTAGGAAGTAACCAGGGAAGCCCATGGATAGAATAATATCTAATTCATATGCAAGGCGTTCATCGTATCTCTGACGGAAATCGCTCCAATTATCAGTACGCGCTTCGACAGGAAACAGCTTGTCTAAGCGCTGCTCAAGACCGCGTTGTGACTCGGCACGGAAGAACGATTCAATCGTCTCGCCTTCAGGCACAGGAAAGTCAGGTAGGACGTTAATACCAAGCGTTAGGGTGACATTGCAGCGTGTAGCGAGGCGCAAAGTATTGTCAATGACCTGCGGAATATCAGCGAATAATTGCTCCATCTGAGCTTGTGTTTTTAGATACTGCTCATCCGAGTAAGTCTGCGGACGGTTTGGGTCAGCAAGGACATAGGAGCCTGCAATACACACGCGGGCTTCATGAGCATCAAAATCATCCTGCTCTAAGAAACGCACGTCATTATGCGCAATGATAGGGATGTTGTGTTTGGCACCTGAATGGATGGCTGCTCTAATAAAAGCATCTTCGCCTGAACGATTGGTACGCTTGATCGCAAAGTACAAACGATCGTCAAATTTTGCCTGCCATTCAGTAAGTAGTTCATCGGCCTTTTCTGGCATCGAGCCGACCAATGCTTGACCCACGTCTGACTTCTCTGTGAGCAGTACAATCACACCTGCCGCATGCTCTAAGATATGACTGCGCTTAATAACCGGCGTACCATGATTGACAGGATCAGCACGACCTTCGGTAAACCCGAGCGATACGATACGGGTAATGTTTTGATACCCTTCGTTATTCATCGCAAGTAAGGTAAGGCGTGTGTCTTCATTATCCATGATGACTTCACTGCCAATAATAGGCTTTATACCAGCACCTAAGCAGGCACGATAAAACTTCACCGTGGCATATAAATTGGACAAATCGGTCAATGCCAACGCGCGCTGATTGTCAGCCGCAGCAGCTTTTACCAGCGGTTTGATACGCACGATAGAATCGGTGATGGAATATTCGCTGTGAATGCCAAGGTGTACAAATGCCATAGAAGACTCTTACTGGTACGATCAAAGAAATAAGCTACCGATAAAATAACTGATGATTATCAATCAATTATACTGATATCTAGAGGCCGATAAGACCTCGATAGCCATATTGATACGTTTTAAATGGGGTCGTCAATAATAGCATTATTTGCCGCAGACAGCCACAGGTTCAAAGGGTTTAATCTGCGTAAGTTAAGTCATTACGTCATAAAAACTCGGTTATAGGCAACATCAAAAAGCCCTCAATACAACAAGGTATAGAGGGCTATGTGACTGATAATTAAAGACAGTTTTTTAGTAACCAACCACTGCCGCATCGACAATACGTGGGTCAGACGAGCCGTAAACACCGTTTGGTGTGAGCATGATCGACTGTGTAGATCCCATCGCAGATTTTGGACTGACGGTATGACCCATTGACTCGAGCTTTTTCACTGTGTCGATATTCAGTGCTTTTTCAACGCGAATCTCATCAGGTAACCATTGATCGTGGATACGCGGCGCATGTGTTGCCTCAGCGATATTCATATCATGGTCGATGACGTTAGAGATAATTTGAGTGACAGTCGTGATGATACGGCTACCACCTGGGCTACCCGTGACGATGTAAGGTTTGCTGTCTTTGAATACGAGCGTTGGACTCATAGAAGACAATGGACGCTTATTGGCTTCCACCGCATTGGCATCGCCACCAAGTAAGCCGTAGCCGTTTGGTACGCCCGGTTTGGCAGAGAAATCATCCATTTCATTATTAAGCAGAATGCCTGTACCATCCGCAACGAGACCAGTACCATAAGAGAAGTTCAACGTATAGGTGTTGGCGATGGCATTACCGTCTTTATCAACGATAGAGAAATGCGTGGTTTGATCGCTTTCATAAGGTAGCGGATTGTTTGCTTTGATAGTGGCTGCTGGCGTGGCTTTATTGGGATCAATCAACGTACGCAGTTTATCTGCATAGGCTTGTGAGGTTAAGCCGCTGGCAGGGACATCGATAAAGTCAGCATCTCCCAGATACTCAGCGCGATCTGCATACGCTAACTGCATCGCTTCTGCCATTAAGTGAATAGTCTGTGCGCTGTTCTGTCCGTAGTCTTTGAGTGGATAACCTTCTAAGATATTCAAAATCTGGACGATGTGAATACCACCAGAGGAGGGCGGCGGCATAGAAACAATCTCATAGCCACGGTAGTCGCCTTTGACAGGTTCGCGAGCGATAGCTTGATAATTGGCCAAATCCTCCAGGCTCATGCTGCCGCCTGCTTCATTGACTGCTTTGACCAGTTTTTGAGCGGTTTCACCCTTATAAAATCCATCTACGCCCTGTACCGCAATCCGCTTTAACGAACGCGCAAGCTCAGGCTGTTTTAAACGTTCTCCCGGCTGATAAGCGCTGCCATCAGGCTTAAAAAACACTTTTTTGGTACTTGGCCATTTTTGCAAGCGATCGCTCAACGCCGTGAGTGACTCGGACAAGCCAGCGGTGACTTCTATACCGTCTTCAGCCAGTGCTATCGCTGGTGCCATTACTTGCTCGCGGCTCATCGTACCATGCTCTTCTAATGCTTTTAGTAGTCCTGCTACTGTTCCTGGCACGCCCACTGCCAAGCCATGATAACGAGATAAGTCGCTGACAGCATTGCCTGCTTTATCGAGGTACATATCGCGTGAGGCGCTACTCGGTGCTTTTTCACGGTAATCAAGCGCCACCGTTTTGCCTTGTTTGGCATCATAAATCATCATAAAACCGCCACCACCGATATTACCCGCACGCGGCAAGGTTACTGCTAGGGCAAAACCCACTGCAACCCCAGCATCTACTGCATTACCGCCGTCCTTTAAAATCTGTAAACCGATGTCAGAGGCAAGCGCTTCTTGGGTAGCGACCATGCCGTTCTTTGCCCAAACTGGATGATGAATGGCGTCTTCAGAGTAAATAGCTTGGTCATTGTTAGCATTGTTAGCATTGTTAGCATTGTTCGATGTGGTGCTAAGGGTATTGGTTTTCGCTCGCGTGATGCGCTGGGTTTCAGATAATACCGTTGGACTATCAGCCATAATAGCCAAGTTTATGGCACTGGTATTGATTGATGTATTGTTGACCGTCGCATTACTTACTGAGGTCGTTGACTCTACAGCCTGTGCGGATATAGATAGCAGTAGTGTACTGGTAATGAGCACGAAGCTAGATTTGAGTAAGGTATTAATTTTCGGTTTACGCTGCTGAGCGGTTCGATGGTGGCGAGATAATAACTGTGACATCGCAAAGTCCCTTTTACGCGAGTGGAGAGAATAGAGCTAGGAAATAGATAAGCCTAAATAGTAACGAAAATATGAAATAGTAGAAAGTTGTTTATTATCTTTTGTGGTGTGCGTTTTTATAGCGTTTAGCTGTATCAGCTCTATTTCAAATAAACGGGGCTAATTTTCAAGTAAATGAATCTAATGATAAGAAAGCTGTTATACAGAGAAAATTATTTATGAATGAAGAAATTCTTTAAAAATATTCGCTAATATTACTAAGTTGTAACGTCTTGTGATATAAATAACGGTACCACTGTACACTCATTATCGACTGTCTATTCATACAAAGAGATTACTATGTCATCACACCATATTAATAACCGCAATCGACAGCGCTACTCTGAGACTGCGCCTGCTTGTTTATCTAACACTGATCATAAAAACTATAATGGTAAAAATAATAACGGTCATCTATATCCAGCCGGTAAATTGACTTCTATCGCCTTGATGGTTGGTAGTGCTTCACTTGTACTCGCAGGTTGCCAATCAACTCCAGCCAGCTCATCTTCCAATCTGTCGTCGAATAGCAGCGTCTCTAGTACCATGATGGACTTTAGTGTCGCAGATGCCGCGCAGAGCCAACGTCAGGGTCAAGCCTTTACTGCCAGTCAAAATGCTCAGGCCGCGCGTTATGAGCAGCTGTTTGATCAAGAGAAGTATCCAAGCACCGAAAACCAAGCTAAATCACACTTGCTTGCAGCCATTCGTCAGCACTTGGCGACCGAGCATGTCGCAGTCGCCACAGCCAATTATCGCTCAGCACCATTCATTGACCCAGATAGTATCGATGCAGGATCTAGTAGCTTGCTCAGAACGATTATAGAAACCTATGCGTATCAGCCTGAAGGTGCATATAGCGAAAGTGATGATGAGCCATACAATGATGACTATAATGATTATGATGATGCGAAAGGTTCGATAGAGTCCGACTATCCTAGTGACTATGATAAGTCTAGAGCAGAAGCTGAAGCAGAGAGAAGAGCCATTGCTGCTATATTGGCTGAAGCGGGGGAGAATGAGCCGACGAGCAGTGATACCAACAGCGATAACAAGTATGCTTACGATACAGCAGATTATGATAGTAATGACTATAGCAGCGATGATTACAGTAGTGACGACTATGATAGTTATGCTGAATACAGCAGCAGTGCTGAAGGTATGCTCTCAGGGATGTCGGGTTTAAGTCCCAAGTCAATGGCTGCAAAGTATGAAGCCATGCAAATGGCAAAACAGCAAGCTAAGACAGAGACGGTAAATCGTGGCAGCCTACCAATGTCATCTACAGGCATGATTGGCAATATACTTGATATGTTCCACCGTACTCCTGAGCAAATAGCTGCATCCAATGCCTATCAATATGAGCATTTAACGTTTAATAGCGTCAGTCAATACCGTCCCAAGCAGCGCCAACTACAAAGCGTCTATAGCTACGACTACGCCACACCAACGATTAGCTCATCGATACAGATACCGTTAGCATTTGATTTTAATAATAGCAGTGTCGTAGTAGATCCATCGGCCATCATGCCGATTGTCGCACTTGTCAACCCTGAGAATACGCCACTACCAGCACAGATGACCTCGCACACGGTGAGCTTTGGTTTGCCTGAAAGCATCACGGCACAGTTGCCACCAGCGGTGCTCTACGATGCGGTGCTCAATGCGATACAGAGCAGCATGGCTGAGCTCGCGCCCGAGCATTTTAGCGCAGTAGATATCAGTGTTGACGCGTTTGCCCAAGAAGTTGGTGCGACTCGCGCCGTAAAAGTCTATTTCGGTAGTCAGCAAAGCGGTGAAATGATTGGTAAGACGCTCAAATATGTGACTAAAGCACTGCAAGAATACGTAGATGCCAATCCAGATAAATATCCTGATGGTGCCGCACTAAAGACAGCACTTGCTAAAGTGCAGTTATACAATAAAGGCTATCAGAGCGCGGATGTCGGTTCGCTATTGCAGCTTATCGAAGCTATCGGTCCTATCTCGTTTAATCAAATCAACTACTATTACTTAGACAGCTCAGATCGACTGCTGGCCAAGCAGCAACGTGTCAATATCGGTGGTGATTTTATGGGGTCGACCACAACCATGCTAAACCAAGTACGTTACGATAAAGCCAGCTTTAACCGTCATGCCTTGACACCACTGCTTGCTGAGTCTTTTGGTCCAGACGCGATGCCTCCTATCGATGGCAATGCATGGATAGCTAAGCAGCGCGCGAAAAAAGACAGATTACAAACGGCCCGCTATGCACGCTACGACTATCAAGATAGCGGTGTCGAAGGTGCTTATAGCAGTGATGAATATAGCACTGATGAGTATGGTAACGATAATGACAATGGCGCAGACGCTGTCGATGAGAGCCGAGTTGACGATGCTCCAGATGATATGAATGAAAAATAGAAGTCGAATGACCTCATCTCATTGCATTTACGCTCATATCTATTAAGGATAAAAAATGAAAATAGTACATCACACCATTGCACAACGTCTGCCATTTAAGACTAAAAATAATCTGTTAATCACCAGCGCATTTTTGACAGGGGCACTGTTGTTAACAGGTTGCCAGTCTACCAGTTTGGGCCAGTCCAACACGGCGGCTGTAAAACAAGCACCTAGCATTGCCAAAAAGACACTAGAAACAGCCCTGCAAAAACAGCGTCGTCAGTCCTTTAGCTATCATAGCAATCTTGAGATTGGTAATAACCAACAATTTACAGATGCCGATACTAATACTAGTACGGAGAAAATGGCGGCATCAGACTACGTAGATGAACATTGCGAAGAGACACATGACCAAGCGTACGCCGCTCTAATCCTGCAAGCAGAACAGCAAAACAAAGATATCTTAGCGGTGGATTACGATACTAAGCGTGACAGCATAAGGCAGTCGTATTTTGAGTGCGTAGATGCCTATCATGCATGGGATGACCATCAATACGATAGTGATGTAAAAGTAGCACCAGATTATCAAGCGCTATTTGATAATTATGAGGATAAACAAAGACCGTTAGATAGGAAGAAAGCACAGTTATTAGATGAGTATTTACTAAAGTCGCTTTCTATCGACTCTCAAGGGATATATCAACCGATGGCAGGCAAGGCTACGATGCTCGCTAGTGCGCAATATCAAGCACGTAATCATCACAGCAGTATCAACCAGCCTATTTATATGGATTTTAAAAACGGTGATATTTACCTATGGGCAGATAATTTTGCGATTCTAAACTCAGAATTGTTGGACGATAAACTCGGTACAAAATGGCAAAACAAGTGGTTAAAAATAGCTATTGATGATGGTACATTGCCTAAAGGATTTGGTGGTGAAGTCATCAAAAGCCACTTTGCAGCGTTAGATGCGACTTATGATGCGGCTCCTGTCAGCCAGTTTAATTATGTTGCCCCTAACTCACTTGCTTCACTGTCTCCAAAACTGCCTGCGCACCAGTTATCGGCTATGCTACCAAGCGATCAAATCATTCGCCGAGTACAAAGCTTTGGGGATTATCAAGCGTCGCAACAGAAATATATGCAGATTTTCTACGATCGGATCAGTGAAAAATACCCAGAGTTGGTACAAGAACCCGAACCGATGACAGCGTTTGAGTCGATTCAAAATCCAAAGGCATTTACCAGTAAGTCTATTGTACAAAAAATACTGGCTATGATAGAAGATCAAATGAATGAGGAAGCCACGACAGGTGAGGCCGTTGCCAATACAGAAGTACAGGAACTGTACGGGTTTGATAAAAGTGGTCAACTCAAATGGGAGCACTTACGTCGTCAGTTAGATAACACTAGCGAAGCGAATAATGACAAAGGTATGAGATTAGATGTGTTGCAGCAGTATTCCACTATCAGTACTAAGGACTTGGCGTTTCCTAACTTACCAAGTAATGTGCAGATGCCGAACGCTAGCAATAGTATTGATTTACGAAAGTATGCTCCAGAGCTGCTGCAATACTACCAAGACGGTAATGGAACGGCAGTAGGTAAGATGGTCTTTAACATGTTGCCGATGGTCAGAGAGCGTATTGGTTCGGTTGAGTAACTGATTAGAGTATTAATGAGTAAATAGAAAGCATTATTAGTTTTTGAACAGGATAATTTTGCACTAAAAAAAGCGCACCTATTAACGGCGCGCTTTTTTAGTTTATACGTATACAGCTGGGTAAAATAACACTTTTCCGGAGTGGTTTATTACATACCTTGATGCTGTTTGTCATGGTCTTTACGATCTTTTGAATGCTTGCGACCTTTTTCTTGTCTCTCTGACTTCATCTGTTCCATCTTTGCACGTTGCTCAGCAGTCAACACTTGAGCGATGGCATGTTGGGTTTGTACACGTTCGATAAAGCGTTGCTTTTCTTTTGCCGCACGTTGATCAGCCAGACGGTTTAAAGCAGCAGTATTCAAAGTGCTGGCATTGGTCAGCGCTTGTATTTGCTGATCCATTTGCGCGCGTTCTGCTTGATGTTCTGCACGGTCAGCAGTGCGATCGCCACGTTTGTTTTGCATGATGGCTTTGATTTGCGCTTGCTGTGTCGCTGTTAGATCCAATTTTGACATTGGGCCTCTCATCTCACCTTTTTTCATGCCATCTTTGTGGTTCTTTTGCATTTGCGCAGTTGGCGTTGTATCAGTGGTTGCGTTAACGCTGGTGCAAGCGGTTACGGTAAATATGCTAGACGCTGCTAATACTGAGCCTAATAGTAATTTTTTCATCATAATATCCTTGATTACATTGAGTTTGATTTCATAAGTACTAAATTTTTATCTCGCAAGTAGCATCTGTTGAACGTTATCGCTCGTTATGGTCAGCCATCTTAGAAATGCAATACTTGCTGTTGATATGAGTATATTACGACAGTTAAAGGTTACGAACATTTATGAAGTATTAAGAAAGGTAACGTTTCTGGTGAATTGGCAAGTGCTTGCCTGATAATATGGTTAACTACAGTCTACCGGCAATAAAAATACCATGGCGACAATTCTGCTAACCATATATCACAATGACATTTGTACGTGGACTTATTGCGTCATGATTATTATAGAGTGATTGGATTGAGTAAATAGAGATAAATAAAAATTAAAGGAGAGAAGCATGCCAAACATCTTGATAGGCGACGACGACGAAGAGTTGACTCAGTTATTGCAAGAGTACTTGGACAATCACGGCATTCGCTGTGACTGCGTACATGATGGTGCAGCAGTCATACAACGACTCAAAGCAGTAGCACACGAAGATACGGTTTATGATTTACTCGTGCTCGATATTATGATGCCAAAACTAGATGGTCTAAGCGTCCTGCGTCAATTACCAAATATCATCGATATTCCAGTCATTATGCTGACAGCAAAAGGGGAAGAGATTGACCGTATCATTGGTCTAGAGCTTGGTGCCGATGACTATATCACCAAACCTTGTAACCCTAGAGAGCTGCTGGCGCGTATCAATGCAGTGATTAAACGTACCAATACGACCGCATCAGAGCATACTCCATTGCCAGAGAGTCGTTTGCATCTCGATCAAAACCAACGCGCCTGTCAGATAGATGGGGTAACGCTACAAGTCACTGGTACAGAGTTTGATCTGCTCGTGGCTCTGCTCAAACAAAAAGGGGAGGTGGTCAGTAAAGCATGGCTGTCAGAAAATGTCTTACAGCGTGAGCTGCAGCCATTTGACCGTAGCCTCGATGTACACGTATCTCGCTTACGCAAAAAACTTCAACCTTTCCACGATGAGCCAATAAAAGCGGTGCGTGGAAAAGGTTATCAACTGGTGCTGTAATGACGGACATATCGATGAAAGCTTCTGAGCAGACCCTCAAAAAAGCACCTAAGTTTAAGGTGCGCATTACTCTGTTTTGGCGTTTGTTCCTGAGCCTATTACTGACGATTTTAATCACCTCTGTACTGTCTATCGTAGTAGAGCGCTGGCTAGCTGAAAAAGAGCTAACCTCTCGTATGGACGTACAAATCGATAGCCTATTGATAAAGCGCGAAGAGATGGTCGCGTCACTACGGGCTGGTGATGTAGAGTCTGTCAGGCAGATGTATCGTCAAGACCGCCAGTTGATGAATCAAATCAGAGTCTATGATGAGCAGGGCGCTATTATATTCCCGCGTTACCGTGACAAAGATGAGCGCCCGCAAGGACAACTGCAAAGTGGTCGGCAAATAATGGATCGTGCGATACAACCGGTGCGACCAGTATCGCCTAGACCACCTAGAGTAGAGAATAATGTTTATGGCGTAGAAGGCCGCAATGCTGATAATAGACCGCGTGAACACGACAATGAGATACCAAAAGATGAGCCATCTTTTTGGCAAAAATTCCTAAAGCCAAGAACGGCAAGTAGTGCCGCAGTAGCTGATATCGATACTCGTCCTGAACTGGCCGATATGTCTGTTGAATTACCTGATGGTCAGTCAATCATCATACAGTTGCGTCCGCACTTGCGTTTCTCAGACGTGGTAGAGATACAGCACGGTAATTTTCCAATACGTTTGCTATTGATTGTCATCTTTAGTGTACTGGTCTGCATATGGCTCAGTCGTACGTTAACCCAGCGGATTGGCCGTGTACAAAATACCGTACACCGTATGATTGATGGTAATTATCAAGCCAACCCAGAACTGTCCAAGATGGGCGATGATGAGTTGGGGCTACTTGCCAAAGACGTCGCCCATCTATCGACGAGGCTCGTCGACAGTGAGCTGGCACGCAAACAAATGCTTAGTGATATCTCACATGAGCTGCGTTCGCCACTTGCTCGTCTGGATGTAGCGACTGAGCTGACTCGAGACTTTGCGCCCAATGCCAATCGCTATTTAGACCGTATCGATAAAGAATCTACACGAATGAATGAGCTGATTGAGCAAATCATTCATATTCAATCCCTACAAATGCAGCAATATACCGTCGATAATTTGGAGAGTGAGGCAGTCGATATATCCGACATCATTAGCAATATCGGAGAGGATGTCTGCTTTGAGTTTCAACATAAAGACGTACATTGGCAATGGCAACCGCCTGTAGCCTCAGCGTTGGATGATTTGGAAGGATTTTGGACAGTCCAAGGTAATGCAGAGCAATTGTATAGCGCGCTTGAAAACGTCATTCGCAATGCTTTTATGCACACGGCAGCGGGTTCGACAGTGATTGCTGAAATAAAGGCAATATCAATGGACAATAAGGCACCAGCTGTTCAAATTAATATAACAGACGAAGGTGGCGGTGTCGCAGACAAAGACTTAGAACGTATTTTCCATCCTTTTGTGCGGCTCGATACTGCTCGACACCGTGATACTGGCGGCTATGGTCTTGGATTGGCCATTGTTCATGCTGTAGTTATGGCGCATAAAGGATATATCAATGCTCATAACCGGCAAGATGGCATTCAAGGGTTGGTGGTTCAAATAGTGCTACCTAGCAGATAAAAAGATAAATAATGTAGAAACAATTTATGTAACTAACATGCGCTTATCCTGTATTTGTAATGTATATAAGCGCATATTTAGTAGTAGATAAAAGCTGACTCTTTTTAAAACCGACGTAATTTATTATAAATAGACAAAAATTAAAAGTAGTTATATTCGTTTATATGAATATAACCGACGAACGGTATAAAAACACGGATGAACGGTATTGTCTCTCTGTTTATATTCGGTAATACTAATATATACAGAGAGTGATAAAGATTATACAAAACAGAACGTCTTATTCCTTAAAGACTACTACAACTATTATTTGGACAAGGTCTCGTTACTATAAGCTTATAACCCGTTTTATTTTGTCACATCGTCTCTCTGACATAGATCTTATCTCTGATTTTTTAAATCTGACAAGTCTGTAAGGGAGTACGCATCATGAACCGCATCTATAAAGTCATCTGGAATGAAGCCTTAAGTTGTTTTACCGCCGTTGGTGAATACGCGAAGGGACGTGGCAAATCTTCCAAATCTAGCGTTAGCTCTAATGCTACCATAAATACAACGTCTAACCTGTCCGTTATCCATACGTTACGTCTGAGCACTATAGCGCTTGGGCTACTAGCTGCTGGCTTTGGCATGCAGGTGAATGCATTGGGTACCTACTTTGTTGGTGACGACCCAACGCCTAAAATACATACCAATTCATTCCTTCACCAAACACTAACGGTGCAGGGTGGAGAAACGGTCACTGGCGATCCCAATACCAAAAATATTAGCGTGACTGCCAATAGGCGTGATAAAGCGCTAACGATAAAGCTCGATGAAAATGTCGACTTAGGGACTGATGGCAGTCTCAAAACGGGTGATACTTTAGTTGATAATTCAGGCATTAAGATTACAGCCATAAATCCAGCCAATAGTGTCATTTTGAGCAGTAGTGGCCTAAACAATGGTGACAACAAAATCACCAATGTATCCAATGGTGCTGTGATGGTAGGGAGTAAAGATGCAGTTAATGGCTCGCAGCTATATAGGCTGGTTAATATAGTCAAGGATAACAAAACTAAATATTATAGTGTTGACTCTGAAGCTATTGGCAATGCCAACAACGATGGCGCAACAGGTTATAACGCTATGGCCATGGGTGGCAATGCAAAGGCGACTGGCAGCCAAACCATCGCTATTGGTAGCTCTGAATTTGGACAACAGACGCTGGCAAGTGGTGAACAATCTATTGCTATTGGTGCCAATGTCGTTTCAAGAGGCGGCTCTTCTATTGCCATCGGTGGCGATGACCTAAACTTAGCATCGATATACAATATCGACGGTAGTATCACTAGCACTGATCTAAACAGTGGCACAGTCAATACGGTTTTTAATGAATATGCGGGTCGAGATCTACTGGATGCAAGCGACCCATATACAGGAAATACTGAATCGGGCGGGGCAGCTTCCATAGCAATTGGTGTCAAAGCTCGTACGGCGGGTCATCTTGCAACTGCAATAGGTACGCATGCGAATGCTGCTGCAACCGCGTCATCAGCGTTCGGTGTGGCTGCCTCTGCTACTGAAAAAGGGGCCTTGGCACTGGGTGCTGGCGCTCAGTCTAATGCTCAAGATGGCGTGGCGCTAGGATCACAATCTGTAGCTAACGTTGCAGGTGGTGCGGTTGGCTTTGCTCCATCAAGTGCTAGTGTCATAGACAAAACAGCTATTACAGCAACTAATAGTACAGGCCTTGGTGCAGTTTCTGTTGGTAGCTCTACTAATGGTACTCGCCAAATTGTAAATGTCGCAGCAGGTACTCAAGACAGTGACGCAGTAAACGTATCTCAATTAAAAGCGTTAGATACTATCGTTGCTGGCATTGATTTTCCTATTCGTTCTAGCAGTGCACAGCCATACACCACGTCAGTAACAGGTACTGACGCTCTTGCCGTTGGCTCGAATGCCAATGCAAAAGGTAATAATGCAACCGCTGTTGGAGAGAGCGCATTTGCAAACGCAAATGCAACCGTTATCGGTGAAGGTGCGCGATCTTCGTTCAACGGCTTTGCTGGTGGTCAGGAGGCCAAAGCGGGTGTTAATTCAGTGGCGATAGGTCAAAGAGCCACAAACGGAAACGCAAGTCGTGCGGTTGCGATAGGCTATCAAGCAAAAGCCATGGCTCAAGACACCATTGCAATTGGTCTTGATGCACAAGCTAAAGCGCAAGGCGGTGTGGCACTCGGTAAAGGTGCTAGTGCAAATGCTCTAAACAGCGTGGCTTTAGGTCAAAACTCTATTGGGGCGGTACAAAGTGGCGCATCTTTCTTAACCAACGTCGCTGCTGATGTAAATAATGGCACAGTCTCAGTAGGCGCTGTTGCAAGCGAACGTCGTATCGTTAACGTTGCAGGTGGTTCAGCAGACACTGATGCAGTGAACGTATCTCAGCTAAAAGCTGTTACAGACATTGCTAATAGAGGCTGGGATATTAGTGCACAAGGTGATGCTACCACTGCAAGCACTGTAGGACCTGGTGACTCAGTTGACTTCAACAGTAAAAATAGCAATATCACTGTTTCTAAAGAAGCAACCAGTAATGATGTCTCATTTGAACTCAATAATAACTTAGACCTAGGTAATAACGGCAGTGTCAGTACAGGTAATATCTTCGGTGGCACTCAAGTTAATCGCTTGGGCATGATCACAGGTGGTCTAGCGATGGGCGGTGTAACTACAGTTAGTGGCGCTGGTGTGACCGTAACAGGTATAAACCCTTTTAACCCATCTAATGCCACGTTGACCAGTGATGGTCTAACCATTCTGAATGGTCCAAGCATGACCAGATCTGGTGGTATCGATGCTGGCAATAAAAAGATCACAAACGTTAAAGCGGGTGTCTTAGATAAAGACGCTGTCAACGTTAGTCAGCTAAATAGCTCATCTGCCGCTGCTAAAACAGAGGTCGCCGCAGGTACTAATATTGCGGGTGTTGTGAAGTCTACAGGTGGTAACGGTCAAGATGTCTATACCGTCAATGCAGATGGTGTTACTGCTTCAGCAGGATCTGCAGCTGTCACAGTTACTGCAGGTGAAAAAGATGATACAACTAACATGACAGATTATGCCGTTGACTTAAGTGCCGATAGTAAAGCCAGTCTGGTAAAAGCAGACAGTGCCATGCAGACCATTGTTGCTCAAATAGATGGTGTTGATGTTAAAACGCTTAACCAAACGGATAATACGGCTAATTTCCTAACGGGAGATAACATTGTTCTTAGTGCCGAGGATGGTGGCATTAAAGTTGCTACAGCAGAAGATGTCACTTTTACTAGTGCTAGCTTTGCTGATAGTACAGTTCGTGTGAATAGTGAAGGTCTTGATAATGGTGGCAATAGAATCGTCAATGTAGATGATGGTGATGCACCTATGGATGCTGTCAACGTCAGGCAGCTAAACGTCGTGACAGAAACAGCCAATAGAGGCTGGGATATCAGCGCACAAGGTGATAGTGCTACCGCAAGTACGGTAGGACCTGGCGACTCAGTTGACTTCAACAGTAAAAATAGCAATATCACTGTTTCTAAAGAAGCAACCAGTAATGATGTCTCATTTGAACTCAATAATAACTTAGACCTAGGTAATAACGGCAGTGTCAGTACAGGTAATATCTTCGGTGGCACTCAAGTTAATCGCTTGGGC
Source organism: Psychrobacter sp. APC 3279 (assembly GCF_030407795.1). Classification (NCBI taxonomy): domain Bacteria; kingdom Pseudomonadati; phylum Pseudomonadota; class Gammaproteobacteria; order Moraxellales; family Moraxellaceae; genus Psychrobacter; species Psychrobacter sp. APC 3279. The sequence continues at coordinate 15,183 of NZ_JASDCR010000005.1, read as the reverse complement.
ATGATCACAGGTGGTCTAGCGATGGGCGGTGTAACTACAGTTAGTGGCGCTGGTGTGACCGTAACAGGTATAAACCCTTTTAACCCATCTAATGCCACGTTGACCAGTGATGGTCTAACCATTCTGAATGGTCCAAGCGTAACAAGGTCTGGTGGTATCAACGCTGGTAATAGAAAGGTTGTCAATGTTGATAACGGTGAAGACCCAAATGATGCTGTCAATGTCAGTCAGCTCAATAGTGCCTCCGCTGCCGCTAAAACAGAGGTCGCCGCAGGTACTAATATTGCGGGTGTTGTGAAGTCTACAGGTGGTAACGGTCAAGATGTCTATACTGTTAATGCTGATGGCGTTACTGCTTCAGCAGGATCTGCCGCTGTTACAGTTACCGCAGGTGAAAAAGATGATACAACTAACACCACTGATTACGCTGTTGATTTAAGTGCTGATAGCAAAGCCAGTCTAGTTAAAGCAGACAGTGCCATGCAGACCATTATTGCTCAAATAGACGGTGTTGATGTTAAAACGCTCAATAAAACGGATAATACGGCTAATTTCCTAACGGGAGATAACATTGTTCTTAGTGCCGAGGATGGTGGCATTAAAGTTGCTACAGCAGAAGATGTCACTTTTACTAGTGCTAGCTTTGCTGATAGTACAGTTCGTGTGAATAGTGAAGGTCTGGATAATGGCGGCAACAGAATCGTCAATGTAGATGATGGTGATGCACCTATGGATGCTGTCAACGTCAGGCAGCTAAACGTCGTGACAGAAACAGCCAATAGAGGCTGGGATATCAGCGCACAAGGTGATAGTGCTACCGCAAGTACGGTAGGACCTGGAGATTCAGTTGACTTCAACAGTAAAAACAGCAATATCACTGTTTCTAAAGACACTACTAGTAATGATGTCTCGTTCGAACTCAACAATAACTTAGACCTAGGTAATAACGGTAGTGTAGAAATGGGTTCAAGCTCTCCGTTCGGTTTTGGTGATACCACGACACTTGATCGCTCTGGTCTAACAACAGGTAACTCATACTTTAGTACAACTGTAGATGGTTTAGGTGTTAGAACCGGTAATGCACTGGCTAGTACATCAGTTAATGGCTTAGGAGTATTGGTGAATGGTCCACTAGGTATTCCTAGTACTGTTCTAACCATGGATGGTTTAACAATTATTGGTGGTCCAAGCGTAACAAGGTCTGGTGGTATCGATGCTGGTAACAAAAAGATTATCAATGTTGATAACGGTGAAGACCCAAATGATGCTGTCAATGTCAGTCAACTAAGTAGCTCGTCTGCCGCTGCCAGAACCAAAGTCTTAAAGGGAACCAATGTTTCTAGTGTTGATTTCTCAATCGACAGTGACACAGGACAAGATGTCTATACTATTAATGCGGATGGTGTGACTGCTTCAGCAGGATCTGCAGCTGTCACAGTTACTGCAGGTGAAAAAGACGAGACGACTAACACGACCGATTATGCTGTTGATTTAAGTACTGATAGTAAAGCCAGTCTGGTAAAAGCAGACACTGCTATGCAGACTATTGTTGCTCAAATAGATGGTGTTGATGTTAAAACGCTTAACCAAACGGATAATACGGCTAATTTCCTAACGGGAGATAATATTGTTCTTAGTGCTGAGGATGGCGGTATTAAAATCGCTACAAAAGAGGATGTTACTTTTACTAGTGCCAGCTTTACTGATAGTACAGTTCGTTTGAGTGGTGAAGGTCTGGATAATGGCGGCAATAGAATCGTCAATGTAGATGATGGTCAGGGAGATACAGATGCCGTCAATGTTAGACAATTAAATGCAACCAACAATACAGTGGACCTAGGACTGAACTTCACAGGAGATGATACAACCGTTGTCGTCAATCGCAAGTTAGGTCAAACGTTGACACTCCAAGGAGGTGCTACCAACGTAACTGAAAACAATATCGGTGTGATCGCTGATGAAGATGGCAATCTAAATGTTAGATTGGCTGAAGATGTCATGCTTGGTAAAAACGGTAGCGTGAGAATGGAAAGCACGGTGCTTAACAATGCAGGCGTCACCATCACTGATGGTCCTAATCAGACCATTACGTTAAGCAACGAAGGTCTTGATAATGGTAATAATAGAATTATCAAAGTTGATAAGGGAGTTGCCCCAACCGATGCCGTAAACTTTGCACAGCTCACTATGACTAATGATGAAATTGCTAAAGGTATCAAAATTGGTGACGGTAATGTTGCTAATGATCAGCAATTTGCCCTAGGCGATACCATCAATGTCACAGGAGATAACAATCTGACTACTGTCGCTTCTGCGACTGGCGTCCAAGTAAAACTGAATAATCAGTTAGACCTTGGAGATGATGGCAGTATACAGATAGGTAACAGCATCATGAGTGATGCAGGCTTTACCTTCGTTGGAAATGGCGTGAATAGAATGGTTTCTCAGGTCTCATTGAGTAGCCGTGGTCTAGACAATGGAGGCAACACCATTCGCAACGTTGGGGAAGGTGTGCTAAATACGGATGCTGTCAATGTTGGGCAGTTAAAAGATGTCGCCATTGCCTTGGATCAAGGTTGGGGCATCACCGCTCAAGGTGATATCGCTACGATGGTAAAACAAGGAGATGCTGTCGACCTTAGCAGTAAAGACGGTAATATCAAGGTATCTAGGAAATCAGTGAGTGATGTGGCTGCTTTCGATAGTAGTCCATCATTGCAGGCTGCAGCCATACCTACCAATGCTAATGATATTAGCTTTGATCTTAACCCAGATATTACTTTGAATAGCGTAACTACTGGTGGTACGGTCATGAATGACGATGGACTGACCATTGCAGGTGGCCCAAGCATCACAAAAATTGGTATTGATGCCGCTAATACCAAAATTACCAACGTTCAAAATGGAGAAGTTTCGGCAGAAAGCCAGGACGCCATAAACGGTGGTCAGCTTTACGCCCAAGGAGCTGGTATCAGTAGTATTATCGGTGGTGACACTGTTTACAATGCCGAAGATGGTACTTTCACCAACAGTGACATTGGTGGAACGGGTGAAAGCAATATTGATGGTGCGATTGCTTCTATCAGACAAGGCACGATTGAAATTAGTGAAAATGTGCAAATTAACACAGAGAGCATTACCACTAATACAACCAATATCGCGACCAATACGACAAATATTGCTACGAATACCAGCAATATCATGACCAATACTACGAATATCAAAACCAATACAGATAAGCTAGATGCTGGACTCAATTTTGGCGCAGACAGTGGCGCTAATATCAATAAACCAATTGGCGATGAGAGTGTCCTCAGCTTTACTGGTGGCAATAACATCACCACCACAGCAGATGGCAGTAGTATTAAGTTTGATCTAAACGGTAATATCAGCGTTGATAGTGTCACAGTTGGGACAACGGTTATTAATAGTGAGGGCATCAGTATGCAAGATGGGCCAAGTATGACGTCTCAAGGTCTATATGCTGGTAACCAACGTATGACTGGTGTCGCCGATGGGGTTGAAGCAACAGACGCCGTCAATTATAGTCAGCTTAGCGCGCTTGATAGTCGACTCAATAACAATATGAGCGATCTTGGCTACAAAATCGACGAAGTAGAAGACGATGCAAACGCAGGTATTTCAGCTGCAATGGCAATGTCGGCAATGCCTCAGGCCTATATCGCAGGTAAGTCATTGATTGGTGGCGGTGTCGGTACCTATAATGGAGAAAGTGCTGTAGCAATTGGTTTCTCTAAGTTATCTAATGACGGTCGCTGGGTCATCAAGGTAAATGGTACAGCAGATACTCAAGGCAACGTAGGCGGTGCAGTGGGTGCAGGCTTCCATTTTGACTAATAAAGCCTTTCAGCTGTAGTTATCGGAAGACTATAAAAAAGCAAGACATTGGATGTCTTGCTTTTTTACGGCTTAAAGATAAACAATTAAGGTAATAAAGCTATCGATAAATCAAAATAAGCGCTTGTAAGTTGTGTCTTACAAGTGCTTATTTCTTATAATTAAGACGCTGTTATATTCTAAACATTGCGCCATTCGGTTTCAGTCCAACATAGGCCATACCTGCTTGATTCATCCAATGAGGCTGAATAATGCCATGCTGCAAAATCGCATGAATGTCTCTATGTGCTCGTTCTATCTTATGTTTTTTATATAAGGAAGCCGTGCCTGCGACTGCGTAAATTTCAGATACCATATCACGAGCTTCTCTTGCGGCTTCACAAGACGCTGCCCATACATCTGCAAGCTGTATATCAGTAAAGGTGTTTTTTCGCTGAGATTCTTCCCATAGTACCTCGACACTATAATGCAGTTGGGCGCGTTTTGATGCTAGTATTGTTTTGCTCTTAGCAATGGTAGCTTGTACCGTTGCACGGTCGCGTAGATCTGGACTCTTACCAGGTGTTACTCTTTCAAGGCACATATCAACCAAGTCATCCATAGCGGCTTTTAATACGCCTAGCGCCATAGCTGCACAGCCAGCAGCATTGATACAACCAATAGGCAGACGACTGTAGGCAGTATCGATAGCTACAGGGCTATCGAAGTCAACTGCATAAGCCTCTTTGACAAAAGCGTCTTTGACAACGATATCGTGGCTACCTGTGCCATTTAGGCCGCCCACATCCCATGTATCAATGATTTTTACGTCTTTCTTGGGAATAAAAAATAGCTTTAAATTTGCACCTGGTCCAAGGGTCGTAGGAGAGCCTTCGGAGATAACGAGACAACGTAACACAAACCAGTCAGCCAATTGGCATCCAGAGACGAGTGTCCATTGTCCTGATACTATATAGCCATTATCTACTGTTTGGGCCACGCCTTCAGGACGTGCGGAATTGGCATAAATATGAGAGGGGTCGCTATATACTTCTTTCATGCTGGATTCATCCAAAAATCGGCCGAATGTACAGGCCAAATGGTTGTTCCAAACGATCCAAGCAACGGAGGCCTCAGCACTGGCCAACGTCTCATAAGTTTTTAGCGTTTCTATTGGGTTTCCTGCCCATCCTCCTAACGATTTAGGCAAACCCATTCTAAATAATGCAAATTCTGAAAGTTTATTGACTACCACGGGTGCAATTTTTCTAGCGCTTTCTGTTTCATCTCTAAACATGATTGCTGATGCATAAATCTTGTTTGCTGCATCCGATGGTAGGGTGGTTATCTCTGATGAGGATATATCATTCATATTGTTCAACCTTATTGTGATGAATAAGACAGTACTTTTTTCTATAGCTAATAAAGTACAAATTTGAGCGATGACAAATGCTTATATAAAGAATAACCAACAGCTGCCCACCATACAACCGTTAATATAAATATATTAAAAATTATATTGTAAAAATTGAATAAATAGTAATTAATGAGGCAAAGTTAAGCAATTAAGCTAGGAATTAAGCTGTAAAAATAGGTAGGGGTAAAGAATAGCGAAGAATAAAGCTAGACCAAATATTAAGTGTTAATTCTAAGTCACTTAATATTTGGCCGAGAAGATAAATATTCTATAAAGATAGGTATCCTATAAAAACTGTCTTAAATTAGGCATCACGTTTCGGCGCATCAGGCTGCATCATAGGATCCGCATCTGCGAATGCCTTTAGTGTACGGCAATGAGTATCAATGGCGACGATATTGGGATAAGCGCTCAAATCTACTTTGAAGCGGCGAGCAGAAGAGACTTGCGGAATCAAATAACAATCTGCGAGAGTAGGACTGTCCCCATAGCAGAACTGTCCGCGATTGTTATCCGTTGCCAAACGTGTCTCTAAAGCAGTAAAACCTTCACTGATCCAGCGATTGCACCATGCAATCACATCTTTCTCGTCGACTGACAACTCATTGCGTAGGTACTGTAAGATGCGGCGATTATTAATTGGGTGGATGTCGCAACCAATCATGGCGCTCAGCGCGCGTACCTGCATACGCCCAGCAGCATCGTTAGGTAGTAGTGCGTGCTCAGGGTAGACCTCTTCTAACCACTCCAAGATAGCTGGACTTTGATATAATAATAAATCGTCAGTCTGTAGGACAGGCACCAATCCTTGTGGATTAATTGCTTTGAAGGCAGACTCTAACTGTTCATCCTGTGCCAGATTGATCGTGATATCATCGTAATCTAAGCCTTTTAGGTTCATAGCGATACGAGTACGGTAAGACGTGCTACTACGAAAGTAGCCATAAAGTGTCATCATGATTCATGTCCTTATGTAGTTGTGTTTTTATAAAGATAAATATTATGAAGTAAGGTCTGTATCTCACTGGTATTTGATCGAGCAAGCCATTATTGAACAAACCACTAACAAGCAAAATTAAAAAATAACCAAGCACACCAGAATCGAGCAAATCATGCCAGCAGACAAAACCCTTGTAGACAGTTCTATCACCAGTAAAAACCAAAGTGGAGTTCAGTCGCTTGAGATTGGGCTGTCGATACTCGATGTGCTGATCGACCGCAATGAGCCTATGATGCTAAAAGATATCGCTGAAGCCATGCAAATGCACCCAGCAAAATCCCATCGTTACTTGGTCAGTCTCATCCGCAAAAACTATGCGCGTAAGCTTGATGATGGGCGCTATGGGCTTGGCGATAGAGTCAATGCATTGGCATCACTAGGACATACGGAACTCAACCAAAACAATCTTTTGGCACGTCTCACGCAAGTGGCTAATGAAATCAAAGACACCTTAAACTGCGGTGTGCAAATTGCCAAATGGTTTAGCGAAGGCCCTATTATTATTCAGTCCGTTGAGCCAGACAGTCCGATTAGTATCATCACTCGCATCGGCTCACGTATGCCGCTGACGACATCAGCTACAGGGCAGTTATTTGCCAGTTATCAACCTGATGCCGTCATTCAGCCATTGGTCACAGCTGAGTGGCATACGAGTAATACCACCGTAGATATGACCGAGAAATGGCAGGATTTTGCTCAGCTACAAGCTAAAATACGTACTCAAGGCTATGCGACAGTGACGGGCGATATGCTTATGGGAATTAACGCTATTACGATTCCTGTTATATTGCCACAGCTTGCCAATAGTGCTACTAAACCATCCACGAGTAGTGACAAAACTGCTGGTGAAGATTTACCGCTAGAATATGCTATCACTATCATTGGAACAACAGAGCAATTGCCAATAAGCGCGCAACATAATGTGGTTAAGCAAATACTGGCGATAGCGCAGCGTTATCAAATTGCATAATTAGAGTATCTTTAGAGAACTTATTTCTAAAGATACTCTAATGTTCTGTGTCACTTACCGACAGGGGCAACTTCGCGTGCTTCAGACAACTCATCACTATGCAAAAACTGCGTGTGTGCTGGGGCGCGTTTAGTACGAGACCACTCATCTAGCATGTCTTGCTTGATGGCATCTGTAATCATCGATACTTTGTCTTCTGAGGTTGGATCATCATAGGTCAGCTCGAGACGATGACCATTGGGATCAAAGAAGTAAATCGAGTGAAAGATGCCGTGATTGGTCACGCCAATGACATCAATGCCTGCATTTTCTAAATGCTCTTTGGCAACAATTAGCTCGTCACGGTCCTTAACCTTTAGCGCCAAATGCTGCACCCAGCTTGGGGTATTAGGATCAAAGCCCATCTCAGGTTGATTGGGTACTTCGAAAAACGCTAAGACATTGCCATTACCAGCGTCCAAAAAGACGTGCATATAGGGGTCAAAGGCTTTGGTCGAAGGTACATGGTCTTCTGCGAATGCTAAAATGAAATCCATGTTTAGGTGTTTTTGATACCATTCAACGGTTTCTTTGGCATCTTTGCAGCGGTAAGCCACATGATGTATTTTCTCAATTTGAAAGCTCATATCAAACTCCTTTTGATAAGACGTGTTACTCATTTGGCTTTATTCACATACCGATAAGCAGGTGAATGCGTTTGTCTTCCTATCCGCCTGCATGAGAATTTTCACGCCTATTTTGCTATTTCTCTGTCTATATTATTTTTAAATACTATTTATCAGTCACTACTTTCCAAATACTACTTATCAAAATCAAAGCTAAGCGCTGGTAGTACCTTGCCGCGTACTTCACCAAAGCCAACACGGATGCCGTCTTTTTCGCTATAGCCTTTCATGATGACCGTGTCACCATCTTCAATAAAGCTGCGCGTCTCGCCGCCTTTTAGCGTGACTGGTTTGGTAGCATTCCAAGCAATCTCTAGCATCGAGCCATAAGAATCAGGCGTTGGCCCTGAAATCGTGCCTGAGCCCATCATGTCGCCGACTTCAACTTTGCAGCCAGTGATGGTGTGGTGGGTAAGCTGCTGTGCCATTGACCAATACATGTATTTAAAATTGGTCTCGCAAATGACTGTCTCTGTTTCCGCATTTTCAGGCAGTAACTCAACCGATAGATTGATGTCAAAGCTGTTATCGCTCGCTTTTTCGTTTAGATATGCAAGCGGCTTGGGTTCTTGTGTCGGACAAGCTGTTTTGAACGGAGCCAACGCATCCATAGTGACAATCCAAGGAGAAACCTCGGAGGCAAAGGTCTTGGCATTAAATGGACCTAAAGGCACGTATTCCCATTTTTGGATATCTCGGGCTGACCAGTCATTGAGCAACACCATGCCAAAAATATGATCAGCGGCATCATCTACGGCGATTGGCTGACCGATATGATTACCTTTACCAACGACAAATGCGGTCTCTAGCTCGAAATCCAAGCGCTTACAGGCTGAGAAGATAGGACGCTCATCAGGGCTAGGCTTTAGCTGACCTGATGGACGTACGATATCAGTTCCACTGACGATAACGGTACTGGCGCGTCCATTATAACCAACAGGCATTTCGGTCCAGTTAGGTAGCAGGGCGTTGTTTGGATCGCGGAACATGGTGCCGACGTTGGTCGCGTGCTCTTTCGATGAATAGAAATCGGTAAAGCCTGGTACTTGCACTGGCAAATGCATGGTGACGTCTGCTTGCTTAAATAGCGCCTTTTTTTGCAAGTCTGTATTGTCACGTAACGTATCATTGTCATTAGACAGCAGTGTCTGAATGGTTGTGCGCGCCTGCGTCCAATTGTCTCGACCAGAATCAATAAAAGCATTTAGAGTGGATTGGTTAAAATAAGGACCACCTTCCAAACTTAATAGACCTTCGGCTTCGAGTACAGATAGATCCAGTACATGCTCACCGATGGCAACGCCTGCACGGCGCTTGTTATCACTAGCAGCGTCTTTGGTAACGCTAAAGATACCATAAGGAAGATTGTGGATAGAAAAGTCAGAGTCAGCAGCGATATCGATAAATGAGGTGAGGGTGCCGTCAGTCGTTGACATGATTTGCTCCTTGCTAATATACATTATGAATTACGTTATAGTTAACTACTTACGTATAATGTAATTTATTGATATATGGATTGCAAGTTTTTTATGAAACGTCCAACGTCTTTTGTGAAAAGCTACTTTGAAAAGTGGTTGTCGTTGTTTTGACTAAACGGTTCTGACTAGATGATTTTAATAAAATAATTTTGACGAAATAATTTTGATTAAATGCTAAGTACAAAAAAAGGCCGAGCAATCGCTCAGCCTTTCTTATACGCGTTTATTTTTTATCAAGTTACGTATTGATTAACATGTTAAGTAACTTGGACTAATTAGTCTTTTAAGACGTCTGCCATGGCATTGGCCACATAGTCGATGTTGCTGGTATTTAGGCCAGCCACACACATACGTGAGTTAGAGACCATATAGATACCAAACTCAGTCTGTAAACGCTCGACTTGCTCAGGCGTGAGACCAGTAAAGCTAAACATACCGTTTTGACGAGTGATGTAATCAAAGTTACGGTTAGGGATTTTAGCTTCTAATACCGATTTTAGCTTTAGGCGCATCGCTTTGATACGGTCGCGCATGGCATAAACTTCGCCAACCCACTGCTCATGTAGGGCTTCATCGTTCATGACGATATCGACCACACGTCCACCATGTGACGGCGGGCTTGAGTAGATACGGCGTACGGTTGCGTTTAGCTGACCGAATACGCGATCGGTTTCGTCTACGGTTGGGCAGACGACTGATAGGCCGCCGACACGCTCGCCATATAGCGATAAGTTTTTAGAGAATGAGTTGCTGACAAACAATGGCAAGCCCATCTCAACTGCTTTACGGATAGCGTAAGCGTCGCTGTCCATGTCTTCGCCAAACCCTTGATAAGCGATGTCCATGAATGGAATCAGCTCACGCGCCTTCACGACGTTGAGTACAGTATCCCATTGCGCTTGGGTCAAATCCATACCGGTTGGGTTATGGCAGCATGGGTGTAGCAAAATGACGTCGTTTTTGTTTAATGTTTCAAAAAACGCAATCATTTCATCAAATTTGATGCTGCTGTTGGCTTTGTCGTAGTACGGGTATTTACCGACTTCTACATCAGAGCCTTCAAAGATAGCGATATGGTTGCCCCATGTCGGATCGCTCACATAGCACTTAGCTTGTGGGAACCAGTCATGAATAAATTCAGCACCGACTTTTAACGCGCCAGAACCACCGATTGTAGCGATAGTAGCGACCAAGCCATCTTTTAAAATCTGAGCGTCTTTACCAAACAGTAATTCCTGACAGCCTTTACGGTGGCCTGGTAGACCTGCCATTGGTAGGTATGGACGCGGTGCGATAGGATCAGCAATACGCTCTTCGGCTGTTTTTACACAGTCGAGTACAGGCAATACGCCATTCTCATCATAATAAATACCAATACCTAAATTGACCTTGTTAGGATTGCTATCTGCTGAGTATTTTTCCATAAGACCTAAGATTGGATCACCAGCGTAATAATCGATACGTTCAAACATGCCATTTCCTTATAAAAATATAAATCGAGCAGCCGAAAATCATAGAGCAAATCGCGGCTGAACTCAACACGAGAGTGGGTTATATGCGGCAATTAATAAAATAAATAGCCAAATAGATTGTTTATCCATCTATCAAGCGCATTTGACATGCTATACGTCATTCGCTAGACGATGAGTCAGAGTGATGTAGGTCGTTATAATGGGTCGTAAAATACGTTTGCAAAAACTGCTTAAAAGCAATTGTCGCTGGAGACAACGCCCGTGAAGCACGTTGATAGATAAAAAATTGCCGCATTTTGACTGGTTGAGTGAGTGGTCGCATCAGTAGACCATTGGCGCTGACCCAATCAATAACTTCAGGCATGTAGGGTAGGCATAAGGTAATGCCGAAACCTTGCCGCGTCATCTCAAGCGCGGTGGACATAAAATTCACCTTGTAGCGGGCTTGTTGCACATGAGCGGAGATAGAGTCGTCGAGCTCTGCGGTTACTTGATCGAGGAACGGACCTTGTAAGGTAATCAGCGGCGTTTCTAATAAATCTTGCCAAGTGATTTCACCTCTTTGTGCCAGCGCATGATTGTCTGGCATAACCACGCAAAATGGTAGCTGATACAACAGATCAGCCCCGATATCATCTTCAGTTTCTATAAAACCAAGCTCGGTACCAACGCCTAAATCAACTTCGATATCTTGGATATGCTTAAGCAAATTCTCGGCTGAACAGTCCAATAGTGAGACGCCGATATTTGGATATTCTTTGGCAAATTGAGCGATGACGGCAGGTAGGGAAGATGCCGCAAACTGTGATACTGCCAAGCGCACCTGACCTTGGGCTAAGCTGGTCAAGCTACTCGCTTCATTTTCAAACAGTTGCATCTCATTCAAGATACGCCGCGCTTGGGGTAGTAGATGCCGTCCTACTGCTGACAGAGACAACTGGCGAGTGGTGCGATCAAACAACACGATACCTAGGCCAGTCTCTAACTCCTTAATCAATCCACTAACAGCAGATTGGGTCAAATACATCTGTTCGCTGGCACGAGTGAAGCTGCCGTTGTCAGCGACTTTTATAAATGCGGTCAATTGGCGAATGCTGATATTCATAAGTAAACCTGATAAATAAATCATAAAAAACAATTAGTCTTATAAATAAAGCTAATCTAATATAAATACAACGTCAACAATAAAGATTGATTATTAATCGTTTTATAGACTTTTACTATTAATCGACTTTTACTACTCATCGATTTTCTATTACCAATTGAAATTAAGGATAATTACAATGGCAGATTTATTTGACAACCCAATGGGACTAAATGGATTTGATTTTGTCGAGTTTGCTTCTCCGCAGCCTGATGCAGTCGATGCATTGTTTAAGCAGCTTGGTTTCGCCCATGTCGCCAATCACCGCTCGAAAGACGTTGCGCTATATCGCCAAGGTGATATTAACCTTATCCTAAACCGTGAGCCAAAAAGCCAAGCCAGTTATTTCGTTGAAGAGCATGGCGCAGGTGCTTGTAGCATGGGCTTTCGAGTAAAAGATGCCAAAAAAGCATATGAGCGTGCGGTAGAAATGGGTGCGCAGCCAGTAGATGTGCCAACTGGGGTGATGGAGCTTAGATTGCCTGCTATCAAAGGCATTGGTGGTTCACTGATTTATCTGATTGACCGTTATAAGGATGGCGAATCTATCTATGATGTCGACTTTGAGTTCTTTGCAGATATCGACAGAAACCCTGTCGGCTATGGCTTCAAAGTTATCGACCATCTAACGCACAACGTCTATCGTGGACGCATGGCGTACTGGGCAAAATTCTATGAGCGTATCTTTAATTTCCGCGAGATTCGTTACTTTGATATCAAAGGTGAGTACACAGGACTAACCAGTAAAGCCATGACCGCACCTGATGGAAAAATCCGTATTCCACTGAATGAAGAAGCCAAACAGGGCGGTGGTCAAATCGAAGAGTACCTAATGCACTTCAATGGCGAAGGTATTCAACATATTGCGCTAGCCAGTGATGACTTGTTTGCCAGCATCGATAAGCTAAAAGCGGCTGGTATTCCACTCATGACCGCACCAAATGCTGCGTACTATGAAATGCTGAGCGAGCGCTTACCGAACCATGGTGAAAATGTTGCTGACTTACAAACGCGCGGCATCTTATTAGACGGCACGACAGAAGGCGGTGCACCGCGTCTGCTACTACAGATTTTCTCTGAAACTATTTTGGGTAGCCCAGTATTCTTTGAGTTTATTCAGCGTAAAGGCGATTATGCAGATGGCTTTGGTGAAGGTAACTTTAAAGCGTTATTTGAGTCAATAGAGCGCGACCAAGTACGTCGCGGCACAGTCGGTCAGCCAGAGACTGAAACCCTATAATATTATCTAACGCTTAGACCACATCTAACAATTGGACAAGACAAAAGGAGTTTGTGTTGTCCTTAATAGGAGTATTACCTAATAGTATACTGCAAAGGTAATGCTCTCATTGCGATAAAAGGAATACAGGCATGGAACGCCTATCACAGATAGATTCTCTTAATACTGCCATCGGTACCAATAGCGTTGCTACTAGTAAGCAAAGCGACGATGCGTCCAGTCATTCTAACGCGACAAATAAAAAACAGCCGTATATCTCACACCAGCCAGATAGCAATGGTCATATTCACTATAGTGATGATGAGCATGCGATGTGGCAAGCGCTGCTGGCACGTCAAGCGGAACAAACGCCCAATCGTGCATGTACTGCATATCTAGGGGGTTTGACTAAGTTAAATTTACCGACGGCGCATATACCGCAGTTGCATGATATCGATGAGGTATTGCAAGCGACGACAGGTTGGCAAACCGCGGCTGTCCCTGCATTAATCAGCTTTGGTAAATTCTTTAAATTGCTGGCCAATAAGTCCTTTCCTGTGGCGACTTTTATTCGGCGATTTGAGGACATGGACTATATTGAAGAGCCTGATATTTTCCATGAAATCGTTGGGCATTGTCCGCTATTGACCCATCCTGCGTTTGCAGCCTTCAATGAAACGTATGGTAAGCTTGGTTTGAGTGCAACGAAAGAGGAGCGCTGGTTTTTAGCACGATTGTATTGGTTTACCATTGAGTTTGGCTTGGTTGGCAATCGCATAGAAAATCGTAGAATCTATGGCGGCGGTATATTAAGCTCACCTTCTGAAACAGTCTACGCACTTGATCGGATGCCGCAAGAGCTTTCAGTCGCTCAAAATAAGCCGCAGTCTCAACCAGAACATCGAGCGTTTGATTTGCTTGATGTGTTGCGTACGCCTTATCGTATTGATCAGATACAGCCGATCTACTATGTCATTGATGAATTAGATACGCTATTTGATATCGTCAATAGTGACATTATGGGTGCGGTCAAAAAAGCTATGTCGCTTGGACTATTTGAGCCGACCTATCCAGAAAAAACTCGTTAAAAACGTCAATTCAAAATTAAACCTGAAAACAAACACTTCAGTGCGGAATATTGAGGTAGCAGCAAAGCTATATCAACATGAACGTACGAGTATTAGAAACTAGCTATCAAAACAACCATTAAAAACTGACATCGAAAACAGCCACTATAAAAGGATTTTATTATGACAGCACTATCACAAAACAGCTGCGAAGCTTGCCACATTGGCGCACCGAAAGTTGATGAAGCCGAAGCACAAGAACTATTACCGCAAATTCCTGATTGGTCATTAATTGAGGTGGATGGTATTCAGCAGTTGCAGCGTCAGTATAAATTTAAAAACTTCGTCTCAGCAATGGCATTTGCCAATCAACTGGCAGACATCGCTGAAGCAGAAGGGCATCATCCGGGGATATTGGTAGAGTGGGGTAAGGCTACGGTCACTTGGTGGTCGCATAGTATCAAGGGTTTGCATCGCAATGATTTTGTCATGGCAGCTAAAACCGATGACTTAATCGGTAAGTAATAAGTTGCTTCACTAGCAAATCACTTTAACCATACTTCTACCATTAAAATTAAAATCAAACCCAATTTAGTGCCAGTATTTACTGGCATTTTAAGGATGTGTCATGCCACCAAAACCGCTTACATTAATCAGTGCCAAGCTCGCCTTTATCATATCCGCCATCGTCATCGGTATCATGGGCATCACCATGATCGGCTTTGGCTGGGTGCCGCACCTGTCTCTTATCTTGGCTATCTGTGTGCTACTGGCTATCGGTATGTACAAAGGACTCAGCTTTGATGACATGCAAGCGCAAATGGCCTCAGGTGTCATGCGCGGTATTGGTGCCATCTATTTGTTCTTCTTTATTGGACTGATGGTTGCGGCTCTGATGATGTCAGGAGCTATAC
>NZ_JASDCR010000049.1:0-733 GCF_030407795.1 Psychrobacter sp. APC 3279 | reverse complement strand
CCCTTTGCTGACGACAATAGCGCGATGGCCCCACCTGATCCCTTCCCGAACTCAGAAGTGAAACATCGTAGCGCCAATGGTAGTGTGGTTCGCCCATGTGAGAGTAGGTCATCGTCAGCTCTCTATTCTGAAATATCCCCCGACATTAGCTTGTCGGGGGATTTTCTTTGTCGGCAGTTTGGTGACGGTGCTAGGTGCTGGATGCTTCGATCAATAGCCGCCAATCTCATTCAGTAAAATAATTATAAAAAAAGCTCAATTAACCTTGACCCAGCCTCAAACCCGCGTATAATGCGTCCCAGTCGAAAGGGAAGTGGGTTACTGATTTAGACGATGTAAATTGTTTGAATTAAATAAAAAATACTTCTTGACTAAATAAATAAAGCGTCTATAATACGCCCTCATCGGACGGACTAGCGGCAGCTAATATGTAAATTACATATTAATAACGCAGTTAACCTGGTGAAACAAATTATAAAATAGCTTGACAATTCAAATCACTGTGATAAGATAGTCGGCTCGCTAGATAGCTTAACCGGAGACGGATTGGCTAGATGGCAGAAGAAATACCCTATATATCAGTTACTGGACGACAGTGATTGAGACTATTTAAAAGCATAACTAAAGAACAACTTGTGTGGATTTTTGCTGATTCAGAATGCTAAAAAATAAAGTTGACTATCTTTTCTTTTCGGAGAGATTATTAACTATAAAAATTATCATTTAAGACAGC
>NZ_JASDCR010000048.1:0-746 GCF_030407795.1 Psychrobacter sp. APC 3279 | reverse complement strand
ATTCAAATCACTGTGATAAGATAGTCGGCTCGCTAGATAGCTTAACCGGAGACGGATTGGCTAGATGGCAGAAGAAATACCCTATATATCAGTTACTGGACGACAGTGATTGAGACTATTTAAAAGCTAAAATCAAAGAACAACTTGTGTGGATTTTTGCTGATTTAGAATGCTAAAAATTAAAGTTGGGACTTACTCTTTTCGGGTAAGTGACTAACTATAAAAATTATCATTCTTTATTAGTAAAGAAACTCGAAGTTAATTCATTATATGAAACATACGGAAAGCAAATTTGCTAGTAACGAATGAGCCAAGTTTAGAAGTCTCTTTAAAGGACTTCATAGCAAGATTAAACTGAAGAGTTTGATCATGGCTCAGATTGAACGCTGGCGGCAGGCTTAACACATGCAAGTCGAGCGGAAACGATAGTAGCTTGCTACTAGGCGTCGAGCGGCGGACGGGTGAGTAATACTTAGGAATCTGCCCAGTAGTGGGGGATAGCACGGGGAAACTCGTATTAATACCGCATACACCCTACGGGGAAAAGGGGGCGCTTGCGCTCTCGCTATTGGATGAGCCTAAGTCGGATTAGCTAGTTGGTGGGGTAAAGGCCTACCAAGGCGACGATCTGTAGCTGGTCTGAGAGGATGATCAGCCACACCGGGACTGAGACACGGCCCGGACTCCTACGGGAGGCAGCAGTGGGGAATATTGGACAATGGGGGAAACCCTGATCCAGCCATGCC
>NZ_JASDCR010000047.1:0-841 GCF_030407795.1 Psychrobacter sp. APC 3279 | reverse complement strand
TAGGGCGTGTCATCAATTAGCACAGTTATTTTAGAATAAGCTATAGTAACTCTATATTTAGCAATCTGAGTAAAACCCTCATGACAAGACGCCATGCCCTACGAGATGACCAATGGGCGAGAATTAAAGACATTCTGCCAGGTCAACCAAATGACGTTGGTGTTACTGCAAAGGATAACCGCTTATTTGTAGAAGCCGTCTTGTACCGCTATAAAACAGGCATACCTTGGCGTGACCTACCTGAGCGTTTTGGCGACTTTAGAGTGATTCATACTCGTTTTAGCCGTTGGTCACAAAAAGGCGTATGGGAACAGGTTTTTAATCAGTTGTCTGAGCAATCCGATGATGAATATGCCATGCTAGACGCCACTATTGTTAAAGCCCATCAGCATAGTGCTGGAAAAAAAGGGATCAAGCCATCGGTCGCAGTAAAGGTGGACTGACGACCAAAATACATACTCGTACAGATGCGCTAGGCAATCCTACAGGCTTTTATTTGACCGGTGGCGGCGCTCATGACTTGCAGGGGTCAGACGTGTTGTTAGATGTCAGTATTAGCCAAACCTGGCTTGCCGATAGAGCTTATGATGCTGATGCCCATGTCATTGAACCGATTAAAGCCGTACAAGGCAACGCAGTTATACCGTCTAAGTGTCATCGGTTGCAGCCAAGAGACTTTGACAAAGAGCTCTATGAAGCACGGCATTTAATTGAGAACTTCTTTGCCAAGATTAAGCAGTATCGTGCGATTGCTACTCGCTATGATAAGTTAGCCCGTCATTTCTTGAGTGCTATTTATCTGGTTTCTTGTGTCATTTGGCTTAATTGATGACACGCCCTA
>NZ_JASDCR010000046.1:0-846 GCF_030407795.1 Psychrobacter sp. APC 3279 | reverse complement strand
CTAGGGCGTGTCTTCAATTGGATAAGCCCTAAATAATAGTTACAATACCGCATCTATTGAGTCGATGCGAGAAATACAAGTTATGGCAAGAAAAGCATTAACAGATACGCTTTGGGATCAATTGCAATCGACGATGATAAAGTACGGCTGCTATCAAACTCAAAACAGCCGAGAGATCATGGAAGCCATACTGTGGAAACTACGCACAGGGGCGCCTTGGCGTGACATACCTGAAGAATTATGTTCGTGGAAAACAGCCTATAGTCGTTTCAACCGCTGGTCGAAAACTGGCTTATGGGCGGATTTTTTTTTGGCTTACGAAAAGAAGTTGATACGGAATGGGTATTCACAGACGGAAGCTATGTTCGCTGTCATCAGCATGCAAGTGGAGCTCGGCGTGGTGAAGAGCGAGCAATTGGACAAAGCCGTGGTGGAGCAACTACAAAGATACACCTATCCTGTGATGCCGATGGATATCCGCTCCATTTTAAAATCACTGGGGGTGACGTCCACGACAGTCAAATTGCAGGTGAATTGATTGAGATGATTGGACAGGCAGATTACTTTATCGCTGATAAAGGCTATGACTCAGAGTGTATCAGAGACAAAGCTCGCAGCCATAATATGATACCTGTCGTTCCTAAAAGGAAGAACGCCAAACAGCCTAATCCAGAGTTTGATAGCTATTTGTACAAGCTGCGTCATCTTGTTGAAAATATGTTTGCAAGGCTTAAACACTTTCGTAGTATCGCCACTCGCTATGAGAAGTTAGCGCGTAATTTTAAGTCAATGCTTTATCTGGCGTGTACTATCGTTCATTGTAAGATGAATTGAAGACACGCCCTA
>NZ_JASDCR010000045.1:0-865 GCF_030407795.1 Psychrobacter sp. APC 3279 | reverse complement strand
ACTAGGGCGTGTTGAACATTGGCGACAAATTAATGGCAAAAAAAATAGCGAACGGTTAATCTTTAAGCTCTCACACAAAAAAGATATCGTTCGCTATGCCTCGCACCATGCTCAAAGATGAACACTGGACAAGACTGAAACCTATATTACTAGAACTTAATATCTATGACAAAGGAAATCTTAGACAAACGGTTGAAGGCGTGCTTTATCGCATGCGTGTTGGCTGTCCTTGGCGCGACTTACCCGAATATTTTGGCAAGCCTAATACCATCTATAAAGCTTACCAGCGCTGGTTTCGCAGTAATAAGCTAATGGCATTATTTACGTTACTGATCAAAGACGCAGACCTTGAGTGGGTCTTTATCGATGGCACTCATATTAAAGCGCATCAGCACAGCAGTAGTGGCAACGAGAATCTACAATCCATTAGTAAAAGTGTGGCAGGCCGCGCGACCAAGATTCACTTAGCAGTTGATGCTCATGGCAATCCGATTACCTTTATTTTATCAGATGGCACAACCCACGATGTCAAAGTCGCACCTGATTTAGTAGACAAAGTTAATTTGAGCGATACAGAGGTTTTATGTGCCGATAAAGGCTATGATTCTGATGCCCTACGAGCCCATATTGAACAAGCAGGGACGCATGATAACATCCCTCGAAAACGAAACACTAAGTCTTCTAACGACCATATGGACTGGGACTTGTATAAAGCCAGACATCTAGTAGAAAACGCTTTCGCTAAGCTAAAACAGTATAGGGCGGTTGCCACTAGATTTGATAAGCTCAAGCAGAGTTATGAAAATACGGTCGCTCTTGCTTGTGCTTATATCTGGCTCAAATTATGAATATTCAACACGCCCTA
>NZ_JASDCR010000044.1:0-904 GCF_030407795.1 Psychrobacter sp. APC 3279 | reverse complement strand
TGGCAATGTCAGCGGCTTCGACGGTGTTGTTATTACCCAAGCTCACGTTAACGGTGGTGTCAAGGTTGCTAAGGTTGGTCTGGGTCACGCTAAAGATGAGGCTGTTGTCCACGCCTTCAATCGCTTGTGCGTCGGTTGCGGTAATGCTGACCACAGGGGCGTCGATCGCGCCACCATCTTCATCTAAGATCTCAGCCGTGGCCGTGGCAGTGCCAAGCGCGGCATTAACCGGGCTCGATAGGCTCATGCCAATGGTTTCTGATATCTCGTATATCGCGTCTTGCGTTGGGGTGATGGTAAAGGTTGGGCTAGTGGTCGATCCGGCAGGGAGTGACACACTCACTCCGGCAATCGCATCCGCCACACTGATGGTTTGGGTGCTGCCATCAGCATTGGTCAGTAAGATGCTGTCGATGTCCGCCGCTTCTGCGTCGGTCAAGTTCAAGGTGGCAATCACGCTGGTAGTACGGTCACTAACACCGGTCTGGTCAATACTAAAGACGATGGTGTCGCCCAATGCCCCTTCAATGCCGGCGGCATCGGTCGCGCGGATATTGATGATAGGTGCATCATCATTGTCGGTGATGGTGCCGATACCGACGCCAGTACCGATGGTGACCGTGGTGGTCTCAGTAAGCTCGTCTGTCGCGTCATCTGTGGTTTCGTAGCTGACGGTAAAGCTGGTAACGCCTGCTGGGATAGTGATGGTGCCATCCGTGTTTAGAACCACCCCATCACTAAAGACTGGGGCATTGTCATAATCACTGCCTGCAGTTGCAGTACCATCGGTGATGGCAAATGGATAGCTGACCGCCACTTCAGTTGGGTTTGATAAGGTCACGGTGTGAACCAAATCGCCACCCTCATCAGCGCTGGCATCAGAGACGGTAACGACGGGTTTGTC
>NZ_JASDCR010000043.1:0-947 GCF_030407795.1 Psychrobacter sp. APC 3279 | reverse complement strand
ATCAGCACGTTAATGCTTAGTGCCGACATCGCTGCCGCAAATATCGCTCGCCCTGATGTCGTCAATGTGTCCTTAATACCAGATAGCAGTGCTGGCAAAATCCCTAATGCCGTTAACAGACCACCTAAGCTTAATGCCAGTATCACAATCGCCTGCGTAAAGAACATACTCTGTACACCGCCGCGCGACAGCATACCACCTACTTCCCCTAGCTCTAATGACTCAGCAGGGGCATACCCTCCAAACAGATAGCCGCCTAACTGACCAAAGCTTGGTGAGCTATGTACATAAGTAATGATCAGTGCCGCAGCAATCGTACAGATAATCGTATAAATCGCATTAACCCGAAACAGTGCTAGTCCGACTAATACGACAAAGGGTAATACCGAATATCCATGTACCAGACCACTGTCTATTAACTGTCCTTGTAATATGGTCACTTGACTCAGATCAGCGCTAGTCGTCTGTCCTGAGAACATCCAAAACAAGATCACCGTCAGTATCCACGCAGGTACGGTTGTATACATCATATTGCGAATGTGCTCAAACAGATCGATACCAACGACAGAGGACGCAATGGTACAAGTATCAGATAAGGGCGACATCTTATCGCCAAAGAACGCGCCTGATACTACTGCCCCTGCTGCTATCGCCACGTTGGCATCAAAGGCATTGCTCATTCCAATAAACGCCACGCCAAGCGTTGCTGCCGTCGTCAAACTACTACCCAATGCAATACCGATAATAGAGGTGAGTATAAAGGCAGAAATATAATAGTACTCAGGTGAGATAAGCTGAAAGCCCACATACATTAGTGTAGGTATAGCACCTGACATCATCAGAGCCGCAACCATCAGTCCAATAAAGAAGAACAAATAGATGGCACCAATACCGCGCATGACACCTGAGGCCATTTGCGCTTGCATGTCATCAAAGCTGAGTCCTTT
>NZ_JASDCR010000042.1:0-947 GCF_030407795.1 Psychrobacter sp. APC 3279 | reverse complement strand
AGGCCACGGCGTACTTCGCGAAACACAGTTGATGAAGTACGTCTTTATCAAGGATAATCAGAAGATATTTAGCATCACCTGTATGTGTCACGTATTAGATGTCAAGCCATCAAGCTATTACAACTGGATAAATCGTGGTGTTAGTAATCAGCAGATCCACCGCAACCAGTGTGAGCTGCTAGTGCGCGTGGCTCATGATGAAACTAAGCAGCGTTATGGCTGTGAGCGATTGCATGCTCATCTTGCAGAGCAAGGCCATCATATCAGTCAATACATGGTAAGACGCATTAAAGAAGAATACGGCATTGCTTGCCGTCGTCACAAGCGTTTTAAAGTTACCACCAACTCAAACCATAACAAGTTTATCTATCCAAACCTGCTCGACCAAAAATTCCATACCAGTCGTCCTAACGAAGCTTGGGTTAGTGACATTACCTATGTCTGGACCAATGAGGGTTGGCTATACTTAGCAGGTGTTAAAGACCTCTACACCAAAGAGCTTGTCGGCTATGCCATCAATAAGCGAATGACAGCAGATTTAGTTTGCCGTGCACTCAATATGGCCATCAAGAACAAACGACCCAACCAACAGCTGATTGTGCATTCTGATAGAGGCAGTCAGTACTGTAGTTATGACTATCATAAGATCATTAAGAAGCATAAATTTAAGGGCTCAATGTCCAGGCGTGGCAATTGCTTTGATAATGCGCCCATAGAAAGCTTCTGGGGCATATTAAAGAATGAGTTGGTGTATCACGAAGACTATAAAACAAGGTTTGAAGCCATCAGTGATATCACTAAATATATTGAGCTTGAGTACAACCAGACTAGAATCCAAAAGGGTTTAGGCTATAAAACGCCAAGACAGGTATGGTTTGACTTTTATCGTCAGGCTGCGTAACTAAAATCTCCCAAGTCAATGTCTACAGATTTGACAGCATAGGTCA
>NZ_JASDCR010000041.1:0-1050 GCF_030407795.1 Psychrobacter sp. APC 3279 | reverse complement strand
AGAACCTCCTGGTGCAGGCGTAGTAACAAAAAGAGACTGGAACTATGCTAAAGAAGCAAATCAGGTAAAGGCCATGGAGAAATTCATTAAGGACAATGAGAAGCCCGTAGCTACTTGGACACCTCAGATCAGTAACGGTAATGGGTTTGACTATGCTTATGTGAGACCAAATGGGCAATTGGTCATCGTTGAGGCAAAATCGAATAATGGTTATCACACTGCCTTGACTGCTTTTGGAGGGGGTAAAAATCCAGAAAGAACTATACGTAAGAACAAAGATAGATTAATAAAAGAAATAAATGCAAATAGAGGAAAAATGACTAGCTCACAATACGACAGTGTTATACAACAAATAAGAAAGGATAGTTTTGAAATCGAACTCTATGTAAGCTCTAGAACGAAGCTATCATCATCTAAAATTGGTATGACAAATAATACAATGGGTATGTCAATGAAGCGAATTATAGAGCTACCAGAGATTTTGCCTTAAATTTAAAGTTATGATTAAAAAGGAAAAAGTATGTTTAGTTTTTTAAAGAAAGTCGGGGTGAAGAGATTATCTCATGATAATAGATTTAACGAATGGGAAAAAGAGTTAAGAACTAGAATAATTCCTGAATCTAATTTTTACTATAAAAAGAGTAAAGATTTTAGTAAAACATTTGTAGTTGAGGAGACATCATTAACGACTATGCCAAGCTTCTCTGTCAGGCATTATCTTGAAGAAGCTATATACTTAATATTTACTAAATTTGATGAACAAGTATCCACTGCTTATCTGCAAGTTTCTTTAGACATTGCCAATGCTATATTGGCTTTACCCCAAAGTGAGACTGAACGCTGGAATGGTGAGGATCTATACATAAAAGAAGATAGACCGAGTATATTAATTGATAAATTATTCATTGAGGCTTTATTAGCTGATGAAAATATAGATATGACTGAGTTAGCCTGTGTCAGCGATTCATTACTAAACCATTTAAAAGTATATAAAGGTAGCCTTTGGGAAGATGTGACTCAAAGTCAGTATTTATCTAGTGTCTGGCATCT
>NZ_JASDCR010000040.1:0-1213 GCF_030407795.1 Psychrobacter sp. APC 3279 | reverse complement strand
ATTAGTTCAATACGTTAGCAACAACACCAGCGCCTACAGTACGGCCGCCTTCACGAATAGCGAAGCGAAGACCTTTGTCCATAGCGATTGGGTGGATAAGCTCTACGCCCATCTCAACGTTATCACCAGGCATTACCATTTCAGTACCGTCTTGTAATTGGATTGCGCCAGTTACGTCAGTAGTACGGAAGTAGAACTGTGGACGATAGCCGTTTAGGAATGGTGTGTGACGACCACCCTCTTCTTTTGACAATACATATACTTCAGCGTCAAATTTGGTGTGAGGAGTGATTGAACCTGGCTTAGCTAGTACTTGGCCACGTTGTACGTCTTCACGCTTAGTACCACGTAGTAGTACGCCACAGTTTTCGCCTGCACGACCTTCGTCAAGCAGTTTACGGAACATCTCTACACCAGTACAGGTGGTTTTTTGAGTGTCACGGATACCAACGATTTCGATCTCGTCACCAACTTTAACGATACCAGATTCAACACGGCCTGTTACTACAGTACCACGACCTGAGATTGAGAATACGTCTTCGATTGGCATTAGGAATGCTTTGTCGATGTCACGCTCTGGCTCTGGGATGTAGGTGTCTAGTACGTTTAGTAGTTCTACAACAGCTGGTTGGCCGTATTTTTCTTCTGAGCCTTTTAGTGCTTCAGTAGCAGAACCTTTAACAATAGGAGTGTCATCGCCTGGGAAGTCATAGTCGTTCAATAATTCACGAACTTCCATTTCTACTAGTTCTAACAATTCTTCGTCATCAACCATGTCACATTTGTTCATGAATACGATGATGTACGGTACGCCAACCTGACGTGAAAGCAAGATGTGCTCACGAGTCTGTGGCATAGGGCCGTCAGTTGCAGATACGACTAGGATTGCGCCGTCCATTTGGGCCGCACCAGTGATCATGTTTTTAACATAATCGGCGTGACCTGGGCAATCTACGTGAGCATAGTGACGGCTGTCTGTGTCATATTCTACGTGTGAGGTGTTGATTGTGATACCACGTGCTTTTTCTTCTGGTGCTGAGTCAATAGACGCGTAGTCTTTGGCTTCGCCACCAGAGGTGATTGCAGCTACGGTTGCGATTGCAGCGGTAAGGGTTGTTTTACCATGGTCAACGTGTCCGATTGTACCGACGTTGACGTGTGGCTTGTTACGTTCAAACTTGGCCTTTGCCATGGGTATTTCCTCTTTTTTTGG
>NZ_JASDCR010000004.1:0-184313 GCF_030407795.1 Psychrobacter sp. APC 3279 | reverse complement strand
GTTTGCAAGGCTTAAACACTTTCGTAGTATCGCCACTCGCTATGAGAAGTTAGCGCGTAATTTTAAGTCAATGCTTTATCTGGCGTGTACTATCGTTCATTGTAAGATGAATTGAAGACACGCCCTAATAGAACTGGACATACAATTAATCTATTTTAAGTAATGATATAGCAATCCCTGATACTAGCTAATTACTAAATGCATTGATTGCCAAAATTTTGACTAACCGCTCTATTAGTTACCTAAACTCTCTTATGATACGCGGTTCCATGCATCGCGTGATGCTTGACGCGCTTCGTTCCATTCCATACGAGACTCACCTTTTACTTCGTGCCATGAACGCTCTAAATCTGCTTCATGATCTTCAAAACGAGCATCTACTGGATAACGAGCACGGTTCGCATAACCGACTGCATATGCTGGATGTAAGTCACGGTCAAAATCGTATTCTTCTCTATGATAGTCAGCGTTTGCATACTCTGCACGCCAGTACGCTTCTTCATGAGTTGGATCAATCGCTTCTGCTGCTGCATGACCTGCGCCGCCACCAACGATAGCACCAATAGCACCACCAATTAGCGTACCTAGTGGACCTGCCATCGTACCGATAGCTGCACCTGCTGCTGCACCGCCTACACCGCCAATACCTGTACCTACTGGATGTGAACCTGGCTCACCGGTAATGATGTCTGCGTTTAAATCTTCTTTTGTCTCTTTTGACATATGTTTTACTTCACTGCGATCGATAGCATCATGGTTACTCATAGTATTATCCTTAAATTATTTATTATTTATTGAATTATTTATTTGCTAATTATTAGCGGTCTTACTAAATCCAATTGAAGTATAGAAATTTATAGGTAAGGACAGATAGGCCGATTATGTAAACTGTGTCCGTATTGCGATTATCTTGCGTTACAGCCTGTATCTTTATCACATTTGTGTACGGCAGCCTCATACTTTGAGTAATTATAAATGTACGATCACAATAAATTTACTAATTAAATCAATCTTATAACGGCATTAGAGACCTTTTGATAGCCTGTTGCCATTTAGCAAGATGTCGCTCACGAGCATCAGCTGACATACTTGGTTCAAACACATGATCTACTTGCCATGAAGCTTTCATGGTCGATTCGTCATATAGCCCAGTCTTTAAACCTGCGAGGAGTGCTGCGCCCTTTGCCGTAATCTCTGTATCTCTAGGACGTAATACCGGAACACCCAACAAATCTGCTTGGAACTGCATGAGTAAATCATTATTTGCAGCACCACCATCCACTCTAAGCTCAGTCAAAGGATGAGGACTGTCCTTTTGCATAGCGATAAGCACATCATAGGTTTGATAAGCAACGGCCTCCAATGCAGCGCGTGCAATATGTGCCTTAGTAGTACCGCGGCTCATACCAGTGATGCTAGCGCTAATATCCGAACGCCAATAAGGTGCGCCTAGTCCAGTAAAAGCAGGTAATAGAACAACATCTTCGCTACTGTCCACTTGACGGGCTAAGTCTTCAACATCACTACTTTGTTGAATCATACCCAAATTATCACGCAGCCATTGAACGATAGCCCCTGCCATAAAGACACTGCCCTCTAAGGCATAAGTGACTTCCTTTTTGGGCGGTTGTAGCATGCGTTTGCCTGACTGTACGATTTGGTCAAATGACAAATTATCTGGACGAATTGGTGACGTTTTACGTTGCCACGCGATGGTGGTTAGCAGTTTATGCTCACTCAGTTTTGGCTGTTGGCCAATATTCATTAGCATAAAGCAGCCTGTACCATAAGTGTTTTTGGCCATGCCTGCATCAAGACAACCTTGTCCAAAGAGCGCTGCTTGCTGATCACCCAATACCGCTTGAATGGGTATTTGCTTTGCAAACAGGCCTTTTTTGGTTTTGCCAAAATCGCCGTCGGACGGTAGTACTTTAGGCAATATATGCATAGGTATAGCAAAACGGTCACAAAGTGTCTCTGACCATGCCAGCTTATGGATATCAAATAGCAATGTACGAGAAGCATTGGTCACATCAATGACATGTTCACCGCCTGTGAGCTTATAAATCAGCCAACTATCAATCGTGCCGACCGCTATCTCACCTCTGCTGGCTCGTACACTCAGCTTCGGGTTGTTTTCGAGTAACCAAGCAATCTTACTGGCACTAAAATACGGATCTAAACGCAGACCTGTAATACGCTGTACTTCATGTGCCATATTGACACTATCAATGCTCTGATGCACAGGGTCATTCATGCTATTGGTAGCGCTTTCAGCAGCAAGCGTCTTACAGTAATTTGCGGTACGCCTGTCTTGCCAAATGATGGCAGGAGCCAGTGGCTTGCCAGTTTGCTTATCCCACATCACAATCGACTCACGCTGATTGGTAATCGCGATACTGGTAACGTCAGTGGCAAGCAACCCTGCCCGATTAATAACATCATGTGCACAGCTAATCTGAGTTTGCCAGATCTGCTGTGCATCTTGTTCAACGAATCCAGCTCTTGGTGTTTGCAGCGTCGTTGGCTGTTGTACCATTTTGATAGGACGCGCATGATCATCGTACAATATCGCTCGACTCGATGTGGTCCCTTGATCCAACGCTAAAATATACCCTGCCATGACACACCCTCTACTAATGTTATTTATTCTATTTGATAGCCATTTAGTGACTATTCATTGACTGCTACTTATTGAGCATTTTTTATTTTATTAATTACTACCTAAATGTTTTCATAATGAGATTAAAAACAAAATCTA
Source organism: Psychrobacter sp. APC 3279 (assembly GCF_030407795.1). Lineage (NCBI taxonomy): Bacteria > Pseudomonadati > Pseudomonadota > Gammaproteobacteria > Moraxellales > Moraxellaceae > Psychrobacter > Psychrobacter sp. APC 3279. The sequence continues at coordinate 181,552 of NZ_JASDCR010000004.1, read as the reverse complement.
ACTAAAAATAAATTGCGCGAATTTAAAACGTCTTGTTGGCTATGTTGTTACTTATAAACAGATATTTAAAAATTAAATCAATCCTCTATCATACCGCTACTGGTCACACAATAGAAAATGGCATAATACTGAGCATTGACCCGTCACCATTGTGGCTCTACAGTGTACCTCTTATGACGAATGACCGCTTGTTAGCGCTTTTAATATAGCCGTATTTTCATATTAGAATATGAATGATTTATTTAAGCATCATTTTTTCGCTAGCTGGCAAATAGTCTATAATAGTTCAGCAGCTTTATATCCTGAGCAATGAAACCTATCGGTGCTGTTCCTTATTTTATAATACCTTACATTCTAATTAATGGCTTATGTGACTTATGAAATTCATTTTATCAGCGCTACCGACTGCTATGATGACAGTTGCAGTCATAAGCGTGCCTGTCATGACTTACGCGAGCACTGACGCTGACAGTATAGGAGTATCAGATGATGTTACACCAGTGGCTGTGACACAAATCATAGATGCTGATAGTCCAACTGATAATGATAAACCAACTGTAGCGCCTTTTCATACAGTACCAAACCCTCAAGACGCTGAGTCGCAGGCACTGTCTACGCTTGTTGACCCTATTACACATAAAACAGTCGATAACAGCTATGCACTAGACGTCTCAAGCTTTCTGAGCTTAGAGCAAGCGCAGAAGCTGCTGGTACAAGTATCACCTAAAATTGCTGCCAATCAAGCAGCGATTGCTGCTAGCGAATACCAAACTGACGCACTCAGAACTATCGACAATCCGCTCGTATTTGCTCGAGTATCTGCCAGTGCCTATCATTTAGATGAGGATATAGATTTATCTTCTCTCAGAAGTGGTATCGTCAACGAAGTAAACAATGGCGTAGATAACATAGTCCCTCCTACAGCAGACCTACCAGACTTTGGTGAGCTGGTCGGTGAGCGTATTCCCGACTCTTATAACCTCAAGCGCTCAGGCTCTACGTCGGGCGCAGGTCTTGGAGTCGTTTGGCCTATTTATACTGCTGGACGTACGGACGCATTGACTGGCGCCTCGGATGCACGTACGCAAGAAGCGATGGCTGATAGCGTACTAGATAAAAATGAGCTTTATAATACGTTAATTGAGCGTTATTTTAAGGCACAGTTAGCGATTATCGCCGCTTACTTACGAGAAGACGCTTACGATACATTGCAGCAGACCGACCATATGGCCGAGCGTCTGTTTGAAGAAGGTTTTATCTCACGTGTCGATAGACTAGAAGCACAGTCGGCGCTTGCGGATGCCAAGAGTGAGTCCGTCAATGCCAATAATGACGCGCGCCTAGCTATGATTGCGCTACAGCGTCTACTACGTACCGACTACCGTATCAAACCAACCACGCCTTTGTTTGTCTCTAGTCGCCCTCTACCAGATGTGAGCTACTTTCAGGACTTGGCACTAAATAACCATCCTGGACTGCAAAAAGTTGCAGCCAAGCGGGCACAGGCTCAGCAATTACATGCGCTATCAGATACGGGCTACAAGCCTACGGTATTGCTATACGGTTATGGTCAGGTGGAGAAAGATCCAAGCTGGGTCGCTGGTATATCTGCCAGTTGGAAGCTATGGGGCGGACTCGATAAAGCCGCATCATTAGCATCCAGTAGTGCCAAAATACGTCAGGCCGATCTCTCTGAGATTGAAGTTAGTGACAATTTATTGCTACTGGTAGAAAAAAACTGGCACGATGTCAATAATGCTCAATCACGCTATCAGGCATTGCAAAGTAATGTTGATTTGGCAGCAGAAGTATTACGACTACGTCGCTTAGGATTACAAGAAGGTGTAAATACTACCGTTGACGTGGTGCAGGCACAGACGCAATCGCTCAAAGCACGTACCGAGCAAGCACAAGCTGCTAATGACTATGTACAGTCACTGGCTGCCCTTATGCAAAGCTGTGGTACGCCACTTGCCTTTAATGCTTATCTCAATGCCGCTGACATTCAACTGCCTACTTTATATACTGAGCAATGACGTGATGTGAGAAACCATAAGTCGTGCTGATAAACGCTTTGTATTACTCTAAAGTCACATCGAAAATACTATTACCAATCCTCTTATGAACAGCTGCTTTTATGAAAAAACTGACCTCTAAATCGATAAAAAACTGGCTACAGACGTTACTAGAAACGTGGCGTATTGCCAACAACTCTAATGTTTGGGCGCATTGCGCAAGCGTAGGTTTCTTTGGATTCTTATCAATTTTTCCAGTGATGGCTGTGTTTGTCCTGCTTTATGGTCTTGCGTTTTCTCCTGCCGAGATGCAAGAGCAAATCTCGCTTCTGAGTCAATTTATACCTGATACAGTATATGAAGTGCTCAACTCCCGTCTGAGCGAGTTGGTTTCTACGACTACGTCTGCTCTGACTTTCAGCCTGCTTATATCGTCCTTGCTCGCACTTTATGCGGGCTCTAAAGGTATTAAGTCCTTAATTATTCTTATCAACCTTGCGTTTCATATCACTCAAGAGCGTAGTTTTGTACAAAGCACGATTCGCGCAGTTGGTTTGACCTTTGCAGCAGTAGTCGTATTGATTATAGCGGTCTCTTCTATCGCGATTATTCCCTTGGGAGCCGCCTACTTCCCTTTCCCTCAGATAGCAAAGACGATTGCGCTTTGGAGCAGGTGGCCAATATTGACAGGTATCATATTCTTAAGCTTTTTGGGTCTTTATCGTTTAGCCCCAAATCGTGATGCTGTCGCCCTCAAAAAATTAATGCCGGGCGCTGCGCTGGCAACGGTTTTATGGATTATATTGTCCATCTTGTTTTCAATTTATGTGCAAAATTTTAATAACTATAGTGCCGAGTTTGGCGCGCTTTCAGCTGCTGTGGTCATTATGCTGTGGCTATATTATTCAGCATTTATCGTTGCTCTTGGTGCTATTTTTAATTCTGAAACTATAGACAACGCCAAACCTTATGCGTTTCGAGTGTACTAGTAATAAACCCTTTATTTTCAACTTTGTTGCTTTAGGAATCTCATTGTCATGACAGAATTACCACGCGAATCAGACGACTCAAATAAATCAGCTGATGCAAGCGAGTCAGTGACCTCTCAAGATACACACAATTCAGTCGATCCTGTAGAAGACGTGTCTGATATTGAACCAGAGCAACCGACACCTGCTTATAATCGTGACGCCTCTAAAACTGACAAATCTGCGCGTATAAAAAAAGCATTACTTGCACTACTCATACTGATTGTCCTTGGTACGATTGCGTACGGCTTATACAAAAGTAACGCGCATAGCGAGCCAGAAGTTATTACGCTACAAGGGCAAATGCAGATGCAGCAAACGTCGATCGCTGCAAAAGTGCCAGGGCGTATTGCCCAAATTATGGTAACAGAGGGTGATACGGTAACAACAGGTCAGCAACTGGTTGAGATGGATTCGCCTGAGATTAATGCCAAGATCAATCAAGCACGTGCTGGTAAGCAAATCGCGCAAAGCCAATTAGACAAAGCAGAAAATGGTGCGCGCCCGCAAGAAATCGCACAAGCAAAAGCCGCTTGGCAAGCCAATAAAGCCGCGTCTGACTTGGCAGAAAACACCTATCAGCGTGTCAATCGCCTTTACGAAGAAGGATTGATGGCGCGACAAAAGCGCGATGAGGCGTATGCTCAATATCTTGCTACTCAAGACCAAACCGAAGCAGCCCGCTTGCAGTATGATCTGGCGTTAGAAGGCGCACGTACTGAAGATAAGTCAGCGGCCACTGCACAAGTTGCACAGGTCGATGCAAAGCTCGATGAGGCGTTAGTAGCAAAAGAGGAAGCGAACCTAAGAAGTCCTATTGCTGGTATCGTTGACAATGTCATCGTGAGTGCTGGAGAAGTCATCGGTCAAGGGGTTCCGCTTTTAACGCTGGTAGATACCAATGACCAATGGGTAGTACTTAACGTCACTGAGTCTTATTTAAATCAATTTGCTATTGGTCAGACATTTACCGGTACTATCCCAGCGCTGTCATCAGCGGATAAGCCTTATAAAAAACAGTTTACCGTCTATGCGACATCGACCTTATCAGACTTTGCCACTTGGCGTCCGACCAATAACGATGATGGTTTTGATGTGCGTACTTTTGAGGTAAAGGCACGACCATCTAAGCCTGATGCTCGTATCCGCTCAGGTATGAGTGTGGTCGTACGTATCAACCCTACTCCTGTCAATCAGAACCAAGAGTAAGCCATGCACTTGACTAAGTTAAGTGAGGCTTTTTTACGCAGTGCAGCCTACGAGCGCCGTTTTTTGACAAAAAACCATTGGGACTTTAGCATGGTGGTATGGATACCACTGGCAACGGTGCTGCTAATATGGTGGATATTTTCACAGACTCAAATTACCGATTTGCCTATCGGAGTCATCGATCAAGACAATAGCGCTGTTGCCAATACTGCCGTCCGTTACTTAGAGGCCAGTCCTACTTTGACGGTCAGACAGCTGTATTACTCACAAGCGGATGCAGAGGCTGCGATTTTACAGCGCGATATTTACGCTGTTGTCATTATCCCAGAAGACTTTTCTCGTAATATCTTATCGAGCCAGCCTGCTCCATTGACTTTACAAGTCAATGCACAGTACGGTACGCACTCTGGTATTATTCAGGCAGGTGTCCAAGCAGTCGCTAGTACATTATCCGCAGGTGTAGAGATTAAGCGATTGATCAAACAAGGCGTAGCGCCATCACAAGCGATGACGGCTTACGCGCCTATCAGTGTGCAGCGTATTAGCTTATTCAATGCTGCGACCAATTATCAGCAGTTTTTGGCATCGACTGTCATACCTGCCTTATTGCATATATTGGCAATGGTCATTGGCGCAACTACGATAGGCCGCGAGTTACGTGATAAGAATATCGGTCGCTGGTACCGTTTTATTGATATAGGAAAGCCTAGTCTAATCTTATCTACACCTTCAAAAACGACATCTTCGCTATCAACCAAACAAGATAGCAGCAATAACAAAGCATCATCGTCAAGCGCAAAAGTGCCCAATTCGGTCAGCCTATCAGTTTTAGTATTTGGTCTATTGGGTAAATATTTTTGGCCAATACTGGCATATAGCTTGTGGTCGGCGTTGATATTGTGGCTAGCAACGTCCAATCAGAATATAAATATCATGTCTCTTATGGCAGTCTACGCTGGGTTTTTGTGCCTGATGATGTTGTCGTTTTGGTTAGGTGCTATTTTTACTTTGAATTCTTTTTCATTACGTATGGGTCTATCGACTACTGGATTTATTTCAGCGCCTTCTTACGCCTTCGCCGGTGTTACTTTTCCATATATTGCGATTAGTGATAGCGCGCAATATTGGTCAAATGCCCTACCGCTAACGCATTATCTCAAACTCCATATTGCACAGTTACAAATGCAAGCACCGATCGCCATATCGCTACCTATCGTCTATGGCCTTATGCTTGCGGCCATAATAGCGCTAATACTTGCGGCACTATTAACCAAACGCGCATTGGCGCATCCTGAACGTTGGGGAGCACGCTAATGTCTGCACAATCAAATAATACACACTCAAAAACTAATTCAACGGTCATTCCGGCTTCACAAAGTTTTTGGACCAGCTTTATTCAAACTTTCAAAGACGTTTTTGGCGATAAAGGTGTGCTTTTGATGTTGATTATCGCCCCTATCATCTATGGGTTTTTCTACCCTTGGCCTTACTCGTCTGAGGTGGTTAATCATGTGCCAGTAGGTATCATTGATCATGACAACAGCAACTTATCGCGTACTCTCGTGCGCTACGCAAGTGCTAGCCCATACCTAGATACTGAACGATTTATCAATGAGCAGGCTGCCAAAGAAGCCATATGGTCAGATCAAATTGCAGGCTATATGGTGATTCCAACTGGTCTTGAAGAGCAAGTTCAGTCCGGAGAGCAAGCGCACGTCAGCGTACTGGGTAATGGCGGTTATTTTATTTTAAATAAAAACGTCCAATTGGGTTTCTCTCAAGCGGTGGGTACGGTATCCGCAAGCATCAAGGTAAAGAAAAGTATTGCGAAAGGCGCTTATGCATCTACCGCAGCACAGAACACGCAAGCTGTACCGCTACGGATTATGCCACTGTATAACCAAACCGAAGGCTATGGTGCTTATGTCGTACCTGCTGTCTCTGTTATTATCTTACAGCAGACACTTTTAATGGCGACTGCGATGCTGATTGGCACATGGTATGAGCAGCGCCGTCATAGTACCAGTATACGTGGCTGGCTAGGACGTATCGGGGCTTTGAGCTCACTTAGCTTTATCGTTGGCTGCTTTTATTATGGGTGGGCGTTTGAGCTACATCATTATCCACGCGGACAGAACACGCTTGGTACGCTGCTGTTTTTGGCACTATTTTGTCCGACAGTCGCAACGCTCGGCTGCGTACTCGGATTATGGTTCCGGCAGCGTGAGCGCAGTATGCAGATCTTAATTTTTATCTCCTTACCGATATTCTTCTTAAGCGGCTATCCTTGGCCAGCAGACCAATTGCCCCAAGTACTACAAGTAATACGTTGGCTGGTACCGACTACGCCTGCAATCAATACCTCTGTACAGCTTAACCAAATGGGTGCCAGTGTTTCTCAAGTCGCTATAGGATTTTATGCGTTGGCTGGCTTGTGGTTGCTCTATTTTGTTTTATTGCTATTTTTACGCAAGCGTATTCCGCAAAGAAAAGCCTATTTATAAATCCTCAAATTAATTAAATCTATGAGCATAAAAAAAGCGCCTGCTAATAGTAGTAGGCGCTTTTTTATTTATACAATATAAATAGCGGTGGTTTAAAACACTCGGTTCAAACCATTCAATGCTGCCACACGGTATGCTTCTGCCATCGTTGGATAGTTGAAAGTCGTATTTACAAAGTATTCAAGCGTATTGTTGCTCTTACACTTCATCACTGCTTGACCGATATGGATAATCTCTGAAGCGTGGTTACCATAACAATGGATACCTAGAATTTCTAACGTATCACGATGGAACAATATCTTTAATACGCCCGAACGTTCACCAATGATTTGAGCACGTGCCAGATGTTTAAAGAACGCCTGACCCACTTCATACGGAACTTTTTCATCCGTGAGCTCTTGTTCTGTCTTACCGATACAAGAGATTTCAGGAATCGTATAGATACCCGTCGGTACGCTAGATACTGGCTCGGCATCACTATCACCAACCATAAAGGCAGCGGCACAGCGACCTTGGTCATAGGCAGCAGAGGCTAGTGATGGCCAACCGATCACGTCACCAGCAGCATAGATATTGTCGACGTCCGTACAGTAAGTGTCATCTACTTTTAGCTGACCACGGCCATTTGCTTTTAGCCCAATGGCGTCTAAGTTCAAGCCTTCAGTGTTACCTGAGCGACCATTTGACCAAAGAATGGCATCAGATTTGATGCGCTTACCACTCTTTAAGTGTAAAACCACATAATCATCATGAGTTTCTAGATGATCAATCTCTTCGTTACTACGGATAAGCACACCGAACTGTCTAAAGTCATGCGCGATAGCATCACTGATTTCGCTGTCTAAGTAGTTAAGCAACTGATCTTGGTTATTGATTAGATCAACTTTGTAGCCAAGACCAGTAAAGATAGACGCGTACTCACAACCAATCACCCCTGCACCATAAATGATGATTTTTTTGACCACATAATCCATTTGCAAGATTTTGTCAGAGTCAAAAACGCGTGGATGGTTAAAGTCTAAAATCTCAGGACGGTAAGGACGACTACCGACAGTGATGATGGCTTTATTAAAAGTGATGGTTTCATAAACATTTTCATCGACTTCAATACGTAGCGTATGAGCGTCAATGAAACTTGCCCAACCTTGAATGACTTCGATACGGTTGCGCTCATAAAAACGTGTATGGGTACTGACTTGACGACGAATAACTTGACGCGCCTTAGCCAATACTTCATTTAGCGGTACTTGCTTATATTCCATCGCCTTGGTAAACATTGGATCGCGGCGGAAGTTAATCAAGTTAAATACAGATTGGCGCAATGCTTTACTTGGAATCGTACCAACGTGAGTAGAGTTACCCCCTACTTGATCACGCGGATCGACGACCACGACTCTTTTACCAGACTTAGTCAGCTTCATAGCAGCGGCTTCACCAGCAGGTCCCGCCCCCAAAACAACGGCATCATACTCATACTCATGATCGTCACTTTTTAGACGACGAGAGTCTTTGGTAAAACCAGATTTAATATCGATTCGTGTGTCATCGAGCGGATTTACTAGGTCTGGATGATGCATGACATCATCAGTCACTTGTTCATGAGTCTGCTCTATCTTTTCTTTTTTGTTCTTACCTTCGGTATGTTCAGGGCTTGGCACGTGTCCGCTAGATTTATTTGATACTTCGGCATGAATATCTTTACCAGTATCGTTGGTCTCGTCGCTTGCACTTTTACTTACCATGATGTCCTCTTTATATTTATTTATCGAGTAAATGTTTGAGATATAAATGAATCAATATGTAGATGAGTTTGTATCATGTAGATGACTGAGTATCGCCCTACTAAGGCATGCCCACCATACGTTGTGACAGTATGTTTTGCAATGTCCAGTGACCAGTAGCGCTCTGTTGCCCTTCATCAATCTGCGGGCGGGCGCTAATGATGTACTCTGTACCAAGGGTTGGTTTGAAGTCGTCGATCCAGTCATAAGGAATCTGGAACACGCTACCGTCTTTAGACTTAGCAAGTAGGCACTGCATTGGCAATTCTGAAGCACAAGCCACACGGTTTGGCATGACGGTCAGTGTCTGCGCTTCTCCCAATACGATACTTGGAATATAGCGCGGCTCAGGTACTGGATCCTTTGCAAATGGTGATGTTTGACAAGCACTCAGTAAAGTCACTGCACTGATTAAACCTGCCAGCAACAACGATGGCTTTATAGATTGATAGGCTGAAATCATAATATTCTCTATATGATAATTATCTAGGATGAAATGATGTATGTTTATTAGTGTTTTTTGCGCATTTATTAAAGCTGCCTGAACACTTATTGATACCGATTGAACAGATACTGTTTAAGCTGACATTCATTATCCAATACGGCGTTTGAGACCTGTCATCTGCAAAATACGTGTGGCAATCTCTTCAACAGACATCTCTGATACATCTAAGCTTGGGATACCATGCGTGATATAGATACCCTGAATCGCGCGCTGCTCTTGCTGACATTGCTGATAGCTAGAATAACGACTGCCTGCACGGCGCTCTTGACGGATTTTTACCAAGCGATCAGTATCAATAAGCAAACCAAATAGTTTGTCTTTGTGCTCACGTAATGCTTTCGGTAACTGATTGTCGTACAAATCATCTTCGGTCAAAGGATAGTTAGCCGCTCGAATACCGAATTGTAACGCTAAGTATAAAGAAGTCGGCGTCTTACCAGAGCGCGATACACCCACCAGAATAATATCGGCTGCATTATAGTGACGAGTACGCGCTCCATCGTCATTGTCTAAAGCAAAATGCACTGCATCGATCCGCTCTTTATAGGTTTCAGAGTCAACATCATCATGTGCATGCCCTGAATGACCATCTGGCTCCACACCAGTCTCTTCTGCAACACGACCAATCAGACCTTCATACATATCTAAATTACAGCTATGCGCTGAGTTAATCTTTTCGCGAATCTCAGGATTGACGATCGTATCGAAAACCAATGGCAACGACCCATCGCGCTGATACGCCATGTTGATTTGTTCAACCGCATCTTCCGCACGCTCTAAGCTATCGACGTATGGCAATACTCTTGTTTCAAAGGGAACTGAGGCAAACTGACTTAAAATAGCGCGTCCAAGTGTCTCAGCCGTAATAGCTGTGCCATCTGAGATAAAAAACGCCGTTCTAATGGCTTGTGAGCTGTCCAAGTTTAGCGCGTGGCGATTTTGGATAGTGGACTTAACTTGTTCAGATGGATTGCTTGAGTACATATCGTTGACACCTCGGTTGAAAACTCAATAGTGACCTTCATTTAGTTTTTGGTATAGATCTTAGTAATAATTCAGACTTGGTAGACGTTTAGCAGTTATTGACTATTAATAGCGTGAATTTTACTCGGCTTTTTATAGTTACCTTTATAACTTGTATAACTAGGCTTTATAACCGCCTTCTTAAAACGAGCATTTTTCAGCACCTATACTGCACATTTACCATGCAATGTGCATCAACTATCTATGCGCTACATTATACGCATATTAGCCTCTTAATAGAAATCAATGTTACAGGCGTACACTTAGCACCAACATTGTCTTTCAACTTGTCGTCATAATTAATTCACTTCTCATTAAGGCGTTTTTTATGCTTCTTCTATTAAGCTTCTTTTATACAGATACATAAGATTGAAACATAAATTATGGAAATACTCTAAATGTGGCTTATTTGAATACGTTTATTTTATGCAGTAATTGGCTTTTGAAAGCGTATAGCATCATCACTAACAATGATATTTTTCATCCTAGTAAATACGAAACTTGATTAGACTGGCCCTAATTTATGTAGCAAACCCCACAATTTGTATATTTTTAACAAGTTTTTTGGTGAAAACCCTCGAAATTGTCCTAATATGGCGGTATAATTCACCGTTATAATCTTTACTAAATAACCTTATTTTCTGGAGTTATCATGGCAGCGCAATCTACAGCACTTGTAATCAATCTTGATCAGCTAGGAAAAGACGACATCGAAATGGTTGGTGGTAAGAACGCTTCGCTTGGCGAAATGATCAGCCATCTTTCTGATTTAGGCGTTAGTGTTCCAGGCGGCTTTGCCACCACTTCAAATGCATTCAACCGCTTTTTGACGGAAACGGGCTTGCTTGACAAAATCAACAGCGAGCTAAAAACACTAGACGTAAATGATGTTAATAAGCTTGCGGCTACTGGTAAAAAGATTCGTACTTGGATTATTGAACAAGAACTGCCAAAAGATCTTGAGCAAGAAGTACGTCAATCATTTGAAACCATGAGTGGCGGCGAAGACATCGCTGTTGCTGTACGTTCTTCTGCCACTGCTGAAGATTTGCCAGATGCGTCATTTGCCGGTCAACAAGAAACCTTCTTGAACATTCGCGGTATTGATAACGTCCTAATTGCTATTAAAGAAGTATTTGCCTCTCTATATAACGACCGTGCAATCTCTTACCGTGTACACAAAGGTTTTGAGCACGAAGGTGTTGCACTATCTGCTGCCGTACAGCGTATGGTACGTTCAGAGACTGGTGCTGCTGGTGTTATGTTCACGCTAGATACCGAAAGTGGCTTTGATCAAGTGGTATTCATCACCTCAAGCTATGGCCTAGGTGAAATGGTTGTACAGGGTGCGGTTAACCCAGATGAGTTCTACATCTCTAAGAAATTGCTAGCAAACGGTAAGCCATCAGTTATCCGCCGTAACCTAGGTAGCAAGCATAAGAAAATGGTTTATGGTGATGAAGGCAGCACTGCTAAATCAGTTAAAACTGTCGATGTTGAAAAACAAGATCGCATGCAGTTCTCTTTATCTACTGAAGAGCTAACCTCACTTGCCAAGCAAGCGGTAACGATCGAACAGCATTATGGCCAAGCGATGGATATCGAGTGGGCAAAAGATGGCGATACTAACGAGATCTTTATCGTTCAAGCACGTCCTGAGACTGTGAAAAGCCGTCAAGACAGCAACGTAATGGAACGTTATGTCATCGACACGACTGGCGCAAAAGTATTGTGTGAAGGTCGTTCAATCGGTCAACGTATCGGTTCAGGTAAAGTGCGTATTGTTAGCAACCTAAACGAGATGGACAAAGTAGAAGAAGGCGACGTACTCGTATCAGACATGACTGATCCGGATTGGGAGCCAGTTATGAAGCGCGCTTCTGCTATCATCACTAACCGTGGTGGTCGTACCTGTCACGCTGCGATTATCGCGCGTGAGCTAGGTGTGCCAGCTATCGTTGGTTGTGGTAACGCAACTGAGCTATTGGTTGATGGTCAAGACGTAACGGCTTCTTGTGCTGAAGGTGACACTGGTTTCATTTATGAGAGCCAGATTGATTTTGAAGTACAGACTAACTCTGTGGAATCTATGCCAGAGCTAGCATTCAAAGTGATGATGAACGTTGGTAACCCAGATCGCGCATTCTCATTTACCCAAATGCCAAACGAAGGTATTGGTCTTGCACGTCTAGAGTTCATCATCAACCGTATGATTGGTGTGCATCCAAAAGCCTTGCTAAACATGAACAGCTTGCCACGTGAAATTGCGCAAGCCATCCAAGAGCGTATCGCAGGCTATGCATCACCTGTTGACTTCTATGTTGACAAATTGGTTGAAGGTATCTCAACCCTAGCTGTTGCCTTTATGGATCAGCCAGTTATCGTTCGTATGTCAGATTTCAAATCAAACGAATACGCTAACCTGCTTGGTGGTAAGTTATACGAGCCATCAGAAGAGAACCCAATGCTTGGTTTCCGCGGTGCTAGCCGTTATGTGTCTGATAACTTCCGTGACTGTTTTGAGCTTGAGTGTAAAGCACTAAAACGTGTACGTGATGACATGGGCTTGACCAACGTTGAGATCATGATTCCATTCGTACGTACTGTTGGCGAAGCCAAAGAAGTCATCGAATTACTTGAGAAAAATGGTCTAAAACGTGGCGAAAATGGTCTACGCGTCATCATGATGTGTGAGCTACCAACCAACGCCCTATTAGCAGAAGAGTTCCTAGAGCATTTCGATGGTTTCTCAATCGGTTCTAACGATTTGACTCAGTTAACACTTGGTCTTGACCGTGACTCAGGTATCGTCTCACATCTATTTGATGAGCGTGATCCTGCTGTTAAGAAACTATTGTCTATGGCTATCGAAGCTTGCCGCAAAGCTGGTAAGTATGTCGGCATCTGTGGTCAAGGTCCATCAGACCATCCAGATCTAGCGTTCTGGTTGATGGAGCAAGGTATTAGCTCAGTGTCATTGAACCCAGACTCAGTACTAGATACTTGGTTCTTCTTAGCTGGTGAAGAAGCGAAGTAAACCGCTGCGTTTAATTACGGCGGTCATTCACACAGTCATTAAAGATACCACTATTAGGGTCTATTTGATTTTTTCAAATAGACCCTAATATAATGTCCTAAGACATGACTAACTATGCAGGCAATTATGCAGATTTTCCTTGCTCGAAATAACGTACAAGCTGGCCCATATCAGTTGGAGCAGCTGAATATCATGCTGGCATCTGGTGAAGTATTGCTTGATGATCTGATGTGGCATGAAGGCTTAGCCCAGTGGCAGCGCGTAGGTGATCTTACCAATAACCAAACGGTTTATCGCCCGACCAGTGCTAACACGCCTGAAGTAAACGACTCTATCATCAATAACGTGACCGTCTTCCCTGAAGATACCAATAAAGCGAAAGATGATAAGTCAGTATCGTTAGATAGACTATATGGCAAACCTGAACGTCCTAAAAACGTAAAAGCCGACATGACAACCAATCGTCATCAAACGCCGCACAACAATGTCTCATTAAACAAGTCTACTCTCAAAAAGGCTGTTGCAGACAACGATAAAGTCGTCGGCAACGTGGTACTTGCACCAATCATGTCACGCATTTTGGCGACTGCATTGAATGGCCTACTTTATATATTGGCCATACTGCCGCTAGTAATGGCATTGACTAAGATGGATGTGGACTATACCAAGTTCCAAAACATTCAAGATATGGACGCCGCCTATCAATATTCAATGACGCTAATGGAAAGTCTTCCTAGTAGCACATTGATGATGTCACAGGTGATGGTCTTTGGGCTATTTGCCTTGCAATTGGTATTTATTACCATGCGTGGTCAATCGCTAGGCAAGCTGATCACTGGTATTCGTGTTGTGGATCAAACCACGCATCGCCTACCTTCATTTATTAAGCTTATCGGTACACGTACGTTATTGTTGTTTATTATCTATAACTTACTGTTTTCGTTTACCAGCTTTTTAGGCTTTGTGATTATCGCTATCCATTACTACATGGCATCTAAAAGCCCTGAAAATATTGGTTGGCATGACAAACTTGCCAAAACCTTAGTCGTCAAAGCAGACAGTAGCCAATTGGCAAAGAAGTCAAAATCTGAATAACAGTATTTAGTTTGGCTATTGGTTTTATAGCTCGTTACACTTAAAAAAGCTGCGTACTATCGCGGCTTTTTTATTTAGCAAAGCTTATTTAGTCTCTTTTTATATTTTATTGACAGTAGCTTGGTGATTAACCTTTGTGTTAGTTGCCGAGTACTGTTATAATACGGCGCTTTATAAACTAAGCTTATTCTTGATTGTTTTTTATAAAATATGACTAGAATTGGGCTTACCTTATAAATCTCCTTGCTATTAACATAGGGTTAATAGCTACTAATCCGTAAGGAGTCATAATGCGACATTACGAACTGGTGTTACTTGTACACCCAGACCAAAGCGACCAAGTGGTCGGCATGGTTGAGCGCTACATCAAGTTAGTTCAAGACAACAACGGTGTTATCCATCGTCTAGAAGATTGGGGCCGTCGTCAACTGGCTTATCCAATCAACAAGATTCACAAAGCTCATTACGTTCTTTTCAACATTGAAACTGACGGTGAAACTTTAGCTGAACTTGAAGAATTATTCCGTTATAACGACGCGATCATTCGTAGTCTAGTTATGCGCCGTGACGAAGCTGTCACTGAAGAGTCGCAGTTAGCCAAGAATGCCGATGAAAAACGCGCACGCAAAGCAACTACTCGTCGTCCAGACAATCGTGAAAACGATAATGACGACAACGACAACAGTGAAGACTAATTAAAGGAGAATACTCATGGCACGTTTCTATCGCCGTCGCAAATTCTGCCGTTTCACTGCTGAAGGCATCACTCACATCGACTATAAAGATGTTGAATTGCTAAAACAGTACATTAGTGATAATGGTAAAATCGTACCAAGCCGTATTACTGGTACATCTACTAAATATCAGCGTCAATTAGCGACTGCTATCAAGCAAGCTCGTTACTTATCGCTACTTCCATACACTGATAACCATCAAGGTTAACCGCTAACTAGGAATGACTCATGCAAATTATTTTGTTACAGCGTATCGTCAACCTTGGTAAACTCGGTGAAACTGTCGATGTAAAACCAGGTTACGGACGTAACTTTCTTATCCCTCAGGGCAAAGCACTACCTGCTACTAAAGCTAACATTGAAAAGTTCGAAGCACGTCGTGCTGAACTTGAAGCTGAAGAAGCAAAAGAGATCGCTGTTGCTCAAGAGCGTGCTGATGCATTGACTGACGTTAATGTTATCATGCGTGCTAAATCAGGTGACGAAGGCAAGCTATTCGGCTCTATCGGTACTCGCGATATCGCTGAAGCATTGACTAACTCAGGTCTAGAAGTAGATCGTGCTGAAATCAAGCTACCTGAAGGCACTCTACGTCAAGTTGGCGAATACAATGTTGATATTCAGCTACACCATGACGTTACTGCTAGCATCTTAGTTACTATTCTTTCTGAAGATGGTAACAACGAAGATTCAGCTGACGAAGAAGCTGCTGAAGAAGACTATTCTGAAGAGTAATCTTCTATATAGTTAGACTCAGTTTGCAAAAAGCCAGCAACTTAGGTTGCTGGCTTTTTTACGTGCGTCATTTTTGACATTAGAGTCTATGTATTTAGACTATTTATATTGCTAACTTGCACCCCTTTATTTCGATAAATTAAGATTTTATGTATTCCTAAACAACTTAGGATTCTCAAAAAATCTATTGCGATGATAGCGGTGTTATCTATGCAATGTTGTAGTAACCAAATGCAACAACTACCTTAAAAACGCTATACCAAACAACAAGATACTGCCTATATAATCATCTTTATTACTATTAGCAGAGTTGATAATCTACTGCTATCTAATGTACTAATAGGGCGCAAGAACATGAAAGAAAATAATAACATCCATACCAATGACAAGCTTATCTGTACTCAAGGTAATGCATACTACTCCGAAGGTGAGGTATATACAGTTGGTAGAATAGTCAATGACAAATACTTTCAGCTGTTGACCAGTGGCAATGATGATCATTGGTATGCTACGTTGGATGATCAAGGCATTTACGTCAGCTTTGATACTGCAACTGCTACCAATAACAAAGCTTTTTTTGATAAGATTGCCTAATTGTCAATCAGGATACTTCTTAGAATACCTATCTTAAAAATAATTATTACTCAGGTAGGTAAATATTGTTTAGACAAGAACTGGTCATTATAAATGGCCAGTTCTTTTGGTTTGAAGTATTAGCAATTGCTAGTTATAAAAGTATTTCCACACACGTCTTCGACGTTTTCTTACTAATTTTCGTCATTTTAAAACTAAGTCTCTCTCGATTTTTTGTCAACAGCGCCAACTATTTAACGAATCTATTTCCTAGCGGCGTCTATTTGCTATAAAATATGCCCCTTTAAAATTTCGTATCGTTAGTGATGCAGATAGTTGGTTCGATATCGTTTAAATGTAGACATGGTAAAAGCGTGTGAAAGTACTACATAGAGTAGACTTAGCAAGCTATATACCGTGTTTAATCTCGATATAATTGGCTATATTTGCATTGGTAATCAATTGAGATATAAACCATATTGAGACAGTGATGATTGTATTTTGGCTTGTGCTGACCATTCTTTTTATTATTTTCGCTACCGCAAAATTAAAGTGGCATCCCTTTTTAGTATTGATCTTATCCGCTTTTTTGGTCGCACTATTTTATCAAGTACCACTTAATACGGTCGCCAAAACGATCTCTGATGGTTTCGGTGGTATCTTAGGCTATATCGGTCTTGTGATTGTATTTGGTACGATTATTGGCTTAATCCTCGAAAAAACTGGTGCTGCTATTGTAATGGCAGAGTCTGTTATCAAAGTATTGGGGCCACGCTTCCCTACTCTGACCATGTCTATCGTCGGTGCTGTGGTATCAATACCTGTATTTTGTGACTCTGGCTATATTATCTTGAACTCTCTAAAAGAGTCTTTGGCTGAGCGCTTACATGTATCAAGTGTCGCGATGAGCATTGCCTTGGCCACTGGTCTATACGCTACCCACACCTTTGTCCCGCCTACGCCAGGCCCAATCGCAGCGGCAGGTAACTTAGGCCTAGAGTCAAACTTAGGTTTGGTCATCATGGTCGGTGTAGTCGTGACAGCAGTTGCGGTACTGGCTGGGTGGTGGTGGTCTAATCGCTTCCTTAACGCCACTCCCGACAATATTAATGCGGCAGATGCTCCAGCAGCAATGCCTGAAGGAATGAAAACTCGTGACGATTATAATCACTTGCCTTCAGCGACAATGGCGTTTTTACCGATTATCGTTCCTATCATATTAATCTGCCTGTCTTCGGTTGCTAATTTCCCAAGCGCACCATTTGGCAGTAGCATGGTAGCGGAGATTTTGATATTCATTGGTAATCCATTGACTGCGTTACTTATCGGTTTGTTCTTATCGTTCTTCTTAATTAAATCAAGCCAAAAAACGCAAGAAATCAGCGACAGTATCTCGCAAGGCTTGGTAGTAGCAGCCCCTATCCTACTGATTACTGGTGCTGGTGGCGCGTTTGGTGCCATGCTGAAAGTGACACCGATTGGCGATTACTTAGGTTCGACGCTATCTGCTTTGGGTTTAGGTATCTTCATGCCATTTATCGTCTCTGCCGCGCTAAAAACAGCACAAGGCTCAACCACAGTCGCATTGGTTACGACTTCTGCTATGGTTGCCCCACTATTGAGCCAGATTGGCCTAGATAGCGAACTTGGACGCGTGTTCTGCGTGATGGCAATTGGTGCCGGTGCCATGACCATCTCACATGCCAATGACAGCTTCTTTTGGATCGTTAGCCAGTTTAGTCGCATGAGCGTGGCACAAGCGTACAAAGCTCATTCAATGGCTACTGGTATCCAAGGTGTGACTAGCATCGTATTTATCTGGTTATTGACCCTAGTATTTATCTAATTCATAAGATTGGGTACTTATATATACGTTTATTTGATGAGTGTTAAATAAACGTTTTAAAACATGACACTATCGCAATGATCGTGTCATTAAGATATGCAAAGAGAGCCGTATGAAAATTTTGATCGCCCCTGACTCGTTTAAAGAAAGTTTAGAAGCACTGGACGTGTGCCACGCCATTCAATCTGGCTTTAGCCAAGTGTTTCCAGATGCAGACTATAAGCTATTACCAATGGCTGATGGTGGTGAAGGCACCTCAGCGGTATTGTCTTATGTATTAGGCGGGCGCTGGAAAGAAGTCAGAGTACATGACCCGTTAATGAGACCGATTACTGCAAAGTATCTGTTATTGCCTGATGCGACCGCTGTTATCGAAGTGGCTCAAGCGTGCGGATTGCACCTATTAACAGCCGATGAGCGTAATCCCGTAATTGCGAGTAGTTATGGTGTTGGGGAGCTGATCGAAGATGCGTTAGAAGAAGGTGCTAAACGTATCGTTATCGGTCTGGGCGGTAGCGCAACCAATGATGCAGGCCTTGGCATGCTAATGGCACTAGGCATAACATTTCATGATATTAATAATAGCCTACTGACTCATGGTGGTGGCGCACTTGCCAGCCTACATAAGCTCAATAATACTAGCCTTCATGCAAAGATATCAGACACGGTATTTGAGGTTGCTTGTGATGTGACCAATCCATTATGCGGTCTGCTGGGTGCAAGCGCAGTATTTGGGCCACAAAAAGGCGCTTGTCCAGAGCAAGTCAATACCTTGGACAAGGCACTTGGTCACTTTGCGACCATCTGTGGACAGCATGGCTATGAAGACTGTCAACACGTTGCAGGCGCTGGCGCTGCGGGCGGTCTTGGCTATGCGATGATGACTTTCTTTCAAGCTCAGCTAAAGTCAGGCTTTGATACGGTTGCCGAAGTGGCTCACCTGTCACAGCATATTGCAGAAGCTGATCTTGTCATCACTGGAGAAGGTAAGCTTGATGCGCAAACAGCCATGGGTAAAGTGGCAGGCGGTATCAGCCAAATCGCTAAGGCCAGCCGTACACCTGTCATCGCTATCTGCGGCAGTGTTGATGGACTAAAACCTGCTCAAACCAGTCAGTTCGATGTGGTCATGCCAAGTATCCAAAAAGTAGATACGATCGATAATGTGTTAGGCTCTGCTTACAACAATATTGAGACTACTGCTGCTAATATCGCTGCAAGTATCAAACTTGGGCAGACTTTAAGATAGACGCAATCTTTCATAGGCGCAATCTATCAATGAACCTCCTCCACTAAACGCACAGCTATTGAACTTTCGATTAACCCTTTGTTAGCTGTGCATTTATCACTCTCAACATATCTATAGCCATTTTTTTACTTTATCAATGACCGTATGCATTCTATTAGAGAGTGCCTGCTGTCGTCTGACTGCCAGATATAGCGTCTCACTAACGGCAACTGGTAGATAATGACAGTTAATCAGCTCAGGCTTCGGATAAGCAGCCACTGCATGTGCAGGTAAAACCGTAAAGCCTATTCCTCTGCTGACAGGCTCTAAAATCAGACCAATCTGATTCGAAAAGCCCTTTTTCTCAAAATCATTGATATGCTGGAATTGTTCATAATTGGCAGTCAGTAGCATGCCTGCATGATGGGCGCCATCCGGATGATCGATAAATCCAAGCTCGATAAGCTGCTTCCAACTAGGCTCCACTGTAGCCGCAGGGGTTACTAGTATCAATGCTTCTTGTGCCATAGGTTTGCAGCTAACTGTTTCATCGTTTGATATATCTGTCATAAAACCAATATCAATCTCGTGATTTGCCAGCGCCCGCTCAATATCAGAATTGGGTGCAAAACGGTAATCAATCACTAGTTTTGGATGCTGCTGCTGTAAAGACAAAAGCTGCGGATATAGTTTAAGTCCCACACTACCCGGTGACATCAAACGCACCAATCCTTCATAAGGTGGATCTTCACCGATACGCTGTTCTAAATTTGATAATCGCTGCAATATCTCGCCTGCTTCTTTATAAAGCTCCTCACCTGCATTGGTCAATGAAAACTGCTTGCCTTGACGAATCAACAAGTCCGTATCTAGTTGCTCCTCTAACTTACTTATGTGTTGGCTCACACCAGACTGCGTCATATATAGACGTTCAGCCGTACGAGTAAAGTGTCCAACTTCGGCAAGCGTACAGAAAGTACGTAACCATGTGATATTTATCATTACGTTTCATACTTATTTATATAATATTTGATAATTTTACATAATGAATGTGCGTTTGTATACTGGCCTCACGTTAAACAAGAGTACAGCAAACAGGAGCACAAGCTATGAACAACGTTTATCCAAGAAGCTTTTCGCACATCGGTCTTTCAGTCCCTAACCTAGATGCAGCCGTAAAATTTTATACTGAAGTGATGGGTTGGTACACCATCATGGAACCAACTGAGATTGTCGAAGATGACAGTGCCATTGGTGAGATGTGTACCGAAGTATTTGGTGCTGGTTGGGGCAGCTTTCGTATCGCTCACCTGTCGACTGGTGACCGTATCGGTGTTGAGATTTTTGAATTTAAAAATCAAGAAAACCCTGAAAATAACTTTGAATATTGGAAAACAGGTATCTTTCACTTTTGCGTTCAAGATCCAAACGTTGAAGAACTGGCTGAGCGTATGGTTGCAGCAGGTGGTAAAAAGCGTATGGAAAAACCACGCTATTACTACCCTGGCGAAAAACCTTACCGCATGATTTATATGGAAGACCCGTTCGGCAACATCGTTGAAATTTATAGCCACAGCTACGAGCTTATCTATAGCGAAGGCGCATACTAAGCTCATTATAAATGCAGCTTAGTATAGGTTTAATTTAAGCTTATACTTAACTGAAAAACCAATAGCGTACTCATCACCTGAGTGCGCTATTTTTTCGTGCGCTTTCTATGTGCTCCATCTATCGTATAGAATATGAGCCATGCTACTATTTAAAACGCTTTATATAACTTTATAAATCATAATATTTGCCAAACCAAACCACCCATTATCAAGGATGATAAATGACACAATCCGACGTTATTCTAGACCTAAATGAACTTCTGGTTATTAGAGAAGACAATAAAGAAAGTGGCGTTGTCACGCTCACCTTAAACCAACCCAAGCAATTTAATGCGTTGTCCGTTGAAGTGCTGTCTGCTATGCAAGCAGAGCTAGACCACATCGCTCAAGACGATACGATCAGAGTAGTGGTTATTCAAGCGACAGGCAAGGCATTCTGTGCTGGTCATAATCTAAAACAAATGCGCGCACACTCAGATGCAGCATTTCACCGTGCCCTATTCCAACAATGTAGCAAAATGATGCTTACCATCAACCGTATGCCACAAGTCGTCATTGCAAAAGTACAAGACATTGCCACAGCCGCAGGATGTCAGCTAGTCGCAGCTTGCGACTTAGCCGTTGCCGCTGATAACGCAAAATTTGCCACCTCTGGGATAAACGTGGGACTGTTCTGCTCTACACCTGCTGTAGCCGTCAGCCGTAATCTACCTCGTAAGCAAGCGTTTGAGATGTTAATCACAGGTGAGTTTATCGATGCGCACACAGCCTTACAATATGGCTTGATCAATCGAGTAGCAGCAGCAGAGCAACTCGATCAAACACTACAGTCATTGATAACGGCGATTACTACCAAGTCTTCGGTAGCAGTAAGAACTGGCAAAGATATGTTTTATAAGCAGTTGGGTATGAATATCGAAGATGCTTATGATTATGCCAGTGAAGTAATGACGGGCAATATGATGGCAGACGATGTGGGTGAAGGTATTGATGCTTTTATTGAGAAGCGCCAAGCGGTATGGAAAGGGTGCTAATTCCTATAATGTAATCACTGTATTGCTTCGCTGACGTTATACGGCGTGTGCTTTATTTAGAAAGCTAGCACGCCCTTTTTCAGTAATTAAATTTGCTTATTGCCAAGCATAAAAAAGGCCACGATATCATTATCAAGGCCTTTTTCATTTCTATTTAATACAGGTGTTATAGGTACTATGAGTAGTCTTTACTCAGCAGCGATGGCGATCATCTCAACCAATAGCTCAGGACGTGCCAAAGCTGACTCACCACAAGCGCGAGCTGGTGGCTGAATGCCTTCAAACCATTGGTCATAGACTTCATTCATGGCAGCAAAATCAGCCATGTCTTTGATCCACACCGTGACTGATAGTAGCTTTGATTTGTCACTGCCTACCTCTTCTAGCAACGTTTGGATTTTTTCTAGACAAGTTAATGTTTGCTCTTTGATATCGTCTTCTGCGTTACCTACCTGACCACACAAATAGATCGTCTGGTTATGGATTACGGTTTTGCTCATACGTTGATTGCTGTGTAGCTTCTTAATCATGTCTATACCTTTTTATTAATTTGAATCTGTATTTAGTCAGTCAAGTCGCGCTTAGTTAGAAAAACGCTGGGCACTAAATGGTGCAAGATCGACCAATGTAGGCTTATCGTGGATCATCTCTTCAACCAGACGACCTGTCATTGGACCTAAGGTAAAGCCTTGATGGCTGTGACCAAATGCAAACCATAGTTTGTCATGCTTGTCAGCAGGACCGATTACTGGCTTCATATCAGGCATACAAGGACGAGAGCCTGCCCATGCTTCACTCTCAACTGCATCTTCTAATGGCAAGATTTTTTTCGCCAGCTTCAATACGGTTTTTAACTGACCAAAGTTCTTTGGCGCATTCATCGTGGTCATCTCAGCACCAGTAGTAATACGGATACCCTGCTGCATCGGCCCCATCACAAAGCCTTTGTCCATATCAAACATACTGTGATTGATGGTGTTCTTTTCTGTCACTTTGAAATGCTGATGATAACCGCGCATTGGGAATAGTGGCAAGTTATAGCCAAGTGGTCTGATCAAATCATTAGACCATGGGCCTGCTGCGATAACCAATTTGTCACTATAGTAGGTATCCTTATCAGTGATAACTTTCCAGCCTTCGCCATCTTGAACGATTTCTTTCACATCGCTTTCTTTGATCGTACCCTGCATATCTTGGAAGTTTTTTGCATAAGCTTTCACGAGCGAGCTTGGGTTCGATACTTGCCAAGAGTTTTTCCAATGAATTGCGCCAACAAAACCTTCAAAATTGGCGCTAGGCTCCATTGCTTTTAGCGCTTCAAGGTTCAGTACGTTATGCTCAACACCTTGGTTACGTGCGTCGATAGCTGATACTTGAGCTTCTTTAAACGTCTCTTCTGAGCGATGCAATTGCAACCAACCATCACGAGTAATGAGCTCGTCAGCACCAGAGGCGCTAATCATGGTTTGGTGCTCACTAGTACAATGCTCAATCAGCGTCTGCCACTCTGATTCGATCTTTTTGACGGATGCTGGCGTAGAGTATTTCCAGTACTGAAGCAGTGCTTGGTGATAACGCAAAATGGCCGGGATACGATAGCGAATATCGGTACCTTGGTTTGGCAACACTCTGATCATTTCTGTCAGCTGACGAGGAAAAGGATGTGTATGAATGGCTTCGCGCTGAATCAATCCTGCATTGCCGTATGAGGTCTCTGACCCTGGCAATTTCTTGTCTAAGAGTAATACATTTGAGTTATTTTTTTGTAGATGCCACGCGATTGACGTGCCAACCATACCTGCACCGATAACGATAACTTCGTAGCGCATAACCTATCCTTTTCTTAGGGTGTTAATACAGAGTATCAAATATAAGGGTCTAACCAAATTAGGTGGTAATAGTAACGCATTAGGATAAATTTGAAACCCTTATCTGAGAAATATTTTCGCGTCATATACTTTTGGTTATGGGGTTTTTGAGAAGGTATTTTTGATAGGAATAATATTGGCTTCGAGCAATAATCTAGCAACAAATTTGATGAAAATAGCGTCAAATTATCCAATGT
The DNA here is from genome assembly GCF_030407795.1 of Psychrobacter sp. APC 3279. Taxonomy (NCBI): domain Bacteria; kingdom Pseudomonadati; phylum Pseudomonadota; class Gammaproteobacteria; order Moraxellales; family Moraxellaceae; genus Psychrobacter; species Psychrobacter sp. APC 3279. The sequence continues at coordinate 157,530 of NZ_JASDCR010000004.1, read as the reverse complement.
TTTTAGTTATAAAACGTTCAAGTATTCGAAAGCTCACTTATCTATATTACTGAACGGTTTTGTTAGCTTATGTTTAATTGATTGGAGAATCAACTAAACATAGAGTATTACCACCAAATTGGGTCATCGTCTTCTATCATGGTCCGCCTTGTCGTCTCAACCGTTACCTCGTTTGCAGATAGCTCAGCGATAAAACGTGACGGCTTGTCAAAATATCCAGAATAACTAGAAAAGTAATTTGGCGCGGTCAAATATAACTGTGTCTTTGCACGACTACAGGCAACATAGAACAGCTTACGCTCTTCTTCTAATGCTTCAAAGTCATCCAAAGAACGATGATGCGGCGTGATGCCATCTACCAATGAGTTGACAAACACTACTGGCCACTCAAGGCCTTTAGCACTATGAATGGTGGAGATAGTGACTTTGTCATTGCTACTGTCTTGTCCATTATCCGAATTGCCCATCACAGCCACCGAGTCATTAGGTGGGTCTAAAGCGAGATTTTCTAAAAAGCTATCAAGGCTTGTGTGCTCTGTCGCTAAATTCTTTAATACCCGAAAATCTTCGGTACGCTCACGCCAATTTTCTTCAATCAGCTTTAACACTGGAATATAAAACTCAAGAATATGCTCAATAGCTGTCTCGACCGATTCAGCTTGCTGTGCTTTGGTAAGCGCATGATATAGAGGTTCTAGCTGATTGCTCTTTTTTGCAAAAGGCGCGGCCAGTAACGGCTCAAACGCATTATTGTCAGCAGTAATGGCTTGGGTCAACCGTGTCGCGGTGACTGCGCCTACTCCTTTGAACAAGGTCAAGATGCGGTGCCAAGCAATCGTATCATTTGGATTATAGAGGATTTTGACAAATGCTAACACGTCTTTGATGTGGCGTCTTTCAATGAACTTAATACCGCCTACCACGATAAAGGGAATATTGCGCGCCATAAATTCTAGCTGCACATAGTTGGACTGGAAAGACGTGCGGCATAATACAGCAAAGTCGTTGTAGTCATACTCTGGCTTTAGCGTGATGATCTTGTCAGTTATATAGCTGGCTTCTTTTGTCTCGTCGCTGAGTCGTCGGAATATTGGCTTCTCCCCTTCTATCGGTGCGTCAGAGTAAAGCTGCTTTTGATAGCCTAGCGTGATTTGTGCTGACAACGCATTGATATATGTTAAAACTGACGGCGAGCTACGATAATTTTGTTCAAGCTTGATAAGTTTGGCATTGGGATATGTCTCACCAAAGAGCAAAATATTTTCGTAATTGGCGCCGCGAAAGGCATAGATGCTTTGATTGTCATCGCCAACGACCATTAGTGACACCGAATCAGGCTCACATATTAAGTCAATTAGCTGCTTTTGCGGAATATTGGTGTCTTGATATTCATCAACCATGACATAACGATACGTGTTTTGAAGTCGCTGCCTAAAGGTGTCGTTGGTTTTCAAATGGCGTACGACTTGGCTGATGATGTCATCGAAATCGTATAAGTGATTGGCGCGCTTGTACTCATGAAAGTCAACTGCCAGCTGCTCGATGATAGGAATATGCACGGCGATATCGGGGTAATTGCTTTCGATTAAGTCGCGAATTTGTATACGTCTGTTTCTAGACGTCGATATGATATTTTGCAGCGTTTTTTTGCGTGGAAAAGCCTGTGACTTGGTTTGAGCAGGATATTTTTTTTCTTTATGCACTAAGTCGATAGCATCCTCACTATCGCCCGTATCCAAAATCGTAAATCGCGGATTAATACCGAGCAGCCCTGAATATTGACGCAGTAACATATTACAAAACGAGTGAAAAGTACCACTAGTGATGCTATTTAATGCCTTATCAGTTGGCAGCTTATCCTCAGCCAACTCTTCATCTGATAGCTCTTGATTTGAAGGACTACTTGCCAGCAAGGATTTAGCTCGATCTTTTATTTCATTTGCCGCTTTACGCGTAAAGGTCAGTAGCAAAATCTCTTTAGGCGACACTCCGTTTTCTAATAGATAACTGGTGCGATAGGTCAAAGTTTTGGTCTTGCCCGAACCTGCACCAGCAATGACCAATACTTTGCCATCGATCGTAGTCGCTGCCATTAGCTGATCGGGATTTAGCTCACTGGCATAATCGACCTTTAACCCCAACCCGCTATCTAGTCTCTGCTTTAATAACTTAAGGTTTGTCGGCTCAGCCGTATCAATTAAATTTGCCTCTAGTTTTTTAATAGCCTGCTCAAGTCGAGACAGTTTAGGCTTCATCTCAAGGAAGTTTTGCGGGTATTTATAGTGGCGTGTGTCAAAAATCGAGGTTGTCATTGTCTAAAATTGCCTTACATTTTATTTTGGCGATATTATCAGCGTATGTCTGATTGTTTATAGCTTTAGAGTAAGTATTATTTGCTAAACATAGCAGAGTATATGTGCTGAATTTACATGAACTTCAAGCCCTTATCTATACGTGACAGTTTACCATATTAAAAAATAGGCTTTATCAGCCCACATAAGCTATGTGTCACTCCTATTGATTCGCCTTGTTCATTTTCAAGCCTCAAATATGACCTACTTTTATCATAAAGCTGCGTATTATCATCGAGTAAAAACCTGAGCATATACCGTAACAACCTCACCCCTATTCAGGTAAATTTGCTACAATGTGCCCAATTTTGATTTATCATTTAACCAAACTTTATACCAACTGATTTTATTAATACATTGAGAGAATGTTATGGGTTTTAATTGCGGCATCGTCGGCCTACCAAACGTGGGCAAATCCACCTTGTTTAATGCGTTGACCAAAGCGGGTATCGCCGCTGAAAACTTTCCATTTTGTACCAAAGATCCCAACACGGGTATCGTGCCAGTACCAGACCCACGCCTAAAGCAACTGGCTGATATCGTCAATCCTGAACGCGTATTACCAACGACGATGGAGTTTGTCGATATCGCAGGTCTAGTCGCAGGGGCATCGAAAGGCGAAGGCATGGGTAACCAGTTCCTAGCGAACATCCGTGAGACCGATGCAATTGCTCACGTTGTACGCTGTTTCGATGATGACAACGTCGTACACGTTGATGGCCGCGTTAGCCCGATTGATGATATCGAAACCATCAACACTGAACTGGCACTTGCAGATTTAGAAGCTGTTGAACGTGCGGTATTTAACTTGACCAAAAAAGCAAAAGGCGGCGATAAAGACGCTGGTGCCATGCTTGATGTGTTCAAAAAGATTGAGCCATTACTAGCAGAAGGCAAAGCGGCTCGTGCTGCTAACCTAGACGCTGATGAGAAAAAACTGATCAGAAGCTATGGTTTAATCACGCTAAAGCCGACCATGTATATCGCTAACGTCTCTGAAGATGGTTTTGAAAACAACCCATATCTTGACGCTGTTCGTGACTATGCCACTGGTGAAGATTCTATCGTCATCGCGCTATGCAATCAGATCGAATCTGAAATTGCACAGCTCGATGAAGATGATAAAAAAGACTTCCTAGCTGAAATGGACATGGAAGAAGCCGGTCTTGACCAAGTCATTCGCGGTGGCTATGACTTACTTGATATGCAGACTTACTTTACCGCTGGCGTAAAAGAAGTACGTGCTTGGACTGTCGCTATTGGTGCTACAGCACCGCAAGCAGCTGGCGTGATTCATACTGATTTTGAGCGCGGCTTTATTCGCGCTGAAGTCATTGCGTATGACGACTTTATCGAATATAACGGTGAAAAAGGCGCTGCTGCTGCTGGTAAATCGCGTTTAGAGGGTAAAACTTACATCGTACAAGATGGCGATGTAATGCACTTTAGATTTAACGTATAATTTTAAATAGTGTAGCTTGTTTAAAGTTAATTAGCCGATGTTGGATATTCTCCATCATCGGCTTTATTTTGTCAGTATATTGTTATATTATAACATATCTTTGTTTTGCTTATTTGAGGACTCATACTGTGACTAATTATTTTTCTTTTCCTTTTTCTAGACTTGCAGGTATTACGATACTAGGTAGTGTGATGGCAGGCTCTTTACTGGGTTGTCAGCCAAACAGCGATACCGATACAGTGGTATCTGAAGGAGCACCAGTAGATCATCACGCCGAACATGAACAAGGTCATGAAATGCATGTTCACGAAGAAAACAATCATGAAGAGCACGAAGATCACGGTCACAAAGAGCATAGCGATATGGAACACGATCATGAAGGACACGATCATGAAGGACACGATCATGAAGGACACGATCATAAGAGTCATAGCCACGAAGAATATGCGCACGCAGGTCACGATCATGCCGCTCATGCCAGCAGCAGCACTCCTTTCTCTTGTGAGCCTACTGCTACTATCGGCGTTTCTTATCATAGCGACAGTACACCGCAGACAGCGCATTTGCTCATCGATGGTATCGAATACGATTTGACAGCTACTGCTAATACTAAAGCTAATACTGATAAAGGCATCTATACCAGTAATATTGGATTAGACAATACCCACGGCATCATATGGCAAGTAAATGGAGACAAAGCCACGTTGCTCAATAAGACACTAGACAGCGATGTAGCTATCGACAAGGAAGACGTACTTTTTAACTGTCAAAAGTCTTAATATAGTTGATTCAATATAATTTGAATACAAGCAAGGCGAGTGAAATTACTACCAGTAGTAGGCTAAGCAAGACTGACACCGTATCCAATTTACAGGGCATTAACTCTAGTCAAAGAAGTCTAAAACGGGTACAAGGCCGCCGACTACAGATTGTACAAATAGCACCTTTAAGGAGGGGAACGCCGTAGTCGTTTAGTAGTTCTCTGACTATATAGCTGTACCAAGGGCGCTATTTTGCTATGCTAGAGGCTCCCTTGGTTCCGGATGTTTAATATGCTAAATAAACCAACTTCCTTATCGTCCCCTACCACACAATGGTCACATCTCCTCAACTCACAGCGTCTTGGTGCTTCCAAAAAATTTAACGCCAATACCAGTACTCGCTCTCAGTTTCACAAAGACTATGACAGACTGGTATTTTCTCACTCTTTTCGCCAGTTAAATCAGAAAACCCAAGTCCATCCATTGACCAATCAGCTCGGTATTCATACGCGTCTGACTCACTCGCTAGAAGTTTCTTCTATTGGTCGCTCTTTGGGAATGATGGCTGCCGAAAAAATTCATGATGCACTAGGTAGCGGCCTACCAACAGGAGTTTCACCTGCAGACGTCGGTGTGATCGTACAAGCAGCTTGTCTCGCTCATGATATTGGCAATCCACCTTTTGGCCACGCTGGAGAGTATGCGATTCGTGACTGGTTCAGACAGCCTGAGCCGCAAGCAGTTTTGCAAAATTTAAGCAGCAACGAGCGATTAGACTTACTGGCATACGAGGGTAATGCTCAAGGCTTTCGCCTATTGGCACGTAATGAGCATCATCCTGACAAGGGTGGTATGCGGCTCACCTGTGCCACGCTAGGCGCCTTTATGAAGTATCCGTGGTTGGCAACTCACAGTAACGATGTCAATGACAACCATTATAATGTGCAAAAATTTGGCTGCTTTTATAGCGAAGCGTCTCAATTAGAAGAGTTAGCGGCGTGCTTGCACTTACCACGCTCAGAGCAACACGATGGCTTTGCGCGCCATCCATTGGCTTACCTGCTAGAAGCGGCAGATGATATCTGTTATGCGCTAATCGATTTAGAAGATGGCATCAATCTGAATATGCTAACCTATAGCGAAGTTGCCACAATATTTTATGAGCTGATTGGTGAGCGTCCAAGCAGCGTAAACTTGCCAGCGCATATGTCTGTCAGACAAAGCCTAGCCTCACTGCGGGCACGAGCCATGATGCGTTTGGTCAATACCGTCACCGATGCCTTTGTCGCCAACAGTGATGCATTGCTAGCTGGCACGCTGCAAGGTAGCCTATTTGCCCATTGCGATACCAGCGTACAAAATGGTATCAATCAAGCTAAGCAGCTGGCACGCGAAAAAATATTTAACCATCCGAGCAAAGTAAGAATGGAGCTAATGGCCAATCAATGCCTGCATAGCCTATTGAATGCCTTTATGCCGCTCGCTTGGACAGGGTCGCAATCTGCTACTATGCAGCCGCCGATGTCTTTTGAGCAGCAACGTCTGTTAAGATTACTACAGCCCCATCTTGACGAACATCGCCGCATCTTGTCTGACGATATCTATCATAATGTCTTAAATATTTTGGATTTTATTACAGGTATGAATGACCACGAAGCATATCGACTGGCGCAAGAATTGCAAGGTCATTGGGGCACAGTGGTTTAAAAGACCAGTGCAGGCTTAGTAAATTAACATGAATGGCGTATTTCAGTCGTATTTATGCGTTGAAATGAGTATGATAAACACCTACCGGACAATTTTGAAATATTATGAGCAGTCGCGAACAAAAAAAACTTCAAACTCGGCACGCATTTTTTAATGCTGTGCTCGATTTATGTATGACAGGGCAATCTTTTAGCTCTATCAGTCTCAGACAAGTAACACGCGAGGTTGGCGTTGTGCCAACTGCGTTTTATCGCCATTTTGATGATATGGAGTCACTCGGGCGCGCTTTGGTCATTGAGGAATTGGGCGGTACGTTAGCCACGTTAAGTGATAGCCTGCAGATTGGCCGCAAACGTAGCTTTGATCGTCAAATCGCAAAAAGTATTCAGCTATTCTTGTACATGGTCAGTGATCAGCCTTATTACTGGCAGTTTTTGGTCAGTGAGCGTTATGGTGGGTCAGAAGCAGTACGCAAAGCCATTAATGAATTGATTAAGATACATGCTCAAGGGTTGGCCGACGACTTAGCGTTGCAGCCAGCGTTTACCCATATCAACGCTTATGACCGTCGCCTATTGGCTGAGGCTGGCGTAAATATGTTCTTCTCTTGGATTATCGATTGGCTAGAGCTGACCTATACGGAAGATCATGATGATGAGATTGATCTAAACGAAATCGAAGAGAACAAACAGCTAATGCTGCATAACTGTACTCGTCAAGCACAGATGCTTTTTTACGGGGCATATAATTGGAAGTCTAGCGAAGAAACACGCCTAAAAGATTAAACGTCGATCTCAATACCCTCTGCTAAAAGCTCGGACGAAATGCCCATAGTCGCTGTGTCACTACTTTGACTTCCTTGGGCATTTTACCGTCTACCTCACTACTATTACTATTACTATTACTCGCCTGATTATTATTAGCTGTCTGACTACTATTAACTACTTGATTATTATCAACGACAGTTTTACTAATCAAAACAGTGGCAAAACGCTCTCTCGCCTGTCCGACAGTTGCATTATCAATCGCTGTGATAAGCGCCATAAATGCTTGGCTGTCAACGGCAAGCATTGGTGTTAGTGCTTTTCGTTGCTCATCATTTAGACTGCCGAATATCGGTAATTGCCATACTGTATCAATAGACGTCAGCGCCTGCTGTGCGCGCATATCTACCAGTGATTGCATCTGTTGGCTGTTAGCACCCTCAATTAGTGCTGCTAACAATACAGGACTGGCAGTATTGATATTAATCGGCACATAATAAGGCACTGCGGTAAGATAAGGCCGTAATACTGCTAATGTCTCAGCGCTTACCCCTTTCACTTCTAGTAGCTGATCGATACTGACAAAAGGCTGATTTGGCAGAGCATCTGTTGCTACAGCGTTTGACTGCTGCGCATATACCGTACTTTCATCACCGCCATCTTGATATACCTCGCCGTCTGCATCTTGCCAATCAAGTATAGCAATAGCGATATCAGGCTCTAGATTTAGTTGCGTGAGTAGTCGTTGGAATACTGCTAAAGCAGTGGTATTGGCCGTCCCATCTTGATACAAGTTATTAATGTTAAAACGACCAGACTCATCGCGTAGCTCGATGCTGACACTGTGACTAGCCAATGTATAAGGTGGTATAGGCTGCGCCCAGATATCTTGCGCACTATCCGTATCATTGAGGTTGCTATCAGCGCGAATCATCGTCACAGCCAACTGTTGACCTGCATCGATATCTTGCAGCAACTGATTTTGATCGAATAACAGACCACTACGCCTAATTGCGATTTTTTGGCTAGCAAGCATTGATCCTGCAACCACAGTAATACTTACTACCAATAATAAGATAGTCAGCAGTGCAACACCGCGTTGAGAGTTCGCAGTCATCGACATACATAGCCTTTGTTGTTGAGCAATTGATGCATTTTAACTACTACCTTCTCAATTATTCGTTCCTACATTGCTATCATCCGCACTGCTATTACTGTTGCTACTATCACTACCATTATTATTGTCGCTGCTATTATCATTATTACTATTACCGTTGCTATTAGCAGCCTTTGCGCTACTACGGGGTATTGGTTGTGGCGCTAGGGCCCACTGCCAAGTAATAGGCATGTCTTGATAAGTAAAACTAACCGCGACTCCTTTTGGCAATAAAAAAGATGTGGGCTTAGGACTCGCTGTATTCGCTGATTGTCTCACCGCTTTATTCGTACTACTGCCACTGTTAGCATCATCGCTCGGAAACTTGGTACTTAGCTCTGGTAGATAAGCTTGCCAGCTTCCTGCTGTGACACCTTCGAGCAATACGCTGTCTAGGCTGACGCTGTCACGCCCGCCTTCCATACTGGTATACTGGCGACGTATCAAACGCTCATCCGCAAAAATATATTCGATACGTTGGAGGCTATTGCTATTCTGATATCGTGGATCAGGATCGGCAAAGCGTATAAAGCTGATATGCTCGCCATCTAAGCTCATAAAGGGCTCAGGCGCTATTTCATTTATTTGCTCGCTTGATTGAGTATTATTACCTGAACTAGTACTGTTGCTTGTATTATTATTCGCTGCACTGACACTTTGGGTCGCCGCTTGATAAGGGATAATTTGACCCATGTCTTGCTGTAACTGTAAATAAGCGTACTGCAAGACAGCCAGATTGTCAGCATGGAATTGTGCGCGCTCACGAGCACGGTTGACCCCATCAAATACCTGCCAGCCTGCAACGGCTAGCATCGCAAATATTGCCATGGCAACCATTAGCTCAAGTAATGTGAAACCACGCTGATGTCTCACAGACCGCCCCCTGCCTGCTCGCTATTACCTGTTGTGCTTAGACCACTTAAATCCAAACTGCCCGTATCTTGCTCAGCATTACTTAGCATCACAGTGATATCAGTGACCGATGTGCGCGTCTGTCCATCTATAATAGGCGAAACTTCGATATTTACTTCTTTTAGAGCAGGTGTAATGGCGTCACCGACTGTCATTGATATTTGCCAATCACGCCCTTGAGCGTTCACGGTTTGGGTGCGGTTGGCTGTCAGCCACGTCTCTTGAATACGCAAATCAGCGGCGGCATTTTGAGCGACGAAGTGAGCAAGCGTACGAGTACGCAATATATCAACTGAGCTCAGATATGCACTACTGGCACGGCTCGCCGCGACTGCTACCACTGCCAAAATAGCCAGAGCAACCATCACTTCGATAAGGGTAAAGCCGCTCTCGCGCCTAGACTTGAGTGATATAGATCTTGGTGACATAGGCTGACTTGTCATAGGAGGTTTATATAATTTAGTCACTATAACCCCTGTCCGATTCGCATGCTACCATCTGGCATTATCGTAATCACCTCGCCCACTAAACGCGAATCGTGAAGCACTTCAATGGTGACGGGCGTTGCTTGTCCTGTACCAAACCACAATACCTGCGGTACATTTTGATCGCTAAACCAAGGCTGTAACGTTTGGGTTCGTCCCGTACTCTGTAAACCGCTAGAATCCAAACTTTGAACTCTAATACTCACGCCAGTGGGCAGTTCAGGCAAATTGATATCCGACTCGACTTCCCAACTTGGCGTTGGTTTTTGCTCATCAGTAGAGCCTGATAGACCAGCAACCTCTGCCGACAGCTCCATAGCATTCTTAGGCTGACTGTCGGCGCTATCTGACATCATCTCTGTTGTCTGGTACGCGACATATGGATTTGATAATGTAACGATGACCGGCTCTACCTGCCCCTGCTTATCTGCCTGCATACGCAAACCCATCGGCTGCATACGTTCAGCCGACAATAGGCGAACGTAACTCAATGAATCGGTCAGATGCTCATAAAAAGCGCGGTTTTTGCGGGATTCACTGCTACCGACAGACAAACTCATTATGCCAGCAAATATAGACAAGATAACCACTACCACCACGATTTCCACCAATGTAAAACCAGCCTGTGGCCGACTGTTTAACGATGAGACTGATGATAAGTGATAAGCATCAGTTGATATGCAGGCACAGCTGCGACAATGGTCTGTAGGTCTTGTATCTAAGCAGCTTGACTGAGACGTTTGACTAATTAGAGTAAAAGAGCAAGTAGCCGCTGAACTGGACTGCGTCTTAACACTGACCGGCATATTGCACCTATAAGCCCAATTTTAATTGTCGCAGAATGAGAAAGGGTTTTGAAGAATATTAGAAGATATATGAATTCGTGCTGCAATAGTAAGCATTACAACACGGTTTATTAAAGTTAAGAAAGGTTCACAACCCAAAAATTACTTGCTACTTTATTAATAGTTACTTTACTAAGAGCTACTTTACCGATAACTAATTTAATAGTTGGTATTGCGGTGCTCTTCTGATTCAGTATCGATTTGCTCTACCAGTTCTTGCATATCCTCATCCATGACCTCTTCATCATCAGCAGGATAATGGCTTGGCAACTCTAGCACTTGCTGAACAAAGGCATAACGCAGCGTATCACGGCGACCTAAGTAACGTTGGTAAAAGCTGGAATTCAATAGTCCTGCACCGCCCTGACCAATTGCCCAAATAGATGATAGATAATCACGAGTACTCAAGTTACTGTGCTCATCTTTTAAGTATGCGCTGATGATATCAATCAAACGCTTCATGCGCTGGCGACGGATATCATATAATTCACCAAACAAACGATTGAGCCCAGTCACTGATGCTGCCAGACGCTCTTCAATTTGGTTCAATAGCATGGCTTTTTGCGGGTTGAATAACTGTTGGAAAATCATGCGGGCAACGCCTGCCGACGGGCAGTCATCAATACGGTTAATCTCAAACAATTGCTCTTCGTAACGAATAATAATACGCAGATAAAGCTCATCTTTACTGGAGAAATGCTTGTACAGGGTGCCTTTAGCCAAATCGAGCTGATCTGCCAAACTGTCTAAAGTGATATCACCATCGCCTGACTCAAGTAGCAATTGTTCTGCCATCGCTAAGATGTTCTCTTCTCGTGCCTTGAACTGGTGCTGACGACTCATAATCTCTCCTAAAACATGACAAGATTAAGCATATGACCATCAATTATGTGCGTACATTTGGCAATGAGCGTATAAAACTATACAAGAACTGCTGAAATACCATAAAAGGGATATGCTTATATTTACAAATAGTCATTGATAATCATATAGTTACATTTAGTAAATTAAATACTAAAGGGGATTAAACTATGAGACCATCACATAAATGACTGACTGGTCATAGCATAACCATTTTAGCGATACTGTGCCAGTAAATTTTCAAAGTTTTTTGCGGTTAATGCTCCGACCTCGTTACTATCACAACCATACATATCTGCGATAAAGCTTGCGACGTAGGGTACGTAGGCGGGCTCATTGGGACGACCACGCTTAGGCACAGGCGCCAAATATGGACTGTCGGTCTCAATCAAGATTCTGTCTTTAGGCATTTGTCGTGCAGCGTCTTGTATATTTTGGGCACTTTTAAAACTGACAATGCCTGAGAAAGAGATATAAAATCCCAAATCTAAAGCACGTTTTGCGGTCTCCCAGTCTTCAGTGAAACAATGGATAATACCATGCTCAGCACCTTCACTCTTTAAGACATCGATCGTATCTTCTTTTGCATCGCGCATGTGTATGACAAGCGGTTTTTTTAGTTGCTGACTTGCATGGATATGACGTGCAAGACTGGCTTGCTGCTCTTTTTTATTTTCTGTAGACCAGTAGTAATCTAGCCCTGTCTCGCCTATTGCCCATACATGGTCTTTATCAGCAGTCTCGATTAGACGCTCAACCGTCGCTGATTTCAGTATATCGATATCCTCACAAGGATGAATCCCTACACTCATCCCTAGATTTAGGGTCTCGTCACCATAGGTGCTCACAATATTGGCAATCTCGTCGTATTCTGCAAAATCACACATAATCGCCATCGCACGGGTAACATTAGCAGTTTTCATAGCGTCAATCGCGCCAGATAATTTACCATCGTATTTCGTCAAATCTAAACGGTTAAGGTGACAATGAGTGTCTGTAAACATAAATAATCTCGTTATTAAAACTTTCTCAATTAAAAGTCTGGGAATTAAAAATTTGAATCTTGTTTGCATTGATTGCTGTGAAGGAAGCTGTTTTCAAGTATTGTTTAACGGTACACTACCTTAAATGGCTATCAAAAATACTCTAAATAGAATTTATTCTAAATAAATGGATGATACGAACTTAGTCGATACATCATAACAATCTTTTAAAAGCCGAAGCTTCAAAACCTTTATTACCTCTCATAAGTGCCATACTATGAACCATAAAAAAACTATCACTCTACCCCATATCTTCAAAACATTGTTGCCCAAGCAACTGTATAAACAACGGTTTTTATTACAAGATAAAGGCCATAGTAATTACATTGAAATAGCTAACGACGTACGTATCATTGGCAACTCCACAATTACTATTCGTAAAGGTGATAACAATCGAATTACCATTGGTAGTCATGGGAAACTTAATAAACTAAAAATCGACATTAATGGTAATCACAATCAAGTCACTATCGCAGAACATGTTAAATTCTCTGGTCAATTATTAGTCGTTGGTAATCATTTACGCATTCATATTGGTGAGTATACCACTGCCATTGACTGCTATATCTTGGCACGTGATAAGAGTGTGACTATTGGTAAGTCTTGCATGATATCGCGTGGTATTGAAATTCGCGCTACCGATGTGCATAAGGTCTACGATATAGATACTAACGTACGAGTGAACAAAGCACATTCTGATGTCATTCTAGGAGATCATATTTGGATTGCGGCTAATGTGACTATTTCAAAAAACGTCTCTATCGCTGATGGATGTATCATCGCAGCAGGTGCCTTCGTCAATAAACCAGTCACTATACCAAACTGTATGGTAGCAGGCACACCAGCAAAAATCATTCGCCAAAACGTACGTTGGGAACGCTAAACACGACTTCAAATACATGAGACTAATTAAGAGGCACGACTCGCATCACCTCTTCTATGGTTGTCACGCCTTCACTAATACGTTTTGCGCCTGATAAACGTAATGGCTGTAGACCTTCGCGATAAGCTTGTTGTTTGAGTACATCTAAGTTTGTATCGGCTGCGACCAGTTTTTTTAATTCGTTAGACAACGGCATAATCTCGTATAGGCCGACTCGTCCCTGATAACCAGTATGTCGACAATGCTCGCAGCCTTGAGCCATATAAATTTGTGCTGGGGCAGGCGCACGCCAAGGTTGTACCAACTCCTGCCATTGAATGGCAACCTCGCTATCTGGCACAACTTCTACTGCTTTTTTGCAATGCGAGCATAGCGTACGTAACAAGCGCTGTGCCATTACGCCTAAGATAGTTGCTGATGTCAAAAATGGCTGAATACCCAAATCATGCAAGCGAGTGATTGAACTTGGCGCATCGTTAGTATGTAGTGTCGAGAGCACTAAATGCCCTGTTAATGAGGCTTGTACTGCCATATTGGCTGTTTCGGCATCACGAATCTCCCCCACCATAATAATATCAGGATCTTGACGCATCAAAGAGCGAATGCCGTCAGCAAAGTTTAAATCGACACCTGGATTTACTTGCATCTGGTTAAATGCAGGTTCAATCATCTCAATAGGATCTTCAATAGTACAAACATTGACTTGTTCAGTCGCTAGCTGCTTGAGAGTACTATACAAGGTCGTGGTCTTACCTGAACCTGTAGGCCCGGTGACCAAAATAATCCCATTTGGATGAGCAGTCAACTCATGCCACGTTTCAAGCTGCTTACCCGATAAACCAAGCTGAGCGAAGGAGCGCACCAGTACTTCAGGATCGAATACCCGCATGACCAACTTTTCACCGAAAGCGGTTGGCATAGTCGATAAACGAAGCTCTGTCTCTAGTCCCTTCGGCGTTCGCGTCTTTAAACGACCATCCTGCGGTTTTCGCTTTTCTGCAACATTTAGCCGTCCTAGAATTTTGATACGTGCGGTCACCGCGACGATGATTGCCAATGGCATCTCATACACCGTATGGAGTACACCATCAATTCGGAAGCGAACCTTACCTGTCTCACGACGTGGCTCTAAATGGATATCACTAGCTCGTTGCTCAAAGGCATATTGCAACAACCAGTCAACGACTCTGACGATATGCTGGTCATTGGCATCAGGGTTGGTATTGTCACCCAATTGCAATAATGCTTCGACATTGGTCACATCGGCAGCTGCACGCTTATGGACACTATTTGCGCCTGCAATCGCTTGGGTGACTTGATAGAACTCCTGCCGGTAGCGTTTGATCTGCTCAGGATTGATATAGACCGTACGATAGCTTTTTGATTTGATTAACTTTTCAATACTTGAGTGCCAGTCAGTATAAAAAGGCTGATCTGTTCCGATAACCACTTCGTCTACAGCGACCTCAATCGGTAAAATATGCTGTGAACGTGCATATTCAAATGACATCAATTGTGTGACTGCAGGGACATCAACTTTTAGAGGATCAATACGAACGAGAGACATGTCTGCTTTAGCCGCTAGCCATTGGTTGAGCCAAGCCAAAGTTAATTTATTTTCAGCGCTATTGTCCGTCGCATGGTCATTCGGCAAGCCAAATTCACTAATCGTTAGTAAAGGATGCTGCGCTTTGTCGCGACGGCTAGTAATGACTAGATTATAGCCGCGTTGGTCAATCACTTTATCTGCCAATAGCTCATCTAGACACCAACGCAAATCAATCACTATCGAGTACTGTTGAGCAGACATATCTCTCTTCTTCTATTATTTTAAAATGTGTTGTCAAAAACGCTATCGATGCAAGCCAGCTACACCGTAACCACAGCGATTATCTGTAGCTGTCCTGATTCTATCAACTGAAAACTCACATCAACCGATTTATAACGCATAACAAATGGCGTAGCGATCTCTGTCCGTCGATAAGCTGGACGCGGGTCTTGGGCAATTAGCTCTTTGATAATGCTCATATCTGAGGCTATCAATTGATTTTGTATACGATGAATCGTAGACGCAACTGTCGCACTATTCGACCCAGTATTTGCGTCTTTAACACTTGTCTTATTATTATGAGTACTGTTGTTTACTAGCATCATAAACTGTTCGTTAGCAACATCGGTCACGGTTACGTTTAATAATTCTGGAGCAGTTGGTGCAAAACCACTCTCTGTCTGAATCAACGCATCACTATAGGCCACATATGGCTTTATATCGATGATTGGCGTGCCATCTATCATATCAGCACCTTTGATAATCAATAACACACGGCCTTGAACTATTTTGACCTGTTCGAGCTTGACAACAGATAGGCCTAGTCCTGAAGGACGATACATGCTGCGACTGGCAAACACCCCTATTTTTTGATTACCACCCAATCTTGGTGGGCGTACTTGAGCGCGAAAACCAGTACTGGTTTCATTGTTATTTTTATATCTATAATTATGATGAAACTGCCAACTCACCCATATATGGCTAAACTTATCCAAACCATCAAATGCAGCTGGCGTATCATATGGCGCTAACATCTCAATGACACTAGTCAGAGCGACTAGGTTTGGCTGGCGTGGCGCACCAAATTTTTGTGACAGCGGGGCACGGTGATAGCCAATAATAGGAGCTTGATGGTAGTTATCTAACAGGGAATTCTCATCAAGCATAGACCAACTCCAGTAATGCAAGACCACCTTGATAAGGCAGTTTTGCCAAATGATACAAAATTACTCACTAACGATATTCCATTTTATCATGCTAGACAATCACTGCTAGACGGATTTTTATTTTAAAGTTTGGTATTATGAGCAAGAAATTTGATGAGAGTCATTTACATTTGGGCGATATGACCAGTAATGCTGTCATCGTTGACGCAAATCTACTATGTCTAATGACATAATAGATGGCTGTATATAAGCTGATAGACTGGCTCTATTGCGCTTACTCATCATTTACTCGTTCATAAAAATAGCAGTGTCGACAACGATTAAAAGACTGATACGTTTTTACAATGTTCAATCTAACATTGAACATTCTGATTTAATACTTATTCAAACTTAACACACAAATAACAACTTATTAACGAGGACTTTATGTCAAAACTTCGCACCGAAACGGTCACAGAGGTTCATCACTGGAATGACTCTCTATTTAGTATCAAAACCACTCGTGACGATGGCTTGCGCTTTCGTAATGGCGAATTTGCGATGATTGGACTTGTTGTTGATGGCAAGCCACTACTACGCGCTTATTCAATTGCCAGCCCTAACTATGAAGATCATTTAGAATTCTTCTCTATTAAAGTTCAAGATGGTCCGTTAACTTCACGCTTACAGCATATCAAAGTAGGTGATGAGCTGTTAGTCAGTAAAAAGCCAACGGGCACACTAGTATTGGACGATCTGCTACCAGGTAAGAACCTTTACATGCTCTCTACTGGTACTGGCCTTGCTCCTTTCTTGTCACTAGCACGTGATCCTGAAGTGTATGAGCGTTTTGACAAAATCATCTTAGTACATGGCGTACGTCATGTTCATGATTTGGCTTATCGCGAGATGTTTGAAAACGAGCTACCTAATGATGAAATCTTTGGTGAATGGTATCGCGAAAAATTCATCTATTATCCAACCGTTACGCGTGAAGAATTCAGAAACCAAGGTCGTGTCACTGATTTGATGAAATCAGGCAAGTTGTTCGAAGATATTGGTTTACCACCAATGAATAAAGATGACGACCGTGTCATGCTTTGTGGCAGTATGCCTTTTAATGCTGAGGTTTCCGCCATTTTAGATGACTTCGGCCTGACTGTTTCACCACGTATGGGTGTGCAAGCAGATTACGCAGTTGAGCGTGCCTTTGTCGGCTAGAATGATGCTATTTAGCATCATTAGAATAAATGAAAAATTGTATAAAATAATACTTGACGCAAGTAAATAGGCTGCTATAATACGCAGCCTATACAGTCAACACTGTAGCCCAATTAGATAATATTTAGTCAATAACTATTATCACCTAACATGCCAGTGTGATGGAATTGGTAGACATGACGGATTCAAAATCCGTTGCCTTTAAAAGCGTGTCGGTTCGAGTCCGACCACTGGTACCAATATTTAGTACAAACTAGCCTCCTTTATCGGAGGTTTTTTTGTGCTTATTATATTCGCCCTATCAAGCTCTCAATTCATTTATATCGATACTTCAAATGGCATAACAGCGCTTATCTTAATTGGTACTGCATAACTCCACGGCATGCCAGCACTACAATAAAAATACCCATCATTAAATGACACAATATAAGCGGTAAAATCATTACCACACTGATCCATCATCGCTTGTTCATCGCTTTCATCACAAACCGCACACCATATATTTTCATCACCGCGCGCTAGCATTGCTCTTGTCAAATCGCTCCCTTTTAATTCATGACTCATCATCAGCTCCTTAATTATCTTGAACTTTCTCATTAATATTTTTAGAAAGTTAATTTACCAGTATTCAATTCATAAGTTTGGTATCAGCTATAAACAATGTCTTATCAGTTAAATACAATTCCTATAAAAGACCATTTATTACTTTCATAACTATTGATTATCGTGGTTAATATATTGTAAAGCGATAGCATTAGAACTGTAACATATAACTATAATATTCATGATGGAAGGCGATAATATTCAGACAGGCGGTATAGAAAATCTATAATATTTAATGTATGCATATTTTAGAATATATGCAGTTAACATACGTTCACTAAGGTGTATTTGTCAACATCTAATTGCTGTCTATTCTTCAACTATTAACCTTACACTATATTTAGTTATTGATATATAAATTATTCGTATATTGCCATATTTTATGGTTCTATATTCGAAAAACCCCTTTACCGCTTAATAATCGATACTGAAATAAAAGTATTGAGTGATGTAAAATATTAATCATGAAAACTCCTACAGCATCCAATCCACGTAAAATCATTCATATAGATATGGATGCGTTTTATGCCAGTGTAGAACAACGTGACTTCCCAGAGTTACGGGGCAAGCCATTAGTTGTTGGTGGAGATCCAAATGGTCGCGGTGTTGTAGCAGCGGCTAGCTATGAGGTACGTCAGTTTGGAGTGCGCTCAGCTATGTCTTGTTATGAGGCTCGCAAACGTTGTCCAGAAGTCATATTTGTCAGACCACGTTTTGAAGTATATCGAGCTGTTAGCAGCGATATTCGCAATATCATGTACAGCTTAACGCCTCATGTTGAGCCATTATCGCTAGATGAGGCTTATCTTGATGTCACTGGTCTCACGGTACATAAAGGCTCAGCGACATTGATGGCCAATTGGTTAAGAACACAAATATTGCAACATACAGGATTGACTGCTTCTGCTGGCGTGTCCTTCAACAAAATGTTGGCCAAGATTGCCTCTGACATCAATAAGCCTAACGGCACCGCTATTATCACACCAGAAGACGCTGATGCTTTTATCAGCACACTACCTATTGAACGATTTCACGGAATAGGTAAAGCAACGGCAAGACGATTACATGCGATGGGCGTGACTAACGGTGCTGATCTACGCCGTATGTCAGCCGAAGTATTGATTAATGAGTTTGGTAAGCGAGGACAGTTTTATCATGATATCGCTCATGGTCGCGATGAACGCGCTGTCAAGTCTGAGCGCCTGCATAAGTCTGTTGGTTCGGAGACTACTTTTAGAGAAAACCTAAACGATGACACGGCGTTACGTGTACAAATCTATGAACAAAATGCGGATGCCTTCGCGCAACTGCACAAAAAAAATCTCGTCGCTCATACTATAACGCTCAAGGTTAAGTATGCTGACTTTACTCAGATTACCCGTACACACACGCTAACCACCGCTTTTAGTAGTGCTGAATCTGCTCATTACTGGTTAGACAAGTTATTCTTAGATATTCCGCGCCAGCTCCCTATCCGATTAGTCGGGGTCACTTTTTCGTCATTGACACCTGCAGCTCAACTATTGCCTCAATTAAATTTATTTGAGTAAAATAAACAAAGACTAACGTAATAAACATGAGAACAGTTAAAAACTATTACTTTTGCTTAGGCTATTCAAATATATTTTGTGCACTTTGGCTACTTAGTAAAGCAACCTTTTATAGCAGTATTTCTGCTACAATTATGCCAAAATTTCTATCCATTTAAAGACTGATTATGACCAACGCTCACACTGCATCTTCCGATTCTAATGCCCCGCTTGATACCGATAACAATAGTGACGTCTTAGATTATCTAAGCGTGGAAGATTACGACTATGACCTACCAGATCGTTTGATTGCGCGATATCCATTAGCGCAGCGTTCTGCTTCAAAACTTTTGTACTTGCCTGCTCACACTGACACAAATGCTACGCCTGTAGAAGACTGTTTGTTTTCTGAGTTGCCTGATTTATTAGATGCTGGAGACCTGATTGTATTTAATGATACAAAGGTGATGAAGGCACGCCTATTTGGTCAAAAAGATACTGGCGGTAAACTTGAGGTTTTGATTGAGCGATTGGTTACTGTCTCAGACTTAGATATAACGACACTGCATTTAGAAGATTCAAATAATGAATCAGTCAACCAAGAACATATTGCTCTTTGCCATGTAAAAGCCAGTAAAGCACTAAAACTTGGTCAACGTTTTCAACTGGCCGATGGTCATATGAGTGGCGCGATGATTGGTCGTCAGGACAACTTGTTTATTTTAGCCTTTGATGCACCAATTTTGCCTGATTTAGAACTTTACGGTGAGCTACCTATCCCGCCCTACTTTGAACGTCATGCTGACGATACTGATAATACTCGTTATCAAACGGTTTTTCATGATCCCGCTAAGCTTGCAAGCGTCGCTGCACCGACAGCAAGTTTGCATTTCGATGACTTGGTGCTTAATAAGTTGGCAGACAAAGGCGTTAATACTGCTTTTGTGACATTGCATGTTGGCGCTGGTACCTTTGCGCCAGTCAAAACAGACAACCTGCTCAATCATACTATGCACAGTGAGTATGCACATCTGCCACAAGCAACTGCTGAGCTGATTAATCAAACGCACGCAAATGGTAATAAGGTCATCGCGATTGGTACCACGGTGACTCGCGTCCTTGAAACGGCGTATCAAAAAACAGCTATCAATGGGCAAGCACTTTCTAGTTGGTCAGGGGACACGGACATTTTTATTTATCCAGGGTTTAAATTCGGTGTCATTGATCGACTGTTAACAAACTTTCATTTACCCAAATCGACGTTGCTAATGTTGGTATCAGCTTTTTCTGGCAAAGCATCGATTGAACATGCCTATCAACATGCTATTGAAAAAGAATATCGATTCTTTAGCTATGGCGATGCTATGTTACTTGATAAGAAAACAAGCTGAACATTAAATAAACATTTATGCATTGGACGCAACAGTTGTGAAATAAACTGGTAAACTAAACCGTACTTTGTTATAACAGCAAAGATAACTTATTTTGTAAAGGACTGCTCATGTCTTGTCATTTATCTCGTCGCTTGACTCCTGTACATCGCGCGGTATCGATGGCATTACTTTATTCTGTAAGTTTGGTCGCTATTATTCCAAGCGCGCAAGCGGTAACTATCGGTAAGACAGTCGTTAGTTCAGATCAGCATGAACCGTTGAGCGCAAGTATCATGGTTACCGACATACGAGCGGCTGACTTTTCAGCGAGCTTGGCCAATCCAGTTATCTATCAACAGATGGGATTGACGCCGACTGATTCAATGCAGGTGCGCTTTCAAGCAACTTCAGCAACCAGCGGTCAGGTATTAATCAGCACATCGCAGCCCGTGTCCAAACCTTTTGCCGATTTGGTGTTATCGATCAATGATAATGGGCAGCAAAATGTCGTACCAAAAACATTATTAATGCCGTTAAACGATAGTTTACCGATTAATAATGCTTCCAAGAACAGTGTAAAAGGCACTCAAAAACTCAATTTACCAAGTGTTTCTGCAAGCGCTGCAAAACCGTTAACCGTAAGAAAAGGTGCACCGCCGCCACTAATATCGGTATCTAACGCTGCTGCAAATAAACCAGCTCTAGCAAACATAGCAGCAGTTGATTCTTCCATTTCCAGATCATTGTCTAACATACAAGCTCCGACAGTGACAGCTACTTCGCGGAATAGCAACCTTACTTACGTGCCTAGTCGTCTTGATAATGGGCGTTTAAATAGCGACTCTAATATAAAAAATACTATCAGTAATGCAAAGAATACTGATAACGGACTTAGTTCAGCGAACCGTTTAGATAGCAGTTCCTTAAATGTAAATAACAATCCTGAAACTAAGAAAGTTAGTGCCAATGATAGCGCTAAGGCAAGCATTAAAAATACTCCAATCTTAGATAAAGTATTGATTGATAAACCACTCGACACTCTAAATATTCAAGTCACACGGCAGATACAACCGAGTCGTAAAAAAACAGACGCTGACGCCTCACCCGTACCTAATCTGATTCCTAGCATCATAGCAAGCAATACTGAGAACAACGATACTAGCGTTTTGGCAGCTTCTATTGGCAGTGCAACGTCGAAAACCCCTAAGAGCGCTATCAATAATGCGTCTTCAAATGATAGAGCAACAGATAGTACGACAGTTAATCAATACCAAGTACAACGTAACGATAGCCTATGGATTATTGCTCAGCAGATAGCGCAAGAAAATAACCTAGATACTTCCATCGTGATGAAGCAAATTCAGTCACAAAACCCCGATGCCTTTATCAATAAAGACGCAGATCAATTAAAAGCAGATGCTAAGCTTATTTTACCTAGTTACGATGTCATACCATCACAGAAAAATCTAGAAGCGGCCATCGATGCACAAAGACAGTATATTCGCAGAGCAAATACAGCGGCGATGCAAAAAACAGCTCAGAGACCTTTTAAAAAACCTTCTATAAGTACGCAAGCGGTCAAACGCCCTGAAAAAGCCACGACAACTAAAACACAGACTTTATCAAAAGCACAATTTTCTGTGCTTGCGCCCGGGCGAGATGGCAATGCAGATGGTACTCAAGCAAAAGCGGCATCAAACTCAGGGAATGGTTTGAGCACAGATATATTAGAGACACTCAAAGCATCACGGCAACAAGCAGCATCACAGGCCCAACGTTTATCAAGTACGAGTAGCACTCTTAGTAGCTACACTAAAAAAATTCAATTACAAAATCAAAAATTGGCTGAGCTGCAGGCTCGTCTCGAAAAACTACGTAATCAATAACTGCCTAACTGACTCATACATTAGATTGTGATCAAAGGCGTAGGAATAACTATGGACAATATGCTATATATCATCGCCGGATTGGCGCTTATTCTGTTAGTGGCTGCTTTATTCTTGCGCAAAAACAAGGCGCAGAAATCGTCAGCAGCATCGCCTATTAATTCAAGAAAAAATACATCTACTCCATCACAAAAAGTAGATTATGGTACTCCTACCCATACTAATGTCAGCAATAGTCATAAATTTGACCATATTACTATTGCACAGCGTTTTATTGATCAACAGCGCTATGACAAGGCGATCGAAACCATTAACCGTGGTTTAAGTGAGAAACCTCATGACAGTGCATTGTCTCTTAAGTTACTCAGCATATATGCGACGATAAATCAGCCAGAAGATTTCAACCATGTTTATGAGTCTATAAAAACTCATAATGATAGTCAGACTATCGCTCAAGCAAATGAGATAAGAAATCTATTTTTCAATGAATTAGAACCTGTCGCTGCGCAAACACTGGCAACGGACAATGCCAATGATGATTTTGGCGGTATTAATTTTGATCTGCCTATTAGTCAGAATGATAATACGAATGCAGTAGATCATCAGCCAATTGAAGAAAATAATAACGATACTGCAGTAAACGAGACTGCAATAAATGAACCTATCGACAGCTTAGAGTTATCAGACAAAGTCGGCAATGTTAGTTCTATTACCGAAAATCCGAATGATAGCTTTGATCTGACCCTCAGCGATTTAGAGAATGATTTCGCTGCGCCTAAGATAACAAGTGAAACGCCTGTCACACCATTGGACAATGTAGATAACGACGTTTTAGAGAGTTCTGCTAACGATAATGTTAGTAATAACGAAGATAACGATCTTAGTGACTTTGAGTTTGACTTTGATTCATTTGATGATACTTCGAATGAATCATCTATAGACACTAACCTCTCACATAATGATAATGAGAAAGCAGTACTAGAAGAAGATTTTATCTTAGACTTCGATAATTTAGCAGCCGATTCAGACAAAGACAATGTCGTCACTAATGACGTATCTACGAATTCAGAACAACACTCTGTTGATACTATCCAAAGCGGTGAAGATGACTTTACCTTATCTTTGGGCAGTCTAGATACATTAGATGATATCGATACTATTTCCAATGATGACCTATCTACGACTGAAAACGACAATGATTTCGACAATTTTATTCTAGAAAATACTGACTTTGGAAGTAATGCTTCTGAGAGTATGACCTTTGAAGAAGACAACTTTGCAAATATTAATCTCGAAGAACCATTACTCAATGATGATATCGAGGTTAATGATGTTGAAGAATCTAATATCACACCTGCTGCACCATTGAGGTTTGATGACAATACACTGATACACGACGACTTTAATATCGATGATGCTGATTCTCTATTTGACGCTCCGTCGACTACTACCCCAGTCTCTACAGCTGCACCAGTTGAGAGCGACACTCCTGTCATGCCTCAAGAAACTGAATCAGCAGAAGATTTTTCATCACGTTTCGCAGCAGACTTTGATTTCGTAAAGTCGTTAGACAGTAATCAAGTGACATTAGACTTGGCAGATCAATATCTGCAACTGGGTGAATATGACAGTGCAAAGCGTCTACTCAATGAGGTGATAGCTCAAGGTAATAGTGAACAGAAACAGCAAGCACAGTTACTACTTGAGCGTACTGCGTAGTTAATAGTCTAGTCTCTTATCAGCAAGTACTTCCTAATCAAGGGATGCTTGCTGATTTTTTTGCATTTAACTCTAATACTATCTATTATTGAACCCTTTAGCCATCGTTGCTCAATTCTCCAGCACCTCTTTTCTTACATACTTGTTTACTGTGTTGATACTATGTCATCTTCTGTTATGCTCAAAAATCTATCCGATCCTATTCAACTGATTTATGCTGGTGGTACCTTTGGTAGCTATGGCAGACCTTTAGCGCCATTATCAGCAGAAGTGTTTTTGCCTACTCTACAAAAACTTTTATCTGCTCAAGACAGTACGAATAACTTACCGACAGTCTCATGGTTAGAAAACACCCTGATCAAAGACAGCAGCCAACTTACTCCTAGCGACTTTACCCATTTCTATCAACTACTCCTGAATGCTTATGCCAAAGGTGATAGACGCTTTGTACTCATTACTGGCACGGATACGTTGAGTTACTTAGGCGCATTTTTAGCAGAAGCGTTTGCAGGTAGTGATATTTGTATTGTTCTGACTGCAAGTATGCGCCCATTATTAGACAGTGAGATATTGCATTCCTATAACATCGATGAACATAGCGATGCTTGGGGCAATCTCAACGACTCATTAAAACTAGCCGCTGCTGGTGAGTCAGGCGTGAAGATTAGTTTTGGCGGCGAATCATGGCCTGCTCAAACGGTACAGAAAATTCACAGTCATGATCTGATGGCATTTACTGGTCATTCTCGCGCCGCTTATCCAGCCAATAGCTATATAAAAAATCTACCTGACACGCGTAGGCAACATTGGCTTGATGACCAACAAGACTTGCTATCCAGTATTAAAACACGTGCTGAATACGCGAGTGTTCATGCGCTATACTGTCTACCTAACGATGTTTCGATGATAAACAACCAGCTACAAGCTTTATTGTCGCAGCCACCATGTGGCATTATTCTATTAGGATTTGGCGCCGGTAACATCCCTTATTCAGCTGCACTAGCAGAGACACTGAGCCTTGCTCATGAGCGTGGACATATGGTGATATCAGCCAGTCAATGCCCGTTTGGCGGCGTCAGCGATAGTTATGCGGCAGGCAGTTGGCAGTACGAGCATCATGTCATTGCTGGTGGTCGTTTGACCATACCTGCTATTTATGCCCGATTACTATGGTTGCTACTTCGCTATGATAGTCCTGCAAGACGTAGACAGCGTTGGTTGAATAATGTCAATCAAACTGGCACTAGCATCAAAAAGCGATAAGCGACTTTTAATTAATTCCAATTTTATAAGTTTAGAAACCCTAATGTCTGAGACTGAAATTATCGAAACTGAATCAACCTACACTTTAGCGATTGCTATTGAGTTCTTAGGAACTCATTATCATGGCTGGCAACGGCAACGAGAGGTTTTGGGTGTACAAGAAGCCTTAGAGACAGCTATCGGCAAAGTTGCCAATGAGCCTGTAGAAGTCATCGCAGCTGGGCGTACTGACGCCAGCGTCCATGCGAGCAATATGATTGCCCATTTTACGACTCATGCGTATCGCCCAACTCATAACTGGTTACGCGGTGTGAACAGCCTACTTCCCGATGATATTGCTCTACGCTGGATACAACCCATGCCAGCTGATTTTCACGCGCGTTTTGGTGCTATTGCTCGTCGCTATCGTTATATTACGCTCAACCAAGCACAGCGTCCTGCCATACTAAATCATCAATTGACTCATATCTATGAACCGCTTGATTTAGAAGCCATGCAGCAAGCAGCAGCTGATATCGTCGGTACACATGATTTTAGCAGTTACCGTGCTGCGGCCTGTCAATCCAATCAACCGGTGCGCACGATTAGCCATGCAAACCTTTTTGCTCATGGTCAATTTATCGTATTTGATATACAAGCAGATGGGTTTTTACATCATATGGTTCGCAATTTGATGGGCACACTATATGCCATTGGTAGACATGAGCTAGAGCCAGCAGATTTTTTGAAGATTTTGCATAAAAAAGATCGGACGATTGCACCACCTACCGCTTCAGGTGATGGATTGTATTTTATCAATGCCTATTATCCTGAACGTTTCCAAAGTTTATTGCCAGATGCGCCATTAACGCCTGTCTGGTTAAATCTACCTGATTAAGCGTTATGGTTTGGCATACATATCACTTACATGCTGTCAAGCCAAAAGCAGGTTCGTATTGCTTTAATCCGCTAACTTACGTATAATATGGGCTTATTTTTTAATTGATTGATACAAATTATGGCAAAAGACGATATTATTGAATTTGAAGGCGAAGTCATTGATACCCTTCCTAATACTTTGTTCAAAGTTCGTTTAGAAAACGGGCACGAAATCATCGCGCATATCTCTGGTAAGATGCGTAAGCATTATATTCGTATCTTGACAGGTGATAAGGTTAAAGTTGAAATGACACCTTATGACCTATCTAAAGGCCGTATCACCTACCGTGGTAAAAACTAAATACTGACTGACCAATATGGTTATGAAAGTATTAGCATTGGTAAGATACAGCCAATAGCCGAATAGCTACGTTATCGCTGATAGCTGATATGACGCTTGGGTAGTGAAACTGATAATAATAATGAAAATGCTAATCTGCTCATTATTGCCTATCAATATTTTAGTTATTTAGTATTGACTGTTTCTACTTACCATAAAAAATACCGCTAGATTTTAGCGGTATTTTTTTGTCCGTTTTTTATGACTTAGTACTATCGTATTTAACTAAATTCAACAGTTGCGCCGTTTTTTATGACTCCGAGCAAACTAAGCGCATCCCAGTTGGTCAAACGAACACAGCCTGCTGATGCTTGACGACTGATACGAGCAGGATCGGGTGACCCATGAATGCCATAAGTTGGTTTACTAAGTCCAATCCATACTGAGCCTACTGGATTGTTAGGACCTGGTGGAATGATAGACTTACTACCGTCATCGGCCGTATAAGTATAGTTGGGCTCGTGCACCTTTACTTTGACAGTATGCGTACCTGTTGGTGATGGTGTCGCTGTACTGCCCACTGTCGTCGGATAGCTAGCGATCAAATTGTTGTTCTCATCATAAGCGTAAAGTGTCTCAGTAGCCTTATCAGCAACGACGCGATGCACAGGCTTGGTATTAGGATTACCAGGGTTATATACCGTGATAATTTCACCGGCAGTAAAACTGGCATCAGGATTAAGCGATTTTAAATATTTCTCACTAATATGAAACTTCTCTGCCAACGCCTCAGTAAGACTTTCGTAGTACATTCCCTCAAGCTTGGATTTGGCAACAGAATCAGTAGGTATGGTTGTGGTTTTGACATTCACGTCTGCTTCAGTAAGCTGATAACTGACTAGCACTGGTTGAGTTGTGAGCTTCTCATTCTTGGTCAGCGCTTGCCACGTCTCATTGTTTAACGTATCGGTTACGTCTAAACCATTTGCTTTTTGGAACGCCTGCATGGCTTTGCGAGTATTTTTGCCCCAGTAGCCATCAACAGGCCCTACTCCGTTGTGATGCCAGTTTAATAGAGCCTGCAGCTTTGTTCCTACGTTACGATCAATATCTGCATCTGCCGTCCAAGTGACATTGTTTACTTTTTTCGAATTGTCAGATAGGTTCTCAGTTGTGTATTTAATAATAGGCAGTAGCTTATTCAATGAAGTCGCAGCTTTACTATCTCCTGTTAATTTTTGACTTACGCCATTAGTCACTGGACTGACTTCTGCCGGAGCCTTGACGCTATTATTTGCGTTCACACTATCCGTTGTCTCTGCTGCAATGCTTTGCCCCATTAATAGTAAGCTAGAGAGACTAATCACTGTTAATGCTTTACTGATTCTTGTTAATTGATACATGTAATACTCCTCATTTAAGAAATTCTATTTTTATTTTCAGTTTTCAAATACTACAGTTTTTTGGATTTTTAGAACTTACCTTTGGCATCTAGATTTTGGATATTTTACTTTTGCTAAAAGCGAAATATTTTAGCTCCTTTATAAGCTACTAATATTGTCATATTACCTTGTGAGCATATAACAGCTTTGTGTTAAAAGGAGCTTTGTTGTACAGCGTCTCTGTTAATACGATACTTATAGATAAGCTTTACTAACAGATAAACAATAAAAAACCCATAAGCCACTTGGTAGCTTATGGGTATATAGCACGCAAAATGAGACTGTGGAAAATGCTATATAGGAATAGCCTTTAAACGCAAGTTAACTTATATCAGTTTGGCCAAAACCGCTTGACCCATTTCTTTACAGCCTACCTGCTTAAGTCCAGCTTCGCTGCTATCTAAAATATCTAGCGTACGTAAACCATCATCAAGCACATCACTAACTGCCTGTTCAATTGCTTGTGCCGCATCTTCCTGTTTAAAGGTATAACGCAGCATCATAGCAACAGATAAGATAGTCGCTAATGGGTTGGCTTTATCTTGTCCTGCGATATCAGGTGCTGAACCATGACACGGCTCATACATGCCCTTACCTGACTCATCTAAGCTCGCTGATGGCAACATCCCGATAGAGCCTGTCAACATCGCAGCTTCATCAGATAGGATATCGCCAAACATGTTTCCCGTCACCATGACATCGAACTGCTTAGGATCTTTAATCAACTGCATGCAAGCGTTGTCAGCATACATATGTGATAACGCCACATCACTATAGTCAGCTTGCTGCATCTCGATCATCGTCTGTTTCCACAGCTCGGTAACTTCTAATACATTGGCTTTATCAACTGAACATACCTTAGCTGCTGTGCCTGCTGCTTGCGCACGCGTTTTTGCTAATTCAAAGGCAACTTTACCAATACGCTGAATCTCACTTGTACTATACACCATCGTGTTATAGCCCTGCTGCTCACCGTTTTCTAATGTGCGAATACCACGAGGCTCACCGAAATAGATACCGCCTGTCAGCTCACGAACGATCAATAGATCTAAACCTGAAATAATTTCAGGTTTGATACTTGAGGCATTAGCCAACTGTGGATAGAGCTTGGCTACGCGTAGATTAGCAAATAAACCAAGCTCGCCGCGGATTTTCAATAGACCGCGCTCAGGGCGTTTACTACGCTCGATTGCATCCCATTTAGGACCACCAACTGCACCTAGCAATACGGCATCTGCGGCGCGAGCACGGGCCAATGTCTCATCTGGCAAAGGCTCACCAGTTGCATCAATAGCCACACCGCCAATCAATCCAGACTCAAGCGTCAAATCAAGTGAAAACTTATCATTGACAGCTTTGAGTACGTCAATGGCTTGGGTCATAATTTCAGGGCCAATACCATCACCCGCTAATGTTAAAATCGTTGCCATACTGATCCTTTTGGAATGTTTTTATTGGTTGGTTATATTTTTGAGCTTTTTATACTCATATTTTATGCTGCCATTTTTTTGGCTTTGGGTGCTGATGTTACTGCTTTGACCATACCCGCCTCTACAAACTCGCCTTGATGCTCAGCGTCTAGTTGCTTGCAGAATCGGCGCTGTACTTGAGTACCTTGCAATAGCTCAATACATAAAGGCTCAGGTGATGCTGTGTCTAATAGACTGCCTGATTTTTCGGTGTTCTTTTTTTGATAAGCGCGCAACTGATAAGTACCTGCTTCAGTAAAGTCATGAATCATCGCGAAACGCTCAACATAGCCCATGTTATTCTCTGGATAAAAATTCACATGTACCTCGTGTTTGGCAGGCATGACCCGTGCATAATAGTTGGTCAATCCTGGCATACTCGAAGGCGCTAACGGCACAACTTTTATGGCATTTTTATTGACCAGTGGTGTCATATCCATATTCATCGATGTTTTTGCCATACCTTCTTGACGTGGTAAGGTTGTCATAATCTGAGGACTGATTGGCTCATGACTGTTGGGCGCAATAATGAGCGTTTTATCTATCTGCACAATTTCGCAATGATATGTACCCACACAGGCAATATTTACTTCACCAGCGATAGGTTTAATTTTACCTACCCATGCCTCGGCACTCTCTGCTTCATCTATTTTTTGATAGCCTGTCAATAGCTGACAGCCTGACAATAATAAGCTTGCAGCAACAATTGTACTTGTCCATAGAGCATAACGTTTTGTATTCATAATGGCGGCTACTATTCAAGAGAGATAATAAAATGTAGTGAAAAACTATTCTTCATTTTAGACAGTTCACCGCCATAACTCAACGCTGCGTTGCGACTACTCATATTTTATTAGCAGTAGATTATAGAATAGACCTCTACGCTCGTACGTCGTTAAATATCCACGGTGTTTTTTGCATCATTTTTTGCTCATAATCTTTGATAGCATCGCTTTGCTGCAAGGTTAGACCAATGTCATCAAGTCCGTTTAACAGACAATGCTTGCGAAAAGCGTCTACTTCAAAGGCATACTCTTCACCAGTTGGCGTAATAACGACCTGACGCTCAAGATCTGCGGTCAACTCATAGCCTTCGTTATCGAAAGTCGCTTTCATTAACGTGTCTACAATCGCTTCATCCAACACAATCGGTAACATACCGTTTTTAAAGCAATTATTGTAGAAAATATCTGCAAAACTAGGCGCAATTACCGTACGGAAACCATACTCTGATAACGCCCAAGGTGCATGCTCACGACTAGAGCCACAACCAAAGTTTCTACGTGCTAGCAAGATAGTAGCACCTTGATAACGTGGTTTGTTTAATACAAATTCTGGATTGATGACTCGTGTACTGTTGTCTTGACCAGGGTAGCCTTCGTCAAGATAGCGCCAATCGTCAAATAGATTTACGCCAAAACCTGTACGTTTAATAGACTTTAAAAACTGTTTTGCGATAATTTGGTCGGTATCGACGTTTGCGCGATCTAACGGGCAAACGATACCTGTTTGGGTGTTATAAGCTTGCATAAAATTTCCTATCAATTATATTTTTGCTGGCTGATGATCTTGATAAGCATGTTAAATAGTAAATAAGTTTTTACGATCTTTGACAGCATGCTCATATATTTATCGTTAATACAAGCATGATGTCAGCTACTTATTATCAGACTTAAAACGTACGAACGTCTACAAAATGACCTGCCAACGCGGCGGCAGCTGCCATTGCTGGGCTTACCAAATGCGTACGACCACCATTACCCTGACGACCTTCAAAATTACGATTAGACGTTGAAGCGCAGTGCTCTTGCGGCTCAAGCTTGTCTGCATTCATCGCAAGACACATCGAGCAGCCCGGCTCACGCCATTCAAAACCAGCTTCAGTAAATAACGTATCCAAGCCTTCAGCCTCTGCTTGCAGTTTCACTTGTCCAGAGCCTGCAACAACGATCGCTTCTTTTACGTTATCAGCAACTTTGCGACCTTTGATTACCGCTGCCGCATCACGTAAATCTTCGATACGTGAATTGGTACATGAACCAATAAAGATACGGTCAAGTTGAATATCCGTAATTTTCTGACCAGCTTCTAGCCCCATATAAGTATAAGCGCGTAACCAGCCTTCTTCTTGAGCTTCATCAATGGCTTGATCTGGTGTCGGTACAGATTGCGTGATATCTACCACCATCTCAGGCGATGTACCCCAAGATACTTGCGGTGCGATCTGACTACCGTCGATTTCCACTACAGTATCAAATACCGCGTCATCGTCTGAATATAGTGTACGCCAGTAGGCTTCCGCTTGTTCCCATTGTGCTTCGCTTGGCGCATATGGACGACCTTTGACATAGTCAATCGTCGTGTCATCGACCGCAACCATACCGACACGTGCACCTGCCTCAATCGCCATATTACAGACGGTCATACGACCTTCCATACTCATATCTTCGAACACTTGACCTGCAAATTCAATCGCGTGTCCTGTTCCACCTGCTGTACCAATCTTCGCAATAATAGCTAACACCACATCTTTTGAAGTGACGCCAGCACCAAGTTGACCAGTGACACGGATTTGCATATTTTTTGATTTCTTTTGAATCAAACACTGCGTTGCCAATACATGCTCAACTTCGGAGGTTCCGATACCATGAGCCAAACAGCCAAGTGCTCCATGGGTCGCTGTATGCGAGTCACCGCAAACAACCGTCATACCTGGCAAGACCAAACCTTGCTCTGGACCGACCACGTGCAAAATTCCTTGACGCGCATCATTGATAGTAAATTCAGCAATATCAAACTTGGTGCAATTATCGTCCAAAGTGACAACCTGCAAGCGTGATACCTTGTCTTTAATCCCAGGCACCCCTTCTAGGCGCTCTTTAGTGACGGTTGGCACATTATGGTCTGGACTGGCAATGTTAGCCGACAAACGCCATGGCGCTCTATTTGCTAACTCCAATCCTTCAAATGCTTGCGGACTCGTCACTTCGTGCAACAGATGGCGATCGATATAAATCAGGCTCGAACCATCGTCACGCTTGGTGACTTCGTGAGCGTTCCAAAGTTTGTCGTATAACGTTTGACCAGCCATGTTGCTATCCTTTATAGGTTACTAATTACTTAATTTTTTACTTACTTGTACATTGCTAAGCTAAGATTCTATGTAAATACTATATCTATCTATAATGTCTAATAATTACTGTCGTATCTAAGATTTAACCATTATTTCTTCATGAGACTCAACATATGACTAAAACCAACCCTAAAAATATGCTTTAAATGGTAAATCATTAGTTTTTTAAAATAAATATGTCACAACAGGCCTCGATGTCTTGTGATTATAGCAGGCAAATCCTATAATAATAATTGATGATTTTTAACCAGACGCAAACTTTTATTTCTAATACGTTGTGATTGGTTCAGCCAACTTTTATTTATAGCTCATAAAGTAGCTAAGGACATTCGTTTGAATACCACAAACTTGACGACATTCGTTACCGTTATGCACACTGGCAGTATCTCAGGCGCCGCAGAAAAGCTGTTTATTACTCAGCCTGCTGTCAGTAAACGTATCAAAAACTTAGAAGACGAGTTTAACATTACTTTGTTTGATACGGTAGGACGCGGAATTGTACCAACTCAAGCCGCCAGTGAAATGCTACCTCATGCTAAGCGTTGGCTAGAAGATTATGAGAATTTTAAAATCAACTTGCAGCATTCTCAGCATATCGTCTCTGGCAAATTAGTCATTGGTACTAGCCATCATATTGGCCTACATCATTTAGCACCTGTCCTTAAACACTTCATTCAAGCTTATCCAGCTGTTCAGTTAGAAGTACACTTCGTAGATTCTGAAAAAGCTCATAAAGCAGTACTAGATGGTGATTTGTCTTTAGCCTTTGTAACTCTACCTCCTGTATATGATAAGCGCTTAACTTATCACACGCTCTGGTCAGACCCTCTTTATTTTATGACGGGTACGCTATCACCTTTGGCTACTAAATCTAATGTGACGTTGGAGCAGTTAGCGCGCTATCCTGCCATTTTGCCTTCTGCCAATACCTTTACCAGTCAAATTACCTTGGCTGAGTTTGCCAAGCACAATCTGAAGCCTTATGCCACGATGAGCACCAACCCTCTTGAGTCTATCCGTATGCTGGTATCTGTTGGTCTTGGTTGGTCAGTACTACCACAAACGATGGTCAGTCAAGATTTGGAACGTATCGATATGGCTGACAATATTGAATTACAACGCTATTTAGGTGTGGTTATCAATCCAAAATTAACTCAATCTAGCAGCGTGACCGCCCTACTAGACTTACTTGCGCCTATTGAATAAAAAGAGCTCACTATAACAGTCTAAAAATTAAGCTATTCGCATTTGTGATTCTCATACGTTATAATACGCTTGACGTTGCTTTTATAACAAAAATTTACCACAAGGACACTGATAGTCATATATTGAATACTTCTAGTAAGATATGATGGTTAACAGTAGGTTTAATGGTTTAGATTGATGATGTAGGTTGCTAATACTCATATATAAATAGCAGATGCGAGCAATAACAATAGATAAGTGGAATGCGATGTTCCCGTTGTTCTCTATCTCTATATGAGTGCTAGCCATAGAACAACATCAATCATATAAAACTACAGAAGATACTGAAAAAAGCCATTATGTCTCAATTAATGGCTTTTTTTGTCTTTAAATATTGTTTTGAACATCGCCTTGCAGGACAAAACTTTTATAGTTAAAAAATAATTACAGCCAACCATGTTGGTTAAGGACAATTTATATGAACGGAGTTTCTAGTGGCGTGCTGATATCACTCGGCGCCTATTTCTTAGTGATGATTGGGATTGGTGTTTACGCTTATTTTAAGCAAGCCAATGATACTGAAGGCTATATGTTAGGGGGTCGTAACTTAGGCCCAGCAGTAACCGCACTTTCTGCAGGTGCATCAGATATGTCAGGTTGGTTACTACTTGGCTTACCTGGTTATATGTTTGCCGATGGTGTGGTCAGTATTTGGATCGCGCTTGGTTTGACATTAGGTGCATTACTAAACTATCTCATCGTAGCACCTCGCCTTCGTGTTTATACCGAAGTGGCTGACAACGCTATCACCCTACCCGATTATTTCGCCAACCGCTTTGAAGACAAGTCGCACATGCTACGCGTCATCTCAGCCGTGGTCATCATTCTATTCTTTACCGTCTATACCGCTGCAAGTCTTGTAGGTGGTGGTAAACTCTTCGAAAGCTCACTAAATCTATCGTATAGTACTGGCCTATGGGTTACTGCTGGTGTGGTTGTGGCTTATACGCTATTCGGTGGTTTCTTAGCAGTATCTATGACCGATTTCGTACAGGGTGTCATCATGCTGTTTGCCATGATAATCGTACCTGTCGTTGCCTTTACTGATCTTGGTGGTATTTCAGCCACTACAGAAGCGGTCAGAAACATTGATCCAACCCTTTTAGACGTTACTAGCGGTATGAGTGTCATCGGTATTATCTCACTCATGGCATGGGGCTTAGGTTACTTTGGCCAGCCGCATATTATCGTACGTTTTATGGCAATTCGTTCAGTGAGAGATGTACCGACCGCACGTAACATCGGTATGAGCTGGATGGTTGTGAGTCTTATTGGTTCACTGATGACTGGTTTTGCTGGTCGTGCTTATGTACAAAAAACTGCGATGACGCTGGATGATCCTGAGACTATCTTCTTAGTATTCACTCAGTTCTTGTTCCATCCATTGGTTTCAGGTTTCCTATTAGCAGCTATTTTAGCGGCAATTATGAGTACTATCTCATCGCAGCTATTGGTTGTATCAAGCTCTCTAACTAAAGATGTATACAAACTATTCTTTGATAAAGACGCACCAGAAGCTCGTCAGGTATTGGTTGGTCGTGTTTCTGTCGTAGTGGTTGCGCTAGTATCTATCATGCTTGCTTCTAATCCAGATAGCTCAGTATTGAACTTAGTTTCTAATGCATGGGCAGGATTTGGTGCAGCATTTGGTCCATTGGTTATCTTCAGCCTTACATGGCGTGGTATGAACCGTAATGGTGCTGTTGCTGGTATGGTTGTTGGTGCGTTGACTGTTATCCTATGGATCTATGGTCCTTTCCAAGTAGATGGTATGGCACTAAATAGCTGGTTATATGCTATCGTTCCAGGCTTTATCTTAAGTACTATCGCTATCTTTGCCGTTAGTATCATGACTGGTGGCCCAAGACCTTCAGTTTCTGCTAAGTACAAAGAGATGGAGTTAAACTTAAACAAATAAGTTTACGTAATGCCTTAAGATTATTATAAAAAAACCTCGTCACTATTGGCGAGGTTTTTTTATGAGTAACGATTTAGTATATTTAACCTACTAAAGTATCAAACCAAGAGAACTTATGGTAAGTGAGACTGGAATATGGACAGCGATAGTAGTATCTAGCAGCTCTGTGCTGGACATACTAAGCCAGATTGTCCTAGCCTATTTGGCAGTCCAACTGCTGCTCACTTTTGCGAAATAGACCTTATTAATGCAACTAATTCTTTTTAGAATTGTATTTTACTACCTGTTCATACATATACGTCGTTGTGCACCTTGAGTATATTATGCTGTTATTAACAGCTTACTTACTAGATATTCGATCAGGTATAAGTGCGTATCTACTCTTAAGCCGAAGAATATGCGTTGTTTATGGACACGAAACTAAACTAGGCAAATAAAATGTAGATATGCTATATAAATTAATACTATAAAGATTATCTTTGCTGTTGTACCTATATTTAAGCACTAATAATAGAATACTTAACAGAGAACCAGTAAAAAAAGCGACCCATCATAGGTCGCTTTTTTATTATTTAACAACTATATAGAAAGATTATTTCCCTTGATAAGAAAGCTTCACACCAGCGATATAACCATCATTGTCTTCAAAATCGGCAACGATTTTGCCTGTTGGTAATTGACCTTGGGCATCACCGAACCATAGGTATTTACCACCTACAGATACTGCCCAGTTTTCCGTGACATTATATTTGGCACCAAGACCAACACTATAGTAGCCTTCGACCGGGCCTAATGAAGTTACAGGGTTACCAGCACCACTATCCCAACCAACAGTACCACTTACTGCCAATGCTGGCGTTAAGCGTTTCGCTAAGCCTAGTTCCACTTGCCACTGGTCATCTTTATATTCCACCAAGTTTAATCCATCAGGACCATAACTGATTTTACTAGTGTCATTATAAAGTGGCGGCGTAATGACAAAGTCGCTCCACGGTACCCAGCGTACTTTTGCCGTTGCTAGTGTTGTAGGGTTGATACCTGTTTGGAAATCAAAGTTGACTGATTTAGGAGTAGTAATTTCGTATTTGCTGTTTCTATTTGCTGCTGCAGCCGCTTGTTCTGGAGTAGCTCCTGCTGCTGTAGCTCTAATAGCGACTAACGGATACGACTCAGATATTTGTATATCATGATCGATTTCAGAACGGTAAGTTAAAGCAGCTTTTAACGCAATTTCCGGCTTACTATAAGCAATACCTGCTATATAACCATAGTCCATATCAGGATTACTGTTTGACGTGTAACCGCTAGCAGGTCCATAAGCTAAACCGCGTAATTTTGTTTCAGACTGAGTACGCTGTGCAACTGGACCACCATAAATTTGGAAATTTTTGTTGGCACCAAATTTCATACCAAGAATACCCGTTAGGCTTTGGCTACGAACTTCTACATTAGTATTTTCGCCCGCGGTACCTGCTTCAGCTTGTGCTACTGCTACTGCTCCACGCAATCCATCTAACTGAGCCTGCTGTGCTGGAGTCAAAACACCCGCTGTTTCTCCTGCAGCCAGAGCACCAATTCCAGCCTGTGCCGCTGCAAGACTTGGGGCTGCGCCATTAGTAATAGAAGCAATAGAAGCGTCGACATCTCCTTGTGAGACAAAGTTACTTTGAGTATATTCAGCAGCTGCGCCGAAAGGCTCGTCGTATAGAATACCTACACTAAAAGTATCGTTAATGTCTGCTTTTACGCCATAGCGGAAGAAATCGTAAGACTCAGCAATATCACCTGTCTTATCACCACGTACATAATCACTTTGAGAAGGGTTAGTGTTAGCACTATCATAACCACTTACATCAGCATCAATATAAGTATAGACGGCTTCTGCATAGGTACCATCTTGAAAGAAAGCAGTGACATCTTGGCCTGAACGATCGAGACCAGCAGCATTAGTCATGCTAGCGACAGAGAGAGTAGCGATTGCTACTGCAAGGGTTTTCAAGTGAAAGGTAGTGCGCATTGTGTATCTCCAACGGTCCTTGTTGTATTACTACTTTGATAATCAATATATAGCATTGCTGCGCTTCACATTGAAAGTGTCAAAGTCGTGTCCTAAGTTGAATACTAATAGCTTTTTGACACTAAAACAACAATTAAAGTGCTTTATTTCTTGATTATGACTGAACAGTACAAATAAGATATAAATCAAACAATGTCGTTTACTTCTACTTTTAAATGTGAATTTTCTAAAAATATATACGTCCACAAGATAATTTTTTCGGGATAAAACTGACTCACCATGACTACAATACTGCCTATAAAAAAAGCGACCCTTTTAAGGATCGCTTTTTTATCAATAACATTTAAAACATTTACTATATAACTAAGCTGTAAATTACTGAGCTTGGTAAGAAACTTTTACCCCAAGTACAAATCCATCATTACTTTCAAAGTCACTCACAATAGCTTTCGTTGGGATTTGGCCTTTAGCATCACCAAACCATAGATATTTACCACCGGCAGATACGGCCCAGTTCTCAGTAACGTTGTATTTAGCGCCTAAGCCTGCACTATAGTAGCCTTCGATAGGACCCAATGAAGTTACAGGGTTGCCAGCACCACTATCCCAACCGACAGTACCACTTACTGCCAATGCTGGCGCTAAGCGTTTGGCCAGACCTAACTCTACTTGCCATTGGTCATCGTCATAGCTGACTAAAGATAAACCTTTATCATCATTAGTTGCTTGCTTACTTACTTCATTATAAAGTGGTGGAACGATTGCAAAATCACTCCATGGTACCCAGCGTACTTTGGCAGTCGCTAAGGTTGTAGGGTTAATACCAGTTTGGAAATCGAAGTTAACTGATTTGGGGGTAGTGATATCCAGCGTATTACCTTGATTCGCCTCGCCACCTAGAGCTGCTACTACTGGATATATCTCATCGATATTCGAGCTGTGGTCAATTTCAGAACGATAGGTCAAAGCCGCCTTTAGAGCAATTTCAGGTTTACTATAAGATATACCAGCGATATAGCCATAGTCGGTATCAGGACTAATATGAGCGGTATAGCCTGTAGCAGCACTATAGGCACTACCACGAAGACTTACATCAGCTTTGATACGCTGAACAACAGGACCACCGTACACTTGGAATTCTTTGTTTTGACCAAACTTAGCACCTAGGATACCTGTGATGCTTTCGCTACGGACTTCAACATTTGTGCCTTCATCATTCGCAAGGCGACCATCCGCAAAGCCTTCTAATTGCTCAAGTTGATTTAACTGTGCTTGACCTTCTGCTAGCTGCGTTTCGCCAGCGGCGATACCTGCTAAACCAGCATTAATCTGTGGACGCAGTGCAGGCTCAAGTGCTGGGTTTTGATTAACAGCTGCTTGGGCTTGTCTTACTTGCTCTCTAACTGCACTTAAACGAGTTTCAGCAGCAGTTAACTGGTTTTGAGTACCTTCAACTAAACCTTTCAACTCTTCTACATTATTAACGCCTAATCCACCTAGACGCGATGCAATAATATTATTAACAGCATCAGTTGGTGCGCCTACAAAGTTATTATTTCCAGTGTAATCGGCTGCTGCACCGAAAGGCTCGTCATATAAGATACCAACACTGAATGTATCGTTGATATCTGTTTTTACGCCATAACGGAAAAAGTCATAAGACTCTGCGATGTCATCAATTTTATTACCTGAGGTATCTTTACCGGTAACGTCAGCATCGATATAAGTGTAGACAGCTTCTGCATACGTGCCGTCTTGTAGGAATGCGGTGATATCTTGGCCTGAGCGATCAAGGCCAGCAGCACTAGCGACGCTAGCAACAGAAAAAGTAGCAACAGCTACTGCAAGAGTTTTTAAATGAAAGGTGTGGCGCATTTTATATCTCCAAACATCCGCATTGTTTTACTGTTTTACCCAGTATTAATAGGCAATCAGCATCCGAGGTGGAAGATAGTAAAGATTTTTTAACACTAAAACAACTACAAAAACACATTATTCCCATGTTATGACCACATAGTCATTAAACAGTATCTATATATAAAAATACGTATATATTTTCCGTTATTAAAAGATTTTCTTTCCAAATCTTACTTATCAATAATGTGGCGGTCTGTCTGCCATTACATCGAATGGTGCAATGCCACCTTCCGTATCTTGGCCCTCAATCTGTTTATAAATCAGCTGTAGTTGACGTTGCAGCGTATGAATATCTTTGTCTTGTCGCGTGATTACGTCATCCAGTCGTTCGACGGTAACTTCAAGGTGCGCGAGGCTCATTTGTAAATCGATTACTTGAGCTTGCAGATCATCTTGCACTGTAGAAGTATCGGTTGTAGTTTTAGATTGGTTCATATTTTTCTCTAGATCATAGTAAGTATTAAAGTGAAAGGAGTTTGAATAGTGCTATAGATTAGCGATAAATCTACAAACATAGTCATTGACTAGCAGCAGTTAGTAAAAGCAATAAATAGTACTGATAAAACTATTTACTCGCACTACAGTGACGCGGTGGCATGTTATACTGCAGGCAATTTTGCAACAACCCCTACCTCACTATTATATAAGCTTAAGATACTCTATGGCACTGATTCATTTAAAAGACATTCACTTAGCCTTTGGCGTTGCGCCTGTTCTTGATGGTATTGATTTCTCTATCAATTCAGGCGAGCGCGTGTGTTTGATTGGCCGCAATGGCGAAGGTAAATCCACCTTATTCAAACTGATTAATGGCTCATTACAGCCTGACAGTGGTGAGATTATTACTAACAGTAGCATGCGTGTGGCGATGCTAGAGCAAGACGTCCCTGAAACCAGTGGTCGCATATTAGACATCGTCATGGGTGGTAGTCGCCGCACGGCTGATTTGCTCATTAATTACAATAAGCAAGTGGATATGTGCGCCAATGGTGATATGGACGCGTGTGAGCATATGGCGACACTGCAGCATGATATCGATGCGGTACATGGCTGGGACTTAGAACGCGATGCCATGCGTCTGATTACGACCATGGGCCTTAATCCAGAAGATGACTTATCATCTCTATCTGGTGGTCGTAAACGCCGCGTGCTACTTGCTCGGGCGCTAGTTACTAAGCCTGATGTGCTACTACTAGATGAGCCAACCAACCATTTGGATGTTGAAAGTATCGAATGGTTAGAACGCTTTTTGCTTGATTGGCAAGGCTTAACGTTGTTGTTCGTGACTCATGATAGAGCATTCGTCAATAAGCTATCGACTCGCATTATTGAGCTTGACCGTGGCCAATTGACCAGCTATGACGTAACACAAGGTGAAGGTGGTTACGCGCGCTATCAAGAGCTAAAAGAGCTACAGTTGCAGGCTGAAGAAAAGAATAATGCCAACTTTGATAAAAAACTGGCACAAGAAGAAGTTTGGATTCGCCAAGGTATCAAAGCCCGTCGTACCCGTAATGAAGGCCGTGTCCGTGAGCTAAAAGCCTTACGTGAAGAGCGTAGCGATCGCCGTGAGCAAGTGGGCAATGTAAACATCACAATGGGTCAAGGCGAGAAAAGCGGTAAGCTTGTCTGTAAAGTTAAAAACTTACATCTTGAATATGACGGCAACGTCTTGGTAGATGATTTTACGACCACTATTATGCGTGGCGATAAGATTGGTATTGTCGGCCCTAACGGTGCTGGTAAAACTACGCTTATTAAAGCCCTACTCGATATGTCTGATGATGAAGTTACCAAGTCTGGTAGTGTCGAATTAGGTACTAATCTGAAAATTGCATTCTTCGATCAGTTGCGTGATCAGTTAGACCTTGAAGCGAGCGTTGCACAGAATGTTTCAGAAGGCTCTGACTTTGTCGAAGTTGGCGGCCGTAAGACGCATATTATGAGCTACTTACAAGATTTCTTATTTGCCCCAGAGCGCGCACGTACACCTGTCAAAGCCTTGTCTGGTGGTGAGCGTAACCGAGTACTACTTGCCAAACAACTATTAAAACCTGCCAATATTTTGGTACTCGATGAGCCGACTAACGATTTGGATATGGCAACACTTGAGCTATTAGAAGAGTCAGTCGCCAGCTTTGGTGGTACGATTTTGCTAATCAGTCATGATCGCTCATTCATGGACAACGTCGTTACCTCTACGTGGGTGTTTGGCGAAGATGAAGATGGCAAAGGCACTGTTAGTGAATATGTAGGTGGTTATCAAGAGTACCTCGTACAAAAGAACCGCGAAGAAGCATCCCGTGCTACCAAAGCACCTGCCAACAATGCAGCAAGCAATAAAGCGACAAACAAGTCTGGCACAGCAGCGAAACCAAATAAGGCAGCCAAAAAGCTAAATTATAATGATCAACGCGAACTGGATAACTTGCCAAAAGAAATCGCTGCACTCGAAGCCGAACAAGCTCAATTGCAAGAAAAGCTGGCCGATGGCTCTTGGTTTAATACTGACTTTGATGCGGCGACAGCTGCTAGTGAGCGTCTCTTAACCATTGAAGATGAGATGATGCACAAG
The DNA here is from genome assembly GCF_030407795.1 of Psychrobacter sp. APC 3279. Lineage (NCBI taxonomy): Bacteria > Pseudomonadati > Pseudomonadota > Gammaproteobacteria > Moraxellales > Moraxellaceae > Psychrobacter > Psychrobacter sp. APC 3279. Next base: position 115,098 of record NZ_JASDCR010000004.1, on the reverse strand, counting down.
CTTGAACGCTGGAGCGAGCTTGAAGGCTAGTATTGGCAACTCTCTAGCTGAGTTTATTGGAATATCGCATATGTACTTTGCATTGCGTATTTCGATAAATAAGTTCCTGATAGTTTGACAAAACATTATTAATCATTATGAAGACATCACCACTTTATTATATAGAGTGGTGATATTTGTTTTACAGCAACTTACAAAGTAGTTAGATGGTGAAAGTTAGTGAACATTACCTTAATTTCAAGTATCATTCGCTATTGCTGAAAATCCTTATTATTTATAAGGTCATCACATCATAATCCTTGTTAAAGCAAAGTTAGCGTTAAGCGTTGATAATCCAACTGTTTTGGTTTGATTATCATATTCAACCTTCTAATATGTCCTATTGAGGTTGCTTTATTTTTAACGCAATAATTTATTTTATCACCGAAATAGCTTAGAATAGCAACAATTAGCAAAATTAGGCACAGCTAAAGTGGCTTGATATTGTATATTTTCTAAGCCACAAACCCAGTGTGGGATAATCCCATTTCATTCACCTGGAGGAAGTATTAATGAGCCAAGCCGAAGGCGTTAATGTACAACGCCGTAGAGTTCTTATTGCCTCAACTGCCGCGATTGGTGCAGCTGGGGTAGCTGCCGTGGCGACACCTTTTGTCCGTTCTTGGTACCCAAGCGCTAAAGCTGAGGCTGCAGGGGCTGCAGTGACCCAAGATATTGGTTCTATCGAAGATGGACAAATGATCGTCGTCAAATACCGTGGTAAACCTATTTATGTGGTTAAGCGCACCGAAGACATGGTTGCAGGACTAGAGTCAGTCAAACCTCTATTATCTGATCCTGAGTCTGATGCGTCTCTACAACCTGAATATTGCAAAAATCCTACTCGCTCTTTAGATCCAACCGTATTGGTGGTCGAAGGCGTTTGCACACATTTGGGCTGTGCACCAAACTACCGTCCTGATGTGGGCGCGGTGGATTTAGGTGGTAATGATTGGTACGGCGGATTTTTCTGTCCGTGTCACGGGTCAAAATATGACTTAGCAGGTCGCGTATATAGCGGCGTTCCTGCACCACTTAATTTACCCGTTCCAGAATATGGTATGGATGGTACCATCTTGACGGTTGGGGAGGCTTGATATGAGTATGGGTAAAAAGTTAATGCATTGGGTGGACGCGCGTTTTCCAGCGACCGAAACCTATGAATACCATATGTCAAAGTACTACGCACCAAAGAACTTTAACTTTTGGTACTTCTTTGGCGTGCTATCAATGATCGTACTGGTCAACCAATTGGTGACTGGTATATGGCTTACGATGATGTACAACCCAAGTGCCGAAGGGGCATTTGCGTCTGTTGAATACATCATGCGTGACGTAAAAGGTGGTTGGCTCATTCGCTATATGCACTCGACTGGGGCCTCTGCCTTCTTCGTTGTTGTCTATCTGCATATGTTCCGAGCCTTACTATACGGTTCATACCAAAAACCTCGTGAGCTTATCTGGCTCATCGGTATGGGTATCTACCTAGCACTTATGGCAGAAGGTTTCTTCGGTTACCTACTACCTTGGGGCAACATGTCATTCTGGGGTGCTCAGGTTATCTTGAACTTACCTGCAGCTCTACCTGTTATTGGTGATGGCCTTGCTGAATGGGTACGTGGTGACTATATCATCTCTGGTATTACTCTAAACCGTTTCTTTGCGCTACACGTTGTTGCTATTCCATTAGTGCTAGTAGGTCTAGTATTCATGCATATTGTAGCATTGCATCATGTGGGCTCGAACAACCCTGATGGCATCGATATTAAGAAGCTAAAAGATAAAAATGGTGTGCCATTAGACGGTATCGAATTCCATCCGTACTACACTGTGCATGACATGGTTGGTATCGTAGTGTTCTTTATCTGTTTCTTTGCAGTGGTATTCTTCTTCCCAGAAGGCGGCGGTTTCTTCCTTGAACCACCAAACTTTGAGACAGCGAACTCACTGAAAACACCAGCACATATTGCACCAGTATGGTACTACACGCCGTTCTACGCTATTTTACGTGCGGTTCCTGACAAGCTTGGTGGCGTGATTGCGATGGGTGGTGCGATTGCCGTACTGTTCTTGATCCCATGGCTTGATAGGTCTCCTGTGCGCTCTATACGTTACAAAGGTATATTATCTAAGATTGCGCTGACCGTCTTTGCTATTAGCTTTGTGGTACTAGGCTACTTGGGTGCGACGCCTGCTACACCAACGGCAACCATCATGGCTCGTGTATTCACGATTCTATATTTCTTGTTCTTCTTACTGATGCCTTTCTACACTGCGATTGAGAAGTGTAAACAGCCACCAGAACGCGTTACCGGAGGTCACTAATGAACACGCTAATTAAATCCCTAGCTGGTCTAGGCTTAGGCGCGGCATTAACCTTGACTGCTGGTACGGCAATGGCTTCAGGCAGTGGCTGCGGTACATTCACCAATGCAGATGGCGTTGATGAACACCTGGCTTGTAGTACAGCTCCTATTGATTTTACCAATAAGGGCTCACTACAAAACGGCGCGAAGATCTTTATGAACTACTGTGCTGGGTGTCACTCAGCCAAGTACGTTCGTCATTCGCGCATTGCCAAAGATTTAGAGATACCGCCTGAGTTGGTTGAAAAGTATTTGATGGTTACTACCGATCAAATCGGTGACCACATTACTGCTGAGATAGATCCTGAGATTCAAGCGTCTTGGTTTGGCGCAGCGCCTCCTGATCTATCACTTGAGACACGTCTGCGTGGCGACGACTGGGTATATACTTACCTACTGTCGTTCTATGAAGATCCAAGCCGTCCTTGGGGCGCGAATAACTTAGTACTGGCCAATGCAGCGATGCCTCACGTATTGCATAACATGCAAGAAGAGTTGAGCCAAGAAGAGTTTGAATCTGAAGTTGGTGACTTGGTTAACTTTATGGCGTGGATGGGTGAACCTGCTCGTCACGACCGTCAAGTCATTGGTTTCTTCGTAATTCTATTCTTATTAGTACTGCTCATCCCAGTTTACTTATTGAATAAAGAATTCTGGAAAGATGTCAAATAAGTCATAGTCAGCAGTTAGTTTTTAGAAATAAAAAAGGCACTACTTCGGTAGTGCCTTTTTGTGCCTTGATATAGAGTGTAAATACTAGATAATCCGGAAAATAAGTCGCTCAGCGCTAATGTTTACGTACTCTACCTTGATAAACGTTGCGAGTTTGTTTACGATGACAACCTTCACTATTAACATTAGGCTTTCATGATTGATGCGAATGACATTCCAAGTAGTCAGCTAATTTTGTATGCTGATGACGGCTACGACAGTCATGTGGTACGCCTATTACTTGAAGAAAAAAAGCTCGCTTACTATTTGTCTCGCTTACATTCTGAGCGCCCTGAAGATTTGACTGAGCTAAACCCCTATCATACCTTGCCTGTATTACAGCAGCGTGAGATTGCGCTTTATGAGATTAACGTTATTTTTGAATATCTTGAGGAACGCTATCATACGAACAAACTGCTCCCTGAGACACCGCAAGAGCGTGCACAGTTTCGCCAACTGGCTTGGCGCATTCAGCGTGATTGGTTAGTACTTGGTAAACGCTTGTTGACGCATCCAGATAGTTTTAATAAAGCACAAGCTACCATTGCCAAAAAACAGCTCAGTGATTCGTTGATTACTCTGTCACCGCTGTTCGCTCATAAGCCTTATTTTATGGCTGATGAGTTTGGCTGGTGTGACGTGTTATTAGCACCACTATTATGGCGATTAGATGAGATGGGTATTGAGCTGCCACGTGCAATCAGCCGTCCATTGTTTGAGTACCAAACGAGAGTGTTTGAGCGCAGTAGCTTCCAAAAAAGCGTGCGTTGATTAGACAAGTATCAAAAGCTGTCCTAAAATAAAGTATAAATAAGATAGACGTTAATTAGCATTTGTCATTTGATAAATCGTTGAACGAGATATTTTTCATTATTAATAATTATTAGTATAGGAAATCATTAAATGAGCGAAACCACCTCTATTACACCTACCCGCCCTTATATGGTACGCGCACTATATCAATGGATAGAAGATAACGCTCTGACACCATACTTGATGGTCGATGCTACCGCTGACAATGTGCAAATACCAACCGAGCATGTGCAAGACGGTCGTATCGTATTAAATATCGCCAGCCGTGCTACGGGTAACATGAGTATGGAAAATGACTATATTCATTTTAGTGCGCGCTTCGGTGGTGTATCACAAGAAATCTGGGTGCCACTTACTGCGGTGATGGGGATTTATGCTAAAGAGAACTCGCAAGGGATGTTCTTTGATCCAAAAGAGTATGACAACTATCAGCCAGAAGACGACTCAGCACCAATGTCTAACAACAGTCCTGCCAAAGCACCTAAACCAAAGCGTGATAATAAAGCAGGTTTAAAGGTCTTAAAGTAGAAAGTCTTGAAATAAATAGAACCTTAGACCAGTTCTATTTAACACAATAAAAAAGCTAGCCATATTTAATATGACTAGCTTTTTTATTAACTATTTAAAGGCTTATTAACTTTCTATAACTGATAAGCTTTTAAACGTACGCTTACTGATTAGGTTCTTGGCAGTGTCACGCCGCGCTGACCTTGGTATTTACCACCACGATCTTTATAACTCGTCTCACAGACATCATCAGCATCGCTTTGGAAAAACAGCATTTGCGCTACGCCTTCACCAGCATAGATACGGGCTGGCAGGTTGGTCGTATTACTAAACTCTAAAGTGACGTGCCCTTCCCACTCAGGCTCAAGCGGCGTTACGTTGACAATAATACCGCAGCGCGCGTAAGTTGACTTACCTAGGCAGATAGTCAATACATCACGCGGAATACGGAAATACTCCATAGTACGGGCTAAAGCAAACGAATTAGGTGGAATGATGCACTCATCACCAACGATATCGATAAAGCTTTTATCATCGAAGTTTTTAGGATCAACGACCACTGAATGTACGTTGGTAAAAACTTTAAATTCAGGAGCACAGCGCACATCATAACCGTAGCTTGAGGTGCCGTAGCTAACCAAACGCTCGCCTGCATCATTAAAGCGTACTTGACCCGGCTCGTATGGCTCAATCATGCCGTGCTCTTCGGCCATTTTACGAATCCAGCGGTCAGACTTGATAGACATTGTTGTTCCTTAGCAAATATTTAATAGCGGTTATGATAACAGTATTTTGATAGCGACGATTATACGGAATTGATGGCTGAATTTATAGCGTGATGGCTGTTTTATCATACATTGGTTTTAGACTAGCTAAGCAACCAGCACCCTATTTAATCATTAGACACTAGAAAATCCGCTTATCATCGACAGGCTTTGCGAATTTATTGATATTGGTTTCGATGTTTTTGGCAATATCTAGGTAATATCGTGCAAACTCATCATCAGCCAATACACTTGGCACACCCTTATCAACTTGTGCACGAATGCCACTGGCAAGTGGTAGCTGACCCAATAGCGGTACCTGATATTGCTCAGCGATAAACTCACCGCCACCCGTACCAAAGATCGCTTCGGTGTGATTACAGTTGCTACAAGTGTGTAGCGCCATGTTTTCAACCACGCCAAGCACAGGAATGTTGGTTTTGTTAAACATTTCAACGCCTTTTTGCGCATCAAGCAGTGCAACATGCTGCGGTGTCGTGACAATAACAGCACCCGTGACTGGAATACGCTGCGCCAATGTCAGCTGTATATCACCTGTACCTGGCGGCATATCAATCATTAGATAGTCCAGCTGCGGCCAGTTGGTTTGATTATATAGCTGCATCAATGCACCCGTGGCTTTTGGTCCACGCCATGCAACCGGCGTATTATCTCCATCGAGCAAACTACCGATAGAGAGCATTGCCATACCATGCGCATCAACTGGCACGAACTGCTCGTTTTCCAGTTGCGGCTTCACATCGGCAACGCCTAGCATGGTTGGCATACTAGGGCCATAGATATCGGCATCCAGTACACCAACACGATTGCCCAGCTTCTGTAATGCTAGTGCGATGTTTACAGTCGTCGTTGATTTGCCAACACCGCCCTTACCTGATGCTACGACAATAATATGACGGATACGAGGATGCGCTGCCAATGAAGCTTGGGTAGGTGCAGCTTTTGTAATCGGTGGCTCAGCGTTAGTGTTACTAGTATTGTTATTAGCGCCAGATGAAGGCTGGGATTCCATCGCATTGGTTGTCTTTGGCATCTGCTTTGGTAAGCTTGAACCTGAACCCTTTTCTGGCGCAGGCAGACGCACATTCATATGAATCGTAGTAATACCATGTGGATGTAGCAACTGGCCAAGCTCCTGTTGGATAACTTCAGGATTGCTGTCTTTCGGCAAACGCAGGTCTAAGGTAAGTGCTTCGCCATCACGCTCAAGTCCTGTAACCATCGTGGCAATACTGACGGCACCTATCTCATATCCAAGTAGGACTTTGTCGACGGCACTATCACGCTCTGCCTGCTGCTGAGGCGTTTCGGTTTTTGTGGTTTTTTTCTTCATAAAGTTAAACATAGCTACTATTATGGCCTATACAAGTGGGTAGATCTGGCAAATCGCTCAAGTCATCTCATTGCGTATCTCACAACCGATAGCGTTGATGAGTATATTAGCCAAACCTTCTATCGTGACAGTGTAGCTGAATTGGACGTATAAAAAAACCACAACGCCAGTAGGTCTGACGTTGTGGTATATTCAAATTGTATATATATTAATTCATAAACCAACCATGACTGGCCACGATAGATTGTCCAGTGAATACATTGGTTGGGAAAGCCGCCAAAAATAGTGCCAATTGGGCAATGTCTTCCACCGTGGTAAATTCTTTATCTACTGTGTTCACCAGCATAATATCGTTGATCACTGACTCTTCACTGATGCCCTTTTCAGCTGCTTGCTCGGGGATTTGTTTTTCTACCAAAGGTGTTTTAACAAAGCCTGGACAAATTACATGCGAGCGTACCTTATGCGCTGCACCTTCTTTGGCCAGTACACGGCACAGTCCTAGTAGTCCGTGCTTCGCGGTCACATAAGGGGCTTTATATAATGAGGCCTCATGCGAGTGCGCAGAACCCATATAAATAATTGTGCCGCCCTTATCACCTTTATACATGTGCTTAATCGCGGCTTTAGTGGTCAAAAAAGCGCCATCTAAGTGGATGTTCAGCATTTTTTTCCAATCGCTAAATGCCATTTTATCAATAGGGTCGATGATCTGAATACCAGCATTAGAAACTAAAATATCAATACTACCAAAAGTATCAACTAGTTGTTGTACACCATCGTTTACCGCCTCTTCTGAGGTAACATCCATAGCAATCGCCAGAGCACGTCCACCAGCAGCTTCAATAGCATCAACGGTTTTTTGTGCCGCTTCAAGGTTGATATCGGCAATACCAACCGCTGCGCCTGCTTTTGCATAAGTTTCAGCGATGTCACGTCCGATACCACTTGCAGAGCCAGTGACCAATGCTACTTTGCCTGTCAAATCTTGTTCTAATTGGGTCGCCATACATATTCCTTATCATGGTCTAATATATTATTAGTTTTTATAAAATTGAACTGAACAAATACGCCACTATAGTCATAGTGGCGTATTTATGTGCGGGATAAAACATATTAATCTTAGGACAGTCACTTTACTGTACAAAGTTTACTGAATAATACTTACTGGTGTTTTTTCTTGTAGCTCGTCAAAGCTTACACCATCTGCTAATTCAACCAGTTTTAGGCCTTCATCAGTAACGTCTAATACAGCAAGCTCAGTAATGATACGATCAACCACGCCTTTACCCGTCAATGGTAGCTCACAGTTTGCCAAAATTTTTGGATCGCCGTGCTTATTTACCTGCTCCATCAATACAATCACACGCTGCACGCCTGCGACTAAATCCATCGCCCCGCCCATGCCTTTGACCATCTTTTTGGGAATCATCCAGTTGGCAAGATCGCCTTTTTCTGAGACTTCCATTGCGCCCAATATTGCCAAATTGACATGACCACCACGAATCATAGAAAAAGACTCTGAGCTACTAAAATAACTGGCCCCTGCTTCTGCGGTCACCGTTTGCTTGCCCGCATTAATCAAGTCGGCATCAACGTTTTCTGTTGTAGGGAACTCACCAATACCTAGCAAGCCATTCTCTGACTGTAACCATACGTCCACGCCTTCAGGAATATAGTTAGCGACTAGCGTTGGTAGACCAATGCCCAAGTTGACGTAATAGCCGTCTTGTAGTTCTTGTGCGGCGCGCTGCGCCATTTGCTCTCTTGTCCATGCCATGTTGATGTCCTTATTTTTTAATATTCTTTTGCTATTCGTTTGAATGATTATTTATATAAAATATGAGCCATTTAAAAACTGACTGTTATCTTTCAGTTGTATATCTATCTAGGCACTCTTATTTAGGCATTTTCTACAGCTTTAGTTGTGGTCTTTTCGATACGTTTTTCAGGGCTAGCATTCAATACAATACGTTGAACAAAAATACCCGGTAAATGCACTTCATCTGGATCAAACGTACCTGTCTCAACGATTTCTTCTACTTCAACAATTGTGATTTTACCCGCCATCGCACAATCTGGGTTAAAGTTACGAGCGGTTTTATTAAAGATTAGGTTGCCCGCTTTGTCTGCCTTTTGCGCTTTGATTAAAGCAACGTCCGCGCGTAAGGAATGCTCCAACACATAAGTACGACCATCAAAATCACGCGTTTCTTTACCTTCAGCAACTAATGTACCTACGCCTGTTGCAGTATAAAATGCAGGAATACCAGCGCCGGCTGAGCGCAGTTTTTCAGCCAATGTACCTTGCGGCGTCAACTCAACTTCTAACTCGCCTGCCAAGTACTGGCGCTCAAACTCTTTGTTTTCGCCCACGTACGATGAAATCATTTTCTTGATTTGGCGGGTCTGTAGTAGCAGACCAAGTCCGAAATCATCGACGCCAGCGTTGTTGCTGATACAGGTCAGCTCTTTAACGCCACTATCACGTAGTGCTTCGATCAATGCTTCAGGAATGCCGCATAGACCAAAACCACCGATAGCGAGTGTTTGCCCATCTTTAACAATACCGCTTAGTGCCTCTTCAGCACTGTTATATACTTTTGATTGACTCATGCTTATCTCCTATGACTATTATTTGTATTTTTAATCCGTGCATAAACTAATGCTGAATTAAGTGTCTCAATTATCCGTTTGATTGTTGCTTTTAATAAAACCTAACAACGAAAACTCATCATGCTTATTTTTCTTTTGCGCGTTATAACCTTGTATAGTCAATTCAATTTAAGAATAGTACAAGGCAACCGAGTGTAGATGTATATCTAATACTTCAAGCAAGGTGAACGCAGTAATACTTTTATAGTGAAATGACTATACCAATAGCCAAAACACGCTCATGATAATAGCACCCGATACTGCCAATACTATTAGGCAGTAGCCCATGATAGCGCGTGCATCCAAACCTGCGATACCCAATAATGGCAAAGCCCAAAACGGCTGAATCATGTTGGTCCATGCGTCACCCCATGCAATCGCCATTGCAGTAATGGCTGGACTAACACCCAGTTCGATACCAGCAGGAATCATAACAGGGCCCTGTACCGCAAACTGTCCACCGCCCGATGGTACAAAGACGTTGACCAAACCAGCACTTAAAAATGCAAAAATCGGAAAGCTGTCGGCAGAAGCTGAATTGACAAAAAACTCGGTCACTTGCGTACTGATAGAGATACCATCCGCATTTGCACCCGTCATGATACCCATGATGCCGCCATAGAACGGGAACAATAGCACAATACCCGTGATGCCACCTATCCCTGAGTGTACGGCACGATAATAACGCTCTAGCGTGCCATGCGATAGCAAACCTATGAACAAGAATAGCCCAATGACGATGTTTAGCCCTAAGTTAAAACCGTTACTGCCAAACTCGCTAATGGAGAGTGGACTCTACTAGCAAGATTGTCCAATAAGCGCTGAATAAATGGAGCGCTAGCAAATGCATAACCTGTCACTAAGACCAACGCCATTTGCATGGCAAAGCTATGCAGTGACCATAGTCCGTTGCCCCAGTGCCCTGCCATAGCAATCATGTTTTGGCCAGTAGTAGCCAGTCCTACAGCAAACGCGATAAGGGTCAAAACGATCGAAAATACGAATGGGGATGGTAGATAGCGATTGACTAACTGCACGCTCATATTAGTGATGGCACTAAACATATTCACATTCCTTGTAAATTTAATGTTTGGTTTTAAGAATTGTTATTAGCGCCTTGTTGAACGCTTATCAGATTTGAGTGCGGTTATTGCCACCACATCTGATATAGGGCAAGCATTATATTTTATATTGGTATTCATAACAATACATTCTATCTCGCTATATCATGCGTGAAACACTTGTGCTAACTTAACATATTATTTTCGTAGCGACTAGAAAATAACCATCAGCGCATGTAAGTCAAGGCTGTGCAGGAGTTAAATTGTCGAGATATTAATGCTTAGCAGTCTATAAATCTAGATTTATGTTTGATAAAACAGACGGAATAGGCTTATTTTGATTAATTTTATTGACCTACATCGACAAGCACGGCATACTCGCTGCCTTATTTTTTTGCCAAGGAGGGCCGTCATGTTTAGTACACTTGCTATTGTCATTACCCTATTATTACTCATGTTCTTTGCTTATCGCGGTTATTCTGTGCTGATCCTAGCACCGATTATGGCGACACTAGCAGTCTTACTGTCAGGTGACTTCTTAAGCACCATTCCCGCTTATACCGATGTCTTTATGGGCGCGTTAAGTGGATTCTTACTTAAATTCTTCCCGATATTCTTGCTAGGCGCACTATTTGGACGCCTAATGGCAGACTCTGGCGCAGCAACTGCCATTGCCAATACGGTCGTCGAAAAACTCGGTGCTAGCAAAGCCATCCTTGCGGTGATTTTGGTCTGTGCTATTTTGACCTATGGCGGCGTATCGTTGTTCGTTGTGGCTTTTGCCATCTATCCAATTGCCAAAGACTTGTTTAGAGCGGCAGATATTCCAAAGCGTTTGATTCCAGCAGCGATTGCCCTAGGGTCATTTACGTTTACGATGACTGCACTGCCAGGCACGCCAGCTATCCAAAACGCTATTCCAATTCCTTACTACAACACCAACGTATTTGCCGCGCCTATTTTGGGTATCATCGGTGGTACGATCATGTTTGTCTGTGGTTGGATGTGGCTTCAGTCACGCGCCAGAAAAGCTAATGCAGCAGGCGAAGGTTATGGTCAGCATGACGAAGAAGATGTAGGCGGCGTTGGCGCAACGGCAAAAGAAGCTGAGGTATTAAATACTCACCATACTTCATTCACCGTTGCCATGATTCCGCTGGTATTGGTCATTGGCTTGAACGCTATATTGACCTATGTAGTATTCCCATCGATAGATTTCAGTAGCCTACAAACTCAATTCCCAGAGTTGAATATTGCAGGTTCGCTTGGGTTATGGTCAATTATTATCTCATTGGTCGTTGCTTGTGTGGTGCTAATATTGCTACGTATTGGACATTGGAATAACCTACAAAGAACTATCAACCGCGGTACTTATGACTCAATGTTGCCTATTTTTAATACCGCCTCAGAAGTGGGTTACGGCGCGGTTATCGCCTCGCTTGCAGGCTTCCTTATCATTCGTGATAGCATTTTAAACCTTACTCCTGACAATCCTCTAATCTCAGAAGCCGTCGCTATGACCACGCTTGCTGGTATCACAGGTTCATCGTCTGGTGGTTTGAGTATTGCACTATCTACATTGGGTGAAGATTATCTAAGAATGGCAGTCAATGCGGGTATCGACCCTGAGCTGATGCACCGCGTAGCCGTTATGGCGGCAGGTGGTCTTGATACGCTTCCGCACAGTGGCGCTGTCATCACCTTGCTAGCGATTTGTGGTTTGACCCATAAGCAGTCTTATTTGAACTTGGCGATGGTGACGATGGTTATTCCATTGGTCGCTGTGGTTGCTGTTATTATCTTAGGTACGATGTTCGGTTCATTTTAAGGAAGCTTAAGTCATTTGTTATTGCTAACGATTGGTATCTAAGCGAATATTTAATAGACAAAAACCCACTTAGCATCATGCTTGGTGGGTTTTTTATAATTATTCAATTATTGAAAAATGCAGCTTAAATCTATTTTTTTATAGTCAGTGGATACCTGACAAAGAGGAAGTAATTACTAAGGAATATCACAAATTTGACTGAATTACGGTATCATAGGCGCACTTTTTAAATTTCCCTCATTTTTGGAAGTTTTTAGCATTGATAATATCGCGTCCAATAGCCATAACTAGCTGAAGACGTTTGATAACCAACCCGTTTATATAAAAATATAGGTGATAAAAGTGCGTGAGATTTTAGTAACTAGTGCGCTGCCCTACGCCAATGGCTATATCCATTTGGGGCATCTTGTAGAGTATATTCAAACTGACATTTGGGTACGTGCGATGAAAGCGCAAGGTCACCAGGTCACCTATGTCTGCGCGGATGATGCACACGGTACGGCAATCATGCTCAAAGCAGAAGCCAATGGCGTCACGCCAGAGGAGCAAATTGCTTCAGTGAAAGCGTCACACGAAGCAGATTTTTCAAAATTCCTAATCAATTTTGATAATTATCACAGCACCCATTCAGAAGAAAACAAACAGTTCTCTGAGCTGATTTATCGTCGTCTAAATGATGCTGGTCATATCAGCACAAAAGATGTCGAGCAGCTGTTTGATCCTGAAAAGCAATTATTTCTAGCGGATCGCTTTGTCAAAGGCACTTGCCCAGAGTGTGATTCACCAGACCAGTACGGCGATAACTGTGAAGTATGTGGCACCACTTACGATGCAACAGATCTAAAAGATCCGCATTCGACACTGTCTAATGCAACGCCTGTGCTCAAAACCTCTAAGCATTATTTCTTTGATTTGCCAGAGTTTGAACAGTTCCTAAAAGACTGGACGCGCAGTGACAACCGTTTGCAAACGTCAGTCGCCAACAAATTACAAGAATGGTTTGAGGCAGGACTTGCCAGCTGGGATATCTCACGTGATGCACCCTACTTTGGCTTCCAAATTCCAGATACTCCAAGCGATGAGCCAGACAAATACTTTTACGTATGGTTAGATGCGCCAGTTGGCTACATGGCAAGCTTTAAGAACCTATGTGATAAGCGTGCAGGCACAGACCAAGCACTTGATTTTGACCGTTATTGGGCACAAGAAAACGAGCATAAAACCGAAGTCTATCACTTCATTGGCAAAGACATCGTTTACTTCCATGCCTTGTTTTGGCCAGCCATGCTAGCTGGTAGTGAGTTACGCACGCCAACTGGTGTCTTTGCCCATGGCTTCTTGATGGTCAATGGCGAAAAAATGAGTAAGTCACGCGGTACTTTTATCAAGGCCGAGACTTACGCAGAGCATTTACATCCTGAATACCTGCGTTATTACTTCGCCAGCAAACTGTCTGATAAAGTTGAAGACATCAACTTAGATTTAGAAGACTTTATGCAGAAGGTAAACTCTGACTTGGTTGGTAAAGTCGTCAATATCGCCAGTCGTAGTGCAGGGTTCTTGGTTAAGAAGTACGACGGTATGCTGTCAGAAGTTTGCGTCGAGTCAGAGCTATTAGAAGACATCACCAAAACGGGCGATGAGATTGCAGCTGCTTATGAGAATCGTGAATTCTCACGTGCTATGCGTTTAATCATGCAATGTGCGGACAAGGCCAATGAATATATCGATGCCAAAAAACCATGGTCATTAGCAAAATTGGAAGGTACTGAGCAAGAGGTTCAAGACGTCTGCTCGGTCGCTATCAATATTTTCCGTCAATTGATGGTGTATCTTGCGCCAGTATTACCTGAGCTGACTAATAATGCTAAAGAATTTTTGAACCTTGATGATTTAAGTTTTGCCAGTCGTAATGAGTGGTTACTAGGTCATAAAATCAATAAGTTCAAACCACTGATGCAACGTATCGAAGAAAAAGATATTGAAGCAATGGTAGAAGATTCTAAAGCATCCTTAACTCAAGCAGATGCTCCTGCTGTGCCTGACAATAGCAAGCCTGCCGCAAACGAAAAAGCACCTGCAATAAATGCAGATGCTGAGCAAACTGACTATATTGGTATCGAAGACTTTGCCAAAGTCGAGATGAAAGTCGCACACGTCTTAGAGTGTAACCATGTAGAAGGTGCTGATAAGTTACTACAGTTCACGCTAGATGTTGGTGAAGACAAGCCACGTAACGTATTTAGCGGTATTCGTAAGTTCTATGAGCCTGAGCAATTGATTAATAAGAAGGTTATTTGCGTGACCAACCTTGCCCCGCGCAAGATGAAATTTGGCGTATCAGAAGGCATGGTATTGTCAACTGGCGAACCAAAGACAGGCTTAACTGTCGTTACCTTACCGGATGCTTGTGTTGTTGGTGACGTACTGGCATAACGGTTATTTTTAGGATTAAAAAATGAAAAAGATGCCCTAAGTGGCATCTTTTTTTATGGTTGATTTAGCAAATAACTAAAAACCAAGCCGTAACTTATCTGCTCAAAATATCGATAATCTGCAATGTATCATTGATCACCGTCACAATATTATTCTCTGGCGTACGAATACGAACATAACGGTCATCATAACGGTCTAAAACGACAGAACGGTCATAATCCCTTCTATCAATCTTGCCGACTACTCTATAACCGTATCTATCAAGATCACGCTTGAACGAAGCATTCGGGCTAGCATTGCGATAAGCGTTGATACTTGGGTGGGCGTTGCCGCTATGCTTATAGTTTTTACTGATATGGGCAGAGTTGCCTTTGCTATTACCATGTCCATTACCGTGCCCGTTTCCATGACCATCTTTTGCCATAGCAGGCAATCCAATCAAAGAAGTGGCGGTGATACCGGCGATGGTTAATAATTTAAGATTAGCTGTGTTCATAATATTATCCTTAAAATAGTCATTCGAAAAAGTTAGATAAGTTATAGCACTATTTCATATCCACTATGGCAGCACAATGTCATCAAAATGACTGGATTATCTTTAGAATTATCATGTTTCTCGTATAAAAATTAGCTTACGTTAATTATGAAGTGAGTACGTAATAGATGCGTTGCTAGGATGTAAGCGTTTTGCATATGGTTTGAGCAAACAAAAGTACCCTAGCGGCATCCGTTATATTCAGATCTACATAAGAGCTCCAATACATCACGCGTCTTAATAAGATAAAAAGAAGTGATGATTTTTTTATTATCCATCACCATGACCGCTACACATTAATTTCTTATTGCGATAACTTACATTACTGTCATAATATGAACATAATAATCGATGGAACGATTACTTTATTTAATTGTTAGCCTGCTATCTCAGCATCAACATAGCATTGACTTGGCTAATCTGCATTCTTCAATATCATGGCAAAAAACCAAAGTACACCAAACAGATGAGCAAAATGACTACTATATAAATTAGTAGTCTCAGTCAGTCTGGCGGTATCTATTTGGTTTTTGCGATTGATATAACCTATGAGTTAACCTAATAATGACTATTGCTTCTACTCTACGCTTAAGCCTATATGGCGTTGCTCTTAGTGCCATTAGCACACTTGGAATAATCGGCTGCTCAAACTCCTCTACCGAGACCGCAGCGACTGCTGAAAATAGCACGGCTACAGACAAACCTGCCAAATCTATTGCCATTACTCAAATCGTTGAGCATCCATCATTAGATGATATGCGCCGCGGTATTATTGATGAGTTGGCTGATAACGGTTATGTCGAAGGTCAAAACCTAACTGTTAACTTTCAAAGTGCGCAAGGAAACACAGCGACCGCAGGACAGATTGCCAAGCAATTTGCAGGAGACAATCCTGATGCGATCGTAGCAATCTCAACACCTTCTGCGCAGTCAGTGGTAGCCGCGACCACCACTATCCCTATTATCTACACTGCTGTGTCAGATCCGCTAGGTGCCAAACTCATCACAGCAGATGGCAAGCCTTTTCAAAGCAATTTGACTGGACTATCAAGCCAACTACCGCTAGAGCCGCAGTTGGATTTGTTACAGCAGATAAAACCTGACTTAAAGACCATCGGTTATGTCTATAGCCCAGGTGAGGCAAACTCAGTATCATTGCGTGAGAACCTAAAACAAGCTCTGCCAGCGCGAGGTCTGTCACTATTAGACATTCCTGCCAATCGTCCAACGGATATCGGCATGGCGACACGCAGTTTGCAAGGACGCGCAGATATCATCTATACCTCATTTGACAACAATGTTGCTTCTGCCTTTGAGGCCATGACCCAAGCAGCAAATGAGCTAAAGTTACCGATTATCGCGTCTGATGAATTCAGTGTAAAACGCGGCGCGACTGCTGCGCTTGGTGTTAATGATTATGATTTTGGTCGTACCACTGGCAAGATGGTATATCGTGTGTTAAATGGCGAAGCGGTCAACACCATCAAACCTGAAGTCATGAATGATCTGACCTTATATGTCAGTCCTAAGCACGCCAAAACACAAGGTGTCAGCTTGCCAGCAGAGTTACTAAAAAACGCCATCAATGTTGATATTGATGCCGAAACCAAATAAAAAGTAGTAAGCTATCTATTAGCTCGTCAATTATTTATATAGTGTACGGACACACTATTATTTTAGGAGTAAGACCCATGTTGTCTCAAAATCGTTTTGGTCGTTTTAATTTCGGTAAGGCTCTATTATTAGGCGGTGTATGTACGGCTATCTTGACTGGTTGTAACCAATCAGCGCAAGATGATGGCTCCACGGATGCTGCCGCTAGTGGTGATACAGCGACGGCTATGAAGACCGTTGCTATTACTGCTATCGTCGAACATCCAGCGCTTGATGATGTACGCAAAGGTGTCATTGACGAGTTAAACGAAGCGGGATTTAAAGACGGTGAAAACTTAACCGTTAACTTCCAAAGCGCGCAAGGAAACACTGCTACTGCTGGTCAGATTGCAAAGCAATTTGTCGCTGATGCGCCAGATGTTATCGTCGCTATTGCAACACCGTCTGCGCAGTCTGTTGCCGCTTCTACTAGCAGCATTCCATTGGTATTCTCAGCAGTTACTGATCCAGTAGCAGCAAAACTGGTACCTAAGCTAGATGGTTCTGGCACCAACGTTACAGGCGCATCAGACGCCCTACCATATGAGCCACAAATTGATTTGATGCGTCAAATCATTCCATCATTAAAGAACGTTGGTTATGTCTATAGCCCAGGTGAAGTCAACTCAACGATTATCTTAAAAAATCTAAAAGAGAAGCTAACACCACTAGGTATCAATGTATTAGAAGCGCCTGCACAGCGTAGTAACGACATTGCGATGGCAGCGCGTAGTCTCGAAGGTAAGGTCGATATGATCTATACTTCAACTGACAACAACGTAGTATCAGCGTACGAATCACTTTATCAAATCGCCAAACAAAGTAAGATTCCTCTCATTGCCTCAGACACTAGCTCAGTTGAGCGCGGTGCTGTTGCTGCTCTAGGCGTGAACTACTATGAGCTTGGCCGTGAAAGTGGTAAAATTGTCGTACGTATCTTAAACGGTGAAAAAGCAGGTGCTATCCCTGTTTACACTCCACAAGCGCTTGATCTATACGTCAGTCCAAAACACGCTAAAGAAGAAGGCATCACGTTGCCACAAGCGGTTATCGATAAAGCTAAAGAAGTGGTAGAATAACGCACCTTTGTATTTGTCTCACAATAGCAGGTATAAATAGGAAAGCGACACGAATCAATACTGTGTTGTCTACCTTAAAATATACGGCTAATAATTAAACAAGAAACCCAGCTATGAGTCATTAGGCTGGGCTTCTTGTCTAAACAGAGTCTTTTTTGCAAGCGTGTTTAATAGTGCTGTATTTGTCTGGCCATTTATCTGATACTTGTTAAGTAGAGGATAGGTTTATGGCTTACATTGCAGTGCATTGAACCATCGCTTCAAACCAAGGTAGCTTATGATCGTTGTTAATCGTGATATGTTTTGGTTTACCCTAACCGCAGATTGCTTAATCTGTTAAATTCACCGCTTAGCTGTTTAGCAGGTAGATGATTTTGGCAATTGCCATTTACTTATCTTGGTACCATACGCTAGACACTTGGTTATGACTTACTGATCTCTTATGTCTTTAATTGCTTTTTTTGGTGCGCTTGAAAGTGGTCTGATTTATGGCCTAGTAGCACTCGGTGTGCTTATCTCATTTCGTACGCTCGACTTTCCAGATTTAACCGCTGACGGTAGTTTTCCGTTGGGCGGTGCAGTCGCTGGTATTTCTATCATCGCTGGTATCAACCCATGGTTGGCCTGTGCTTTTGGGATGTTAGCAGGTTCAGTCGCTGGTATCGTCACTGCGTGGTTGCATGTCAAACTTGGCATCTTGCAGCTGCTTGCCAGTATTTTGGTCATGGTTGCCTTATATTCTGTCAACCTACGCATCATGGGCGCGCCAAACCTACCCTTGCTTGGCGAAACCACAGTGTTTAGCACCCTGGTGACCGATGGTAATGGTTATTGGATGCGCTGCCTGATTATCGGTGTCGTCGTCGCAGCTGCTATGTTATTTTTGAACTGGTTCTATAGCACCGAGACAGGTCTGTCGATGCGCGCTACTGGCTCAAACCTAAGAATGGCACAGGCGCAAGGTATCAATACCTCGTGGATGACTATCATCGGTATGGCGATTTCTAACGGTTTGATTGCCTTAGCGGGAGCACTATTTGTCCAGACTCAGGGTGGCGCAGACATCTCAATTGGTATCGGTACAATCGTCATTGGTCTAGCAGCGGTCATCATCGGTGAGACCATCATTCCTGCCAAGCGTATTTGGCTGATCACCTTTGCCGTTGTTGTCGGCGCGGTATTGTACAAACTGTTTATTCAGGTCGCACTATCAAGCGATACGCTACGTAGTATCGGCTTTGGTCCACAGGATTTGAACTTGATTACTGCACTGCTCGTGGTACTAGCCTTGGTATTGCCAAAAGCGAAAACCAAGTTTTTATCACGCAAGGTTCGCGCCTAATGACAGTCAAAGCAGGTATTTATAACACTTGCTTCGCTTGAAGAGACAATAAGGAATAACGATTATGATGCAAGCCACCGATTTACGGTTGACCTTTAACCCAGGCACGCCCATCGAAAACCCTGCCCTACGTGGTATCAGCTTAAACATTGCTGACGGTGAATTTGTCACTGTCATTGGTACCAATGGCGCAGGTAAATCTACTTTTTTGAACGCGGTAAGCGGTACGACGCGCGTCGATAGTGGCTCAATCTTGCTAAATGGCATTGATGTGACTAAGAAATCCGCTCATCAACGTGCGCATTGGGTTGCTCGCGTCTTTCAAGATCCGATGGCCGGTACTTGTGAAGCGCTAACGATTGAAGAAAATATGGCTTTGGCCTACAAACGCGGCGGTAATCGCGGTCTGAAATTTGCATTGAACCAGAACAACCGTGATTTGTTTCGAGAAAAACTATCCGTTTTAAAATTAGGTCTAGAAAATCGTCTAACCGATCGTATGGGTCTACTCTCTGGTGGTCAACGTCAGGCAGTAAGTCTTCTAATGGCATCATTGCAGCCTTCTAAGATTTTGCTGCTTGATGAGCATACTGCAGCTCTCGATCCTAAGACTGCGGCATTTGTCTTAGAATTGACTGATAAGATTGTCACGGACAATAAGCTAACCACGATGATGGTTACCCACTCAATGCAACAAGCGTTGGCACATGGTACACGCACCGTTATGCTGCATCAGGGTCAAGTCGTGTTGGATGTGGCTGGTGACATTCGTAAAGGTATGACCGTACATGATCTACTCGATATGTTCGAGCAAACACGTGGCGAAAAAGTTGAAGATGACAGCCTGATTTTAAGCTAAGTTTTTGAGCTAATGCTGTCCATGAGTTACGACTTATAAATTTGTACCTGTCGGATATAACCATTTCCGACAACCTCAAAAACCTTCAAGAGAATTGATTTTTCTTGGAGGTTTTTTGTTATCTATAGTTAATGATCATATGAACTTTTCACTGACCATTATATAGTTGTCGTCTATCAAAGCTTCGCTGTTGTCATCTATCTATGAGGTCTTTCATGCGCAAAATTCCTATTTACTCCCATCCTGCTGCTGGTTGGCCTGCGCTGATCTCATCTACTCAAAAGCTAATGGACTATAAGACATTTTTGCGTGGCGGTATAAGTGTATTTAAAAGCAATCAACCTCAAGGTGGATTTGATTGCCCAGGCTGTGCTTGGCCTGACCATAAGTCACACAAAGCCATCGATGTCTGCGAGAACGGTATTAAAGTCATTGCCAGTGAGACTATGACCCATAAAGCAGATGCCGAGTTTTTTGCAAGACATACCGTTACTGAGCTACAGGGATGGACTGGTTACGAGCTTGAACATAGTGGCCGTTTATCAGAGCCGATGTATTATGATGCCGCGCAAGATCGCTATGTCCCTATCCCTTGGGAAGCCGCTTATAGCTTAATCGCTGAGCAGTTAGGACAGCTAGATTCACCGGATGAGGCATTATTTTATACATCAGGCCGTGTGACTAACGAGCCCGCCTTCTTATTTCAATTGTTCGTACGCTGCTTTGGTACCAATAATTTGCCTGATTGCTCAAATATGTGTCACGAGCCAACCTCAGTAATGCTAAGCAGACAGCTAGGTATTGGTAAAGCGACCGTGATGTTAGAAGATTTCGAGCAAGCCAAGCTGATATTAATGTTTGGGCAAAACCCAGCGACTAACCATCCACGTATGTTAGAGATGCTCGCCCATGCGCATGAGCAAGGCTGTCGAATTATTTCAATCAACCCCATGCGTGAACAAGGCCTAAGCAAATTTAGAAATCCACAAAAACCAACTCATATGGCAGCCGGTCAAAGTGATGACATGATCGATGAGGTCATTCAGATTCAAATCGGTGGGGATGCCGCATTATTGACAGGCATTGCCAAATGGCTGATCGAAAACGATAAAATCAATCATGACTTTATTACCACTCATACTTCAGGATTTGAACCTCTAAAACAGTGGCTAACAGAGCAATCATGGACAGATATCACACTTGGCTGCGGTATTTCTCAGACAGATATTATTAATCTCGCTACGCTCGTGGCTGATAGTCCAGCAACGATTTGCACTTGGGGCATGGGCATTACTCAGCACGTACAGGGTGATGACAATGTCGCGATGATTACCAACTTGCTCCTGCTGATGGGCATGATTGGTATCGATGGCGCCGGTGCATCTCCAGTACGTGGACACTCCAACGTACAGGGCGATCGCACTATGGGTATCCATGAACGCCCTAGCAAAAGCTTACTAGACGGTTTAGAGCATGTATTTGAGCATCCTATGCCGCAAGAGCACGGCTATGATGTTGTCACTGGTGCTAAGGCTCTTATAGCTGGTAAATTAAAAGTCTTTATGGGTATGGGTGGTAACTACGCAGTGGCTGCCCCTGATACCAGCGCCATTGAGCAAGCCTTAACCACTACTCAGCTTAATATATTTGTAGGTACTAAGCTCAATGAGACTATGCTATACCCCGGTGCTAACAATTTGATCCTACCTTGCTTAGGCCGTACCGAACGTATTGTCACGACAAAGGGTGAGCAATTTGCCACTATCGAAGACTCTATGTGTCAGATCGTACCCACTCAAGGTAAGCTCAAACCTGTTAGTGATACTTTAAAATCTGAAGCGCAAATCGTAGCGGATATCGCGACCCATGTACTCGGCGCTGACTCGTCTATTCCTTGGCTGGCGATGAGTGAGGATTTCGATATTATTCGAGACTATATCGCTCAAGCCATTAATGGATTTGAAGACTTTAATCAGCGTATACGTATCTCTGAGCGTGGCTTTCATTTGTATCATGCGGCACGTCATCGTGTATGGAATACCGAAAGCGGCAAAGCCCAGTTTGAAGTACCACAATATCCGATTACTTTTGTCGCTGCACAAATGGCAGCTGCAAACGATATCGATGATATTGAAAATACAGCGCAAAAGGTTTGGCAATTGACCAGTGTCCGCAGCCATGACCAATTCAACACTATGATTTTCGGGTTTAAAGACCGCTATCGTCAAACGGATCGCCGTGATGTGCTATTCATGCATCCAGATGAAATAAGTCGTTTAGGTTGGCAAAAAGGTGACCGTGTTATGGTCACTCGCCAGCGTGCCAAAAACAGCCTAGAGCAACCACGCGTATTAGGCCCACTGGTATTGAGCGAGATGGATATTGCCTCTAACGCTGTTGCCGCTTACTATCCCGAGTGCAATGATCTCTTTGATTTGGAGACATATGCGCCAGATTCTCATATCCCAGCGTACAAATCGACGACCGTCGTTTTAGAGCGCGTAGAGGAAAATACATCGATAGCTACGCCTGCGTAAATCATCCTGCGAAGAGCCAATGCAAATGACATTTTCATTAGCTCTCGCTTCAAATGACCATAAGCACACTCATATTTCTAGGCCATGATAAATCGTGATAACCATTGAAGATAACGCTCAGCAAAGTGAGATTTCTATTGAACCCGCTATGATAGATAATTCAACTAGCACTAAGATAGTTACACCTAAGCTGTCTAACGATGATAGGTTGTCAGAGACACCACTTGCTTGTGGTCATTTCGCACAAAAGCATCATTACCCGTCAGTTATTAGCGACCCTAATAATGACTCTCATCTTCAAATCGAATCTCAGACCACCAGCTTAGCAGTCGAAGCTGCGGTCTCTATCATCATTAATGGGATTCATTATGCTGTGCTGATGGCTAGTCCTCATCAGTTAGAGTATTTGGCTGTTGGGTTCTTATTTAGCGAAGGATTAATTCAATACAGTCACGAGTTACTCGACTGGGAAGTGACTCACCTTGCAGATATCGCTAGCTACCAGAAGTTCGTTCAAGATTCGAGTGACGAAGATCTTGACTCAGTATCAATTGAGCAAAGCTTAGAACGATTTCAAGATTACGATATCTATGTCGTGGAGTTGGTATTGAGCCAACGCTGCCATCAACGTATACAGGCACAAAAGCGGCAGCTCGCAGGGCGTACAGGCTGCGGTATGTGCGGTATTACTGGACTAACACAAGCTTTGCCTGATTTAAGTGCTTACTCTCAAAGAAGTCTACAGTTCGATCATAATCAACCGATAAGCAACGATAGTGCTAAGACGACTGTTCCAAGTCTTGACTACCTACTGGCACTGCGTCAACAAGTGGATGCCGCGCAGCATACACATCAGCTGACAGGTGCGGTACATGCCGCAGCAACGATACATAATCAGCAGCTGTATTTATTTGAGGATGTAGGCCGCCATAATGCACTTGATAAACTCATCGGCTGGCAATTACGCCAAAAAGCAGACGTTAGCTGTGTGCTTATGACTTCGCGTCTCTCTATTGAACTGGTTCAAAAGTCTATTCGAAGTCAAATCCCGTGGCTAGTTGGCATGTCAGCACCCACCAGTACAGCCGTGCGCGTGGCTGAGCGTTATGGTCTTGGATTGGCTGGATTTTTACGTGATAACCGAGTCACTTACTACACCAAACAAAATAATATATAAAAACTCACTTCTGCTTGTTCATTAAGAGCAACCATCATCTATCGCTCATTATCTATTTTTCTAATGAAAGCTTCAGCTAACCATTCATGGTTATAACTTAGCTCATAGCGATATATCACTCGATGCTACTAATAATAAAACCTTATCTTTCAATGCTTTATTAAAAATCTTATTAAATCTCTTTAAATAAATACTTATATATCATCTTCGGTCATTGTTTGGTAAATATCGGATAATGTTTGAGGTTAATGACATAATAGGTTACTCTTATCCCGCAAATATGTTACAGGCACTTAACAAATATGTAGTTTTATTTATTAATGCCGCTTAGTAACACATCAATCGCAATAGATGAGTAGAGATTTCTCAGCTATTGTTTATTACAGCTGATAAGGCTGTCTAAATCGAGTTCGGGTCATTTTATCATGGCTTAGTGCTTATTCGTAATTCCGCTATAGACACTCATCACATGAGTTTTCTTTAGCATGTAGCTACCTTTGTGTATGCCTATTAATAGCGTGATGGTTTACCCATTAACTGACGCCTATTGAAAGTAGTCCCTGTCTTTTTGATTTGACAGTATCTGTCTCATTAAGATTTGGGCGTAACACTTAGCATTTGCTTACCACTGCAGTTGGTATTTTCGCTATTTATATTAGCCACATACGTTCGGTATGAGGACTGTGTAGGCTATGCTGTATTCCTAATGGTTTGGTATCTTTCATTTTTGCTGAACTTTATTCATCAACTAACAATTGCGAGGTCTGAGTTTGAAAACTGAGTCATTGTTCCAATTTTCATCATTAACGATTATTTTATTATTATTAGCATTTTATGGCGGCACCTATTTGCTGTCCTTATTAATCAAAAAAGATAAAGAGACCACTTCTGGATTTATGGTCGCAGGTCACGGTGTTGGCTTTGGTATGGGTGCAGCCAGCATGACCGCCACTTGGATTTGGGCAGCCTCATTTTACGCTGCGGCCACCTCTGGCTATAAGTACGGCGTATCAGGGCCGATACATTATGGCTTTTGGGGTGCATTGATGATTTTATTCATCTACCCTTTTGGTATGCGCTTTCGTGAATTGGCACCAGATGGCCATACACTAGGTGAACTGATTCATGCCCGCCACGGTTCATCAAGCCAATTAATCTTAGCCATATCCAATATTATGGGCAGTTTAATTAGCTTGATGGTCAACTTTACCGCTGCTGGAGCATTGGTGTCAGTCCTGTCGCCATTATCGTTCCAAACAGGGGTAATGATCGCAGGTATCGGTGTACTGAGTTACACATTGACATCAGGGTTTCGAGCATCTGTCTTTACGGATTTTGCCCAGTTGGTCGCTCTAATGGCCATTGGTATTGTCATTATTCCCGCCGTGTTATTTGCCATGGGTGGCCCTGAGGTCATGGTTAGCGGACTATCAAACCTGACATTAGAGCAGCAGAACTTCTTCTCCTCTGAGGCATTTTTTCAACAAGGTGCGCCTTACTTCGTCGCTGTATTAGCATATGCTATCGGTAATCAAACCATCACTCAGCGCCTATTTGCGATTGATAAAACCAAGATTAAAGCGACGTTTATCACTGCTACAGTCGGCTATGCTGGTATCGTTATTGGTCTTGGGATGATTGGACTAATGGCTGTGACGATTGGCGTCGAGCCACTCGATGGCAATATGAACAACCTTATCCCTCAAATGGTCAGTACTTATCTGCATCCCGTCTTTATCGCCTTATTCTTCATTTTAGTGATTGGGTCATTGTCCTCAACCGCTGACTCAGATTTATCAGCGCTATCAACCATTATGATGGCAGATGTCTACGGTAAAAACATCGCCAAAAAAGGCCATGTTAAACCTAAAACAATGATGCTAATTGGTCGCGGCACGATGATTGTTGCGACAGCAGCTGGACTAACTTTTGCGAGCTTTAAGCTCGATATTCTCGTCATGCTAGTATTTGTTGGTGCCTTATGGGGGGCTATTGTCTTCCCTGTTATCGCCAGTGTGTTTTGGAATCGCGTCACCAATACTGCCTTTACCTCAGCAGTGATCGTCGGACTACTCTTATTTTGCGTTGCCCGTTTCGAATTACTCCCAATCACTGGTATTACTGCCCTATTCTTTGAAATATTAGCAAGTGTTGGTGCAGCAGTCGTTATTGGGCTAATGGTCTTTGGGTTCTTAGGTCGTAAGATTGGCATGGTCGCCGCAGCTATCACGCTTGTGCTGATGCTTATCTTCGCTACTGGCTTCTTACGTCAATATATGGTTCTGCTAGCCTCTCTAACGGCTTACGGCGCTAGTACCGTCGTCTGTGTGATTATCAGCCTGATGGGAGACGAACACTTCGACTTTGACCTAATCAAGCAACGTGTGGGCAATTACGATAAAAAGTCGGAAATTCCATCGTCACTTAAATCTTAAACCAAAGTCGCTTTATCCGAGTAGTGATTAGTAAGCAGTATTTGGCTAATCACTACTTATTTAGTAATACTATAAGGAGATATCATGGACAACGTTTTTATCTACGGCTTATATATCTTAATTTGGCCTGCCATTACTCTTGGCGTACTCGTATTAATTTGCACGGCCACTTATCGTGATGTGAAAAGTGCTAAACGTGACAATAGAGATATTGTTTAACGTATTACATTTTAAACCATCATCATTACACGCTGGTTTACTAATAGTTTGAAAAAGCCTATTAACAGTATAAACGCTTCTAAATTGGGGCTAAATATAGATAAGATAATAAATAAGCTGTTTTTAATGAAAAAAGGACTTGTAATTTACTATATTTTTGCTAATATAGGCGACCTTGATTGGCTGGATGGCAGAGTGGTCATGCAGCGGACTGCAACTCCGTTAACGCCGGTTCGATTCCGACTCCAGCCTCCAATTATTTATTAACTTTACGTTAATTTTGGCTTGCATTATTATCACAACCGATTATAATAGCGACCACTTATCTAGTAACTAGATGGTCTATCAGCTAGTTTACATCTTAGATAAAACAAGTTTTGCCCGGGTGGTGAAATTGGTAGACACAAGGGATTTAAAATCCCTCGCTAGCAATAGCGTGCCGGTTCAAGTCCGGCTCCGGGTACCATTACATAGTTCTATACTATCTTATAGAGTAGCCAAAGCCCCTGATATCAGGGGCTTTGCTGTATCTGACGTCCCATACTGTCTTATGAATCTTTCCTAATCCATGCACTTTGAGTATACTGTCAAGTATACTGAGTTTTCAGTGTACTTATGGAGGATTAGGTTATGGAAAGAAAAGCGATCAGTTCAGATCGGAGTATCAGCAGTCATAAGCCTGAAGACAAGAAGTACTTCGTTGCTGTCAAAAACCATCCTAAGCTATTCTTAATGGTGCGTCCTACTGAAACTAAGTCATGGATGTACCGTTACTACCCTCCTTCAAATCCTAAGCAAAGTATTATATCCATCGGTATATATCCAAGTATCTCGTATGCACGTGCGTGTGAAGTATGGCGTGAGTATGAAGACCTTTTAAGTAAGGGCATCGATCCTAAAATATATCGTGAAGATAAAAAGAAAAGTATCATTAGTAAAACTAAAAACTCTTTTAATCATTTTGCTTGGGAGTACTTCGATAGCTTAGACCAGACTCAAAAGAGCAATACCCTCATTCGTAAGAAAGGACGATTAGAGCTAATATGCTCCTA
Organism: Psychrobacter sp. APC 3279; assembly: GCF_030407795.1. Lineage (NCBI taxonomy): Bacteria > Pseudomonadati > Pseudomonadota > Gammaproteobacteria > Moraxellales > Moraxellaceae > Psychrobacter > Psychrobacter sp. APC 3279. The sequence continues at coordinate 87,676 of NZ_JASDCR010000004.1, read as the reverse complement.
CATTGGTGATGAGCCTATCAGCGAGATCACCTCGCCTAGAATGCTTGAAGTGCTGTTAGACATTCAAGCCAACTCCTTGAACAAGGATGGTAAGCCTACAGATAAGGCTGAACGCTGCGCAGGTATCGCAAGTGATGTGTTTATCTATGCTGGCGCTCGCGGCTTCTGTACGAGCAATCCTGCGGCTCTTATTAAAAGTCAACTTGCTAAGTCAAACTACGGTCATCGTCCTGCGATCACTAAGCCTAAACAGCTTGCTAAGCTAATGCGTGACATAGAGACTATAGAAGGTGATCCAAACACCATAAATTCCCTTAGGCTATTAGCATTACTGTTCGTACGTAATGGGGATCTCAGGCGTATGCGTTGGGCTGATTTGGATTTGGATGTTGGCAGGTGGACATTAAAGCCCTTGAAAGGCCAAGGTAAGGTAAATATGGTCAAAGACATGGTGGTTCCCCTACCTCGTCAGGCAGTAGCAATCTTGCGTGAACAGCAAAAGATCAATGGTCATACTCCATATGTGTTTTTTAGCCAGACGGCAAAAAAGCATCAGATTATTTCTGATGCGACGGCTAATAAGCGACTAAAAGATTTGGGCTATCAAGACATACACTGTGCTCATGGCTTTAGAGCGACAGCGAAAACCATCTTACAAGAGCAGCTAAAGTACCCGCTTGTGCTTGTAGAGATGGCATTGGGTCATACGACTAAAGATCCTAATGGCACGGCATATGGTCGATTTGAGTATATCGATGATCGTAGTGAGATGATGCAAAACTGGGCGAACTATCTAGATGCATTGCGAGAAGGCAGAGATACCGCTAAGTTTAGAGCCGATGCAAAAGACGACGCTGATTCTAGCTCCCAGTTGCAAGCATTGATTGATCAGCTTGGAGAGGACAAGGTTTTGGACTTGCTTAAAGCTAGTAAACCAGACTAGGTATTTAAATTTATTCAATAATATACTATTTACTAAAAACCTTTTTTGACCTGTACTATTAATTGATTATTTAAATCTAATAAACTTAACAGTAATACGAACGAAGTTTTAGAACCTAAATCTTCTATGTAAATGCAGTTGCATAATGTCATTACTTATAGATTAATTGTCAAAAGCAAAAAGTGGTGTCAAAACGAGTAGCCGGATAGTATGCTATCTGCCTTATTAATTTGTTAATTATAGGACTTTCGATGACCAGTACTCAACAACGTGCCGAACTTCAACGCCAGATATGGCAAATCGCTAATGACGTACGTGGCTCAGTCGATGGCTGGGATTTTAAGCAGTACGTGTTGGGCACACTGTTCTATCGTTTTATTAGTGAAAACTTTATCAACTATATCGAAGGCGATGATGACAGTATTGATTACGCGTCATTCGCTGATGATGATGAACGCATTGAGCTGATCAAAGATGATGCGATTAAGACCAAAGGCTATTTTATTTACCCAAGCCAACTGTTTACAACTATCGCTGCCAATGCCCATAAAAATGATAACCTCAATACCGATCTAGCAGCTATCTTCGCTGATATTGAAAACTCAGCCAATGGTTATCCTTCTGAGTCTGATATCAAGGGTTTGTTTGCTGACTTTGATACCACTAGCAATAGACTAGGCAATACAGTAGCGGATAAGAATACGCGACTTGCAAAGGTGCTACAAGGGGTAGAAAAGCTCAGCTTCAATAAATTCGCAGATAATCAAATCGATCTATTCGGTGATGCCTATGAGTTTTTGATCTCTAATTATGCAGCCAACGCAGGCAAGTCTGGCGGTGAGTTTTTTACGCCACAAAACGTCTCTAAGCTTATCGCACAATTAGCGATGCATAAGCAAGAAACCGTCAATAAGATCTATGATCCTGCAGCTGGCTCAGGCTCGTTATTGCTTCAAGCCAAAAAACACTTTGACGCGCATATCATCGAAGATGGCTTTTTTGGGCAAGAGATTAACCACACTACCTATAACCTCGCGCGGATGAATATGTTTTTGCATAACATCAATTATGACAAGTTCAATATTCAACTGGGCAATACGCTATTAAACCCCCAGTTTATGGATGATAAGCCTTTTGATGCTATCGTCTCTAACCCACCTTACTCGGTCAAGTGGATCGGTAGTGATGATCCGACGCTGATCAATGACGAACGTTTTGCGCCAGCGGGGGTACTTGCGCCCAAGTCCAAGGCCGACTTTGCTTTTGTGCTACATGCGCTCAGCTATCTATCGAGCAAAGGTCGCGCGGCGATTGTCTGCTTTCCCGGTATATTTTATCGTGGCGGCGCAGAGAAGAAGATTAGGGAGTATTTAGTCGATAATAACTATGTCGAGACAGTGATATCATTAGCGTCCAATCTGTTTTTTGGCACCTCCATCGCAGTCAATATCTTGGTACTGTCCAAGCATAAAACTGAGAGCAAGACCCAGTTCATCGATGCTAGCTCGCTCTTTAAATCTGAGACCAATACCAACGTCTTAACTGACGCGCATATCGCGCAAATTATGGAATTATTTGATAGTAAAGAGGACGCCGACTATCTCGCCGCCAGCGTGGACAATAGCGCTATCGCTGCTAAAGATTACAATCTGTCCGTCAGCGTTTATGTCGAAGCCGAGGATACCCGCGAAGTTATCGACATCGATACCCTCAATGCTGAGCTGGCAACTACGGTGGCGAGAATTGATCAATTACGCAAAGATATAGAGGTGATCGTCGCAGACATCGAAGGCACGGAGTCTCAAGCATGAGTGATTTAAATTATTTAGAAAAATTGCTTGATGGCGTTGAGTTTGAGTGGAAAGCTTTGGGAAAAGCTTTAGTTCGTACCAAAGGAACAAATATTACAGCTGGTAGAATGAAAGAATTGCATAAAGAAAATGCGCCACTTAAAATTTTCGCTGGTGGTAAAACTTTTGCATTGGTTAATTTTACTGATATTCCTGAAAAAAACGTAAATCGAGAACCGTCTATTATTGTTAAATCACGTGGCGTTATTGGGTTTGAATATTATACTAATCCATTCTCGCATAAGAATGAGATGTGGTCATATCATTCTAAAAACGAAAATATAAACATCAAATATGTTTATTACTACCTAAAAACTAAAGAGTTATATTTTCAAAAACTCGGTAGTAGGATGCAGATGCCTCAAATATCAACACCTGATACAGATAAGTTTCTAATTCCTATCCCCCCGCTCGCCGTCCAAAATAAAGTAGTGCAAATTTTAGATACATTTACCACACTTACCGCAGAGCTTACCGCAGAGCTTACCGCAGAATTATTAGCACGCCAACAGCAATATGTCTATTATCGTGAACAATTATTCACGTTTAAGAACATTAAAGTCGAATGGAAAACTTTAGGAGAGGTTACTAAAAAATGGTATTCAGGTGGAACTCCAAGAGCTGGTAATCCCGAATACTATGAAGGCGGCGAAATTCCTTGGCTTAGAACTCAAGAAGTCAAATTTAATGACATTGAAGAGACAAATATAAAAGTAACACCTTCTGCACTAGAAAACTCATCAGCTAAGTGGATTCCAGAAAATTGCGTGATAATCGCGATTTCTGGAGCAACAGCGGGTCGGTCGGCAATTAACAAAATACCCTTAACGACAAATCAGCACTGTGGTTGTTTAGAAATAGATGACACAAAAGCTCTATATCGTTATGTATTTCATTGGATTAGCTTTAACTATGAGAACATCAAGGCGCTTGGTCAAGGAGCAAGAGGTGACCTTAATTCTAGTATTATAAAAAACTTTAAAATACCCGTTCCTGCCCTACTCGAACAACAACGCATCGTCGACATTCTAGACAAATTTGACGCTTTAACCACTTCATTGACCGAAGGCTTGCCGCGTGAGATTGAGCTGCGTCAGCAGCAGTATGAATATTATCGCGAGCTTTTATTAAGCTTCCCAAAGCCTGAGGACGTCTAATATGAGTCAATCATTAACAGAAATCGCCCAGATACTTAAAGACTCTGATAAAAAAGTACAGCTGATTTATGCGTTTAATGGCACTGGTAAAACACGCCTTTCAAAAGAGTTTAAAGAGCTGATCGTACCTAAAATTATTGAGGTAAATAATGAAGAACAAGTAGAATTGGCTCGTAAAAAAATTCTTTATTACAATGCTTTTACTGAAGACCTTTTTTATTGGGATAACGATTTGGAAGGTGACACCGAACCCAAGCTAAAAATTCAGCCTAACACTTATACTCATTGGTTAATAGCGTTGCTTAGTGACTTAGGCGAAGACGGTAATATAATCAAGCACTTTCAACGCTATACAAATGATAAATTAACGCCACGTTTTAATGAGGAGTACATTACTAAAAAAGATGGTCGAGACATCACTGTTAAAGCATTTTCAGAGGTGACTTTCTCTCTTGAGCGTGGTAACAATGATCATTTAGGTAATCTCAAAATATCCAAAGGGGAAGAAAGCAATTTCATTTGGAGTGTTTTTTATACCTTACTAGATCAAGTAATCAGCGTATTAAACGTAGCAGAATTAACTGATCGTGTGACAGATGAGTTTAATCAATTAGAATATATATTTATAGATGACCCAGTTAGTTCGTTAGATGAAAATCATTTGATACAACTGGCTGTCAATTTAGGATGCCTGATTAAATCCAGCGAGTCTAATATTAAATTTATAATCTCCACTCACAACCCTCTTTTCTATAACGTTTTGTATAACGAAATTAAAGCAAAATCTGGCTACATCCTTAGTCGATTAGATGATGGAAAATTCGAACTCGAAACAAAATATGGTGATTCTAATCAAAGTTTTTCATACCATCTTCATATTAAGAATTTAATAGATCAGGCAACGAAAGATAATAGTGTACAACGCTATCATTTCGCACTGCTGCGTAACTTGTACGAAAAAACGGCTAATTTTCTTGGCTATAATAGATGGTCTGATCTATTGCCCGGTGATAAAAAAGCTTATGCTAATAGAATTATGAATTTCTATCCACATAATACATTATCAAATGAAGAAATGGCAGAGCCAACCACACCAGAAAAAGCTATGGTGAAATTGCTGCTTGACAATTTAAATCAATACGGCTACTGGCAACAGGAAGAGCAAAATGGTTAATTATAATAATACTATCGCCGAATCGAATAATTACATTGTCCTCGATAAGTACAGCAAAGCCCAGCAAGTCAGCGAAGCCTATCAAAGCGAAAATGAACTAGAGCGCGAGCTCATTAAAGACTTGCAGCGCCAAGGCTATGAGTATCTGCCAGAGCTAACCTCACAAGCTCAGATGCTCATCAATGTCCGTGTGCAACTGCAAAGCTTAAATAGCATGCAGTTCACCGATGAGGAGTGGCAGCGCTTTGTCAGAGAGTACCTAGATAACCCTAGCGATAATAGCACGGACAAAACTCGTAAGATTCATGATGATTATATTCATGATTTTGTTTTTGATGATGGTCATATTCAGAATATCTACTTGTTTGATAAAAAGCACATTTCTAATAATAAGGTACAAGTGATTAAGCAGTTCGCACAGACGGGCACACATGCTAATCGCTATGACGTCACCATTTTAGTCAACGGTTTGCCACTGGTACAAGTCGAGCTAAAAAAACGCGGTGTTGCCATTCGTGAAGCATTTAACCAAGTACACCGCTATAGCAAAGAGAGCTTCAATAGCGATAACTCCTTATTTAAATACTTGCAACTGTTTGTGATCTCAAACGGCACCGACACGCGCTACTTTGCCAATACCACCAAACGCGATAAAAACAGCTTTGATTTCACCATGAATTGGGCGAAGTCTGATAACGCCTTGATCAAAGACATCAAGGACTTTACCGCGACCTTTTTTCAAAAGACCACGCTACTAAACGTGCTGCTTAAGTATTCGGTATTCGATATCAGTAACACCTTATTGGTGATGCGCCCTTATCAGATCGCCGCCACCGAGCGCATCCTCTGGAAGATTAATAGCAGCTATCAAGCCAAAAAATGGAGCACGCTTGAGAGCGGCGGCTATATCTGGCATACCACAGGCTCCGGCAAGACCTTGACCAGCTTCAAAGCGGCGCGGCTAGCGACTGAGCTTGATTTTATCGAAAAAGTCTTCTTTGTGGTAGATCGTAAAGACCTTGATTATCAGACCATGAAGGAGTATCAGCGCTTCTCCCCTGATAGCGTCAACGGATCGGATAGCACCGCAGGGCTCAAGCGCAATCTGGACAAGGACGATAATAAAATCATCGTCACCACCATCCAAAAGCTTAATAATCTTATTAAGAGTGAAAGTGACTTGCCTATCTATAATAAGCAAGTGGTGTTTATCTTTGATGAAGCGCACCGTAGCCAGTTTGGTGAAGCACAAAAGAACCTTAAGAAAAAGTTCAAAAAATTCTATCAATTTGGCTTTACGGGCACGCCTATTTTTACGCAGAACGCTTTGGGCTCCGAGACTACTGCTAGCGTCTTCGGACGTGAATTACATTCTTATGTGATAACCGATGCTATCCGTGATGAAAAGGTGCTCAAATTCAAAGTCGACTATAACGACGTGCGCCCACAGTTCACAGCTATCGAGAGCGAGACCGATGAACAAAAGCTAACCGCCGCTGAGAACAAACAGCTACTGCTACATCCTGAACGTATCAGAGAGGTTTCTGAGTATCTACTAAAGAAATTTAGGCAAAAGACTCATCGTCTACAAGGCAATGGCAAAGGCTTCAATGCCATGTTTGCTGTCAGTAGTGTCGATGCTGCAAAGTCCTATTATGAGATGCTAAGTAAATTGCAACAGGACAGCGCCAAACCGCTTAAGATCGCTACGATCTTCTCTTTTGCCGCTAATGAAGAGCAGCAAGCTATCGGTGAGATAGTCGATGAAAGCTTTGAGCTATCGGCTATGGATAGTAGCGCTAAAGAGTTTTTGAGTGCTGCCATTAACGACTATAACGCGCTGTTTAAGACTAACTATGGCGTCGACAGTAAGTCCTTTCAGAACTACTACCGCGATCTGGCGCAGCGAGTCAAAAGCGGAGAAGTAGACTTACTTATTGTCGTCGGTATGTTTTTGACAGGCTTTGATGCGCCAACGCTAAACACCTTATTCGTCGATAAAAACTTGCGCTATCATGGCTTGATGCAAGCCTTTTCGCGCACTAATCGAATTTATGATGCCACGAAAACCTTTGGCAATATCGTCACCTTTCGCGATTTAGAGAAAGCCACTATTGACGCTATTACTCTATTCGGTAATAACGATACCAAAAACGTAGTATTAGAGAAAAGCTATAAAGAATACATGGCAGGCTTTACCGACTTAGTCACTGGTAAGGCAAGACGTGGCTATCTAGAAGTGGTCAAAGAGCTAGAGCAGCGCTTTCCTAACCCTGATGAAATCGTCAAAGAAAAAGATAAAAAGGAATTTGCGAAGTTATTTGGTGAATATCTGCGTGTTGAGAATATACTACAAAACTATGACGAGTTCGAGAGTCTAAAGGCATTACAGGATCTAGACATGAGCGACGTTAGTGCTGTAGACGCATTCAAAGCGGATCACTATCTTGAGGATGATGACTTAGCCGCTATGCAAGCCATTACAGTGCCAACTGAGCGCACGGTGCAGGACTATCGCTCAACCTACAATGATATTCGCGATTGGATACGCCGTGAGAAATCTGGTAATGAGCAGCAAGAGTCTAACATTGATTGGGATGAGGTAGTTTTCGAAGTCGATTTGCTCAAGTCGCAAGAAATTAATCTTGATTATATTTTAGAGCTAATCTTTGAGCATAACAAAAAAACTAAGGACAAAGCTGCCCTTGTGGAGGAAGTACGGCGTCTTATTCGAGCTAGTATTGGCAACCGTGCTAAAGAAAGCTTAGTAGTTGACTTTATTAATCAAACTAATTTAGATAAGATTCCAGACAAATCTAGCATCATTGAGTCTTTCTTTACCTTTGCGCAAACTGAGCAGCAACGCGAAGTTGAAGAGCTAATCGTTGATGAAAATCTCAATCTAGCTGCCGCTAAACGTTATATCAGTGTTTCCCTAAAGCGGGAGTATCCTAGCGAAAACGGGACAGAGCTGAATGCTATTTTGCCAAAACTTAGCCCACTGAATCCACAGTATTTAACCAAGAAACAAAGCGTGTTTCAGAGGATTGTAGACTTAGTTGAGAAGTTTAAGGGCGTGGGCGGTCAGGTTTAGTGAGGGTATAACTGTCTCAATTATCCAATTCATTATCTTTTAAATAATCTGGCACTCCCAAAAAGCAACCCTTCATCCTCATTCGATCGAAGCTATATACACGAGTATGAGGCACTTCTCTACAGCAATACTTTATTAACAATACATAAAACCATCAGATAATTTGTGTTAAAAAACACCTTACCATCTGATGGCTTTTTATCATCTAATTAATAAAGCTTTTGATACTCTGATGCATATTTCCTTAATATCAAGGTGTAGCAAGATTAAACCCATACTCAAAATCATCTACCATCCCAAAGAACTGCTGAATCAACCTCAAATCGCCTTGATGCTGCACTTTTCCTCGCTTCATTAACGATTCGAACGTGCCAGTTTTGGTCAGTAAGGTATTCAAATCTTCACGGTTTAAGGTGAGTGTCAAACCAGCATCGGAAGCTTGCGTATCGGCCATCACATTTAAGTGCGAGTTTTTTAATTCAAGAGCAATCTTTTCATTGCGATCTGGCAGTACCACATTAATCTTAAAATCTTTGCCGAGCGCGCGCTCCGCATTTAGGCGCACACCCATGTAATCAAATACTAGCTCAGTATCCATAGCGGTGATTAGATCGGGACCAGCAGTAGTGGTTTTTACGTTTGTAGGAACGCCATTACGTAATTCATAAGCAGCAGCTAAGTAGGCATTTCTCCAGCCTGCGTTTTCAGCTTGATAGCCGAGTTGTTCCAAAGTATCTGCCTGCAGTGCCTTAGCTTTTATGTTGTCAGGCTCTGCAAATACTAAATGATTCATCAGCTCTGCCACCCACCGGTACTCACCACGATCAAAAGCGGCTTTTGCTTGTTTTAATAAAGCTTCACTACCGCCTGCTAACGCAACATAATTTTTACCTGCTTCATCTGGGCTAAGTTTATTCAGGGTAGCTGGATTGCCATCGTAGTAACCAATATACTTGTTCACTACTCCGCGTACATTGTGACTGACTGAGCCATGATAACCACGGTTATACCATTCTTGATCTAAGGCTTCAGGCATTTTAAACTGATCATGAATCTCATTAATCGTTACGCCCTTATTAGCCAGATGTAGGCTTTGATCATGTAGGTAGCCATACATATCACGCTGCTTTTCTAGATACTTTACAATATTGTTTTTGCCCCACCGCGGCCAATGATGAGAAGCCATCAGTACATCTGCTTTGACCCCATAGGTTTGTAGCGCTTGATTGATGCTCTTACTCCACGTCGCAGCATCACGAGACTGCGCTCCGCGAATGGTATATAAGTTGTGCATACCAGCGACCGTGTTCTCAGCCATCCATAAGGTTTTGAGCTGCGGAAACCAAGTGATCATCTCTGATGGTGACTCGGTATTTGGGGCGTTTTCAAATACCATTTCCACCCCATCAATGTTTAAAGTCTCCTGATCTTTTTCTACGATATAAGTTGGCGTAATCAAACCAACTAAACCCGTAGGTACTCCTTTACCTAATGCACCATCTACCACGCCATACTTATTCTTAGGCATCATAATGCCATATTGATACGAGCTACGCCGCGCCATCGCATTACCTGCAAGTACCGTCTCTTTTACCACGTGCTCCATAAAATCACGCGGGGCAATGACTTGTACTTCACCATTATCGACTTGCTCTTGACTGATGACGCCTTTTACGCCGCCAAAATGATCAACATGAGCATGGCTATATACCACGGCTTTGACAGGACGCTCTCCCAAATGCTTAGTCACCAAAGCATGAGCGGCTTTTGCAGACTCTGGTACGGTTAGTGGATCGAAGATAATCCAGCCTGTATCACCTTTAATATAGGTAATATTGGTCAGATCGAAACCACGAACTTGATAAATCCGATCTGTAACTTTGAATAGGCCATAATTCATATTGAGCTGAGCTTGGCGTTGTAAGCTTGGATTAATTGAAGCTATAAACTTATCTTGATTCAAAAAATCAAACTTTGCTAAATCCCAGACAACCTCGCCTTTAGCATTTTTTATTTGTTTCGACTTAGGCTTTGCAATCAAGCCTTTAGCAGCAAACTCAAAATCCTGTTTATCATTAAAAGGCAGTTGTGACAATACGGCATAGTTCTGCTGCGTGGTAAATTTACTCGCAGGCTTACTGCTTAAACGATCATCTGCTTGCGCTGCACCTACTAGTAATGTACCCGAAACTGCGGCTACCAAAATTTTCTTAATCATTATACGAACTCCTTTTCTTTTATCTGATTTAAATCACTTGCTAAATCTCCTATTCCTTTGATATGAGAGACTTGTCCTGCAAGCGGTTCATTGAAATCGATAGGCTTAATTTTAGAGGCTTTTTCTGCCGAAAATACAGGAATCTGACTCATAGCAAACTCCGTCAAGGCAGTAATGGTCAAAGAGGGGTTAACCCCTAAATTCCCTGGAATGATCGATCCATCGAGCACTCGCAAGTTCTTATATCCGAACACTTCCCCGGAGAAATCTACCACGCCATTAGATGCATCGGTACCCATAGCGACGCCACTCATGACGTGCGCTGTCATAGGCGTCCCTAGTAACACCTCGCTTAGTGCAGAGCCCGGCTCCCCGCCTAGCTTTTTGGCGTATAGTCGGGTGGCTTTTTCAGCTGATGGAAAAGAGACAGTCAACGGCTCGTCATCGGCTTTTTGCACTGCCGTAATGCCATTTTTAAAAAAGCGATACCATTTGCGCCGCCATTCTAAATGAATAAAAGCCTCAGACTTTTGCATCACTAAAAACAAAATAGAACTACGAGCTTTACCTTTGGGGCGCAGCATTCTGCCCGTCTTTAATGGATGGATTAAAGTATTTATAAAGAACTTCAAAATTCTTATGAATCTGGGTCCTGTGACCATCGGCACATAAGGCGCATATAACCAAGTACCATCTGAGCCTTCTCGAAAACGATTGACCTCCATATTGGTGTTGTCATCGACGGATATAAATGAGCTAATAGCGACCCCATCGTCCACTTTTTCACGGGTATCATTGGCAGTGGTTAAGGTCTCAGAATTGGTACGAATCTCCTGCCCTAATTCAGATGAAATATTGGGCAGCGTTTTATACTTATCGCGCATTTTGAGTAATAGCGGCACCGTCCCCATGACTCCGCCAGATACCACGACACCTCGGCTGCGTAATTTATACTGGCGTACTTTTTTACCCAGTGTTTCTTTTACGATAAGCTCATAGCCATCACTACCATCAGAGCTTAACGGGGTGATTTTGACAACTTCAGAGCTAGGGCGTATCTCAACCCCGTTACGCTCAGCAAAATACAAATAGTTCTTCATCAAAGTATTTTTAGAATTATATCGACAGCCAATGATACAGTTGCCACAATATTGACAGGTCCGGCGATCTGGACCATCGCCGTTGAAGTAAGGGTCTTTTACAATCTTGCCTCTCTCACCGTCTGGTAGCGGAAAAAACACCCCAGTATTGACTGTCTTGTAGCTATCACCGTAGCCCATCTCTTGGGCGACTTCTTGTAAGGTGTCATCAGCAATGTTGGTATACGTGTTTTTGGCCGTGCCAAGCATCCGCTGTGCCAATCCATAATACGGCAATAGTGTCTCTTTCCAATCGCTACGCAGCCGCGTCCAAGCTTTCGAGTTAAAAACTTCATCATCAGGAATAAAATGTACATTGGCATAAATCTGTGATCCGCCGCCAACGCCGACGCCATGTACGACAGTGACTTTGTTAGTAAAACTCATCTGCAGCGTCCCTTGCATACCTAATTCAGGTACCCACAGATAGTTTTTGGTATCGAGATTGGTTTTTGGAAAGTCCTTATCTTCACGACGTATTCCTTTTTCAAGGATTAGTACACTATTACCTTTCTCACTTAGGCGCAGTGCACTAACCGAACCACCAAAACCTGAACCAATAATAATTTGATCAAAGTCAAAATGTGGTTCTGACTGTGATTGAATATCCTTATTTAACATGCTATTAACTCCTTTAATAGTTTGCGTTTTATCATTCAGCTCATACAGATACTTTTTTAACGATTTGAAGTTTAAAATATAGGACTATAGTCGAGCGCTGCGGTTAAAAATTAGGATTTAACACGAGCCAAAAAGTTCAGTACTCGATCAGCGAAATTGCCGTAGGGCGGCGCCAAAAATTTTAAGCTTGAGAAATTAGCTTGATAAAACACAGGCCGCATCTTTGAGAAGTTCAAAAACCCTTCATAACCGTGATAATGCCCCATACCGCTAGCGCCAACCCCGCCAAACGGCAAATCGTGCTGTCCTACATGAAATAAAGCATCATTTACCGACACGCCGCCAGACATCACATGATTGATATAGTAATTCACTAAAGCTTTATCTTTACTAAATGGATAGAACGCCAATGGACGATCGCGCTGAGCGATGTAACGAACGACTTCTTCAGGTTGGTCATAAGTCTTAATCATCAAAATCGGTCCAAAGGTTTCTCGAGTGTCTATTTCCATCGCATCAGTACTATCAAAAATCAAAGTCAGCGGAAATTTACGGGCTGCGGCATCCGCTTGTTGATTATTTAAATTGATTACTGTGGCGCCCTTATTTTGCGCTTCCTCTACGCAATGAACCAAACGCTGAAACGCGCAATCATCAATGATTGAGGTATAGTCTTTATGATGAATATCAGGGACATGCTGTGCCACCCATTCGCTAGTCGCTTGGATAAAGCGATTTTTTTGTGACTCATGTACAAATAAATAATCAATATTGGTACAGATTTGTCCCGCATTGAACTGCTTGACGAACATGATGCGCTCGACTGCTTTTGCCAAAGAATAATTGGGATCAATAACTGCAGGTGATTTGCCACCTAGCTCTAAAGTAACTGCTGTTAAATTCTCTGCCGCTGCTGCCATGACTTTTTTACCAGTCGCGCCAGAGCCTGTAAACATCAGATGATCGAAAGGCAGCTTAGAAAAAGCAACACCTACCCCGCCCGTTTCATCAAAGATCTGTAATTTTTCAGGTTCAAAATACTGTGGAATCAATTGAATCAATAAAGCGGCTAGGTGACGTGAGTTCTCAGACAGTTTCACCATTGCTTTATTACCTGCGGCAAAAACGGCTGACAGCTGAGAAAATAGTAAATTGATAGGAAAGTTCCATGGCACGATTAAACCTACCACCCCTAAAGGCTGCGGAATCAGACGGTTTTTTGCGCCAAAGTACATACTCATATCTACTTTACGCTTTTGTACCTTCGTCCATTTTTTTAGATTTTTGATACTGCTATTTATATCATCTGTTGCGGTAATAATTTCGGCTAACAAGGTCTCATGTCTTGAACGATTACCATAGTCTTGATTGATAGCCTCAATCAAAGCTTCACGGTGATCGTTAATGATAGCTTTTAAACTCAACAAATATTCTTTTCTAACCGCAATACTTTCGATACCTTGTGCTTCTGCATAGTTTTTCTGCTGTTGTAGGCAGCCGTGTAGTTGATCCTCTAAGTCTATAAAATCAAAGTTGGTTTTCATAAAAAATCCCTTTTCCACTGCTATCATGATGATTCACAAGGCTTTAATAGCTAAATTGAATCTTTATACATTTTACTTTAACAAGGTTTTCTCATAACTTCTTGACATTTTAGGACAAAAAATTGATTATGTAGGACATTGATTTAATAATTTGAGACAAAATTGAGAATAGTATGGGTAGTTACATCAGAGTGGCAAGTCTAAATGGTTTTGAAGAATTGGTCCGTAGCTATGGACAGGATCCTATAAATATTTTAGATAAAGTAGGCTTAAAACCGTCTATGATACGCGAACCAAACTCTCTGATTGATCATGATAGATATACTAATTTATTAGAGCTAGCAGGTATTGTCTGTAATGAGGAGTGCTTCGGTTTAAAGCTTGGGGCTAAGCAGAGTATCCAGACGATAGGATTAATTGGTGTCTATATGTCCAAACAACGAGACATAGCGCAAGCTTTACTTGTGGCACAAAAATATATTTATATTCATGCTGAAAGTTTTATCTTTCAAGTAAATGAGGTCTCTGATAAATTGTGCGAGCTTGATGTCGTACGTCAAAACACACAGAATATAGATAGAGCGCAGAAATCACAGCTGTCTATATGTTTGATTTGCAATGTTCTAACAGATTTAATTAGCCCAACATGGCGTCCAGAAAAAATAAAATTAAAACAAAATCCATCGCCTCAATCAAAACAGTTATTGATCGACATATTACGGTGCCCGGTCGAATTCAATAGCGAAAAGAATGCGATATATTTTTCTACTGTTTATTTAAGCTATAAACCCTACTACTCTGAAGACGATTTGGTAAATCAGCTTATTGTGCAGCAGTTAGAGAATGAAAGTAATACCACTGCGCGCGGCGGCATGTTTTTAATAGAAAGCTCTATGAAGATGCTACTGGCTACTGCTGATTGTAGTATGGCAAATGTTGCATTATGCGTAGGACAGCACCCAAAAAAAGTCCAACGCCAGCTGAAAAGCGAAGGGACAACTTATAGAGAGTTGTTAGAAGAGGTAAGAAAAAAAGAAGCCTTAAGAATCATGAGTACTGACAGTATTAGCTTAACGGATGTCGCTTATCAGTTGGGTTACGCTGAGCTCTCTATATTTAGCCGACAATTTAAAACTTGGTTCGGTATGACGCCAACAGAATGGATGAATAGTTCTAAGGAGTTAGTAACGTAGTCCATTGTAGCTTAATCCTTTAGTTAGACTGCTAAGCTAACTGAGTGTCTTAAGTCTTATCTATCAACTTTAAAAAATTGTTACAAATATCACTGACAAAAAGTAAGTTAGCGCTATTGATATAATGAATAAATACATTAAATTACTATCCGTCTCACTTTTAGGTAATACGGCTATCCACTGACTGAGCAGATCTTGCTTCAATTTTTTCATTAATCCATGATGCTATTTCGCTAGCTATCCACACTATCATTTGTTTAAATTGTGCTCTATTAAAAAACATAAAGATCAGATCTCAGATCTATTAAAGTTTCCTATTACAAGATATTAAAGGGACTTCATTAGTCGTATTATTGTTTGCATAGACCTCACCTCTTAAACCGCCTAACACTACTCACCACCACCCCAAACAATTCCAGTGACCCTTTCACCACGATATCTGCATAGTTCTCATTATGAGCTCGTAAGATAATATGCTCACCGAGTATCAGCTGCTTGGCGGTAAAGCCGTCATCGACTAGTGCAATAACAATGTCTTTATTTCTAGCGCTTAATGAGCGATCCACAATCAAGATATCATTGGGGTAGATACCAATATCGATCATGCTATCGCCTTCCACCTCTACCAAGTAGGTTGTCGTTGGACTGTGAATAAGCAGCGTGTTTAGATCAATGCGGTTTTGCACGTAGTCTGTTGCTGGGCTTGGAAAGCCTGCTTTGACTCTATCACTATAAAGCGAGAGCAATACCGTCTCACCTTCATCGGTGAGCCTTCCTATTATCTTAACCGTCATTGAGTCCACCTCTGGTTTAATCTACTTTGGGTAATTGGTTAATATTTGTGGTATAGCAAGGCGATAGCATGTCCCGGCTCATTTGCCATGACTGCTTATCTTTAATGCCTTCGCTTGCGATAAACACAGCAGACTGCTGATTACTGTTTTGACCATATCTTTTATTAAGCTGATCCATAACGGCAATAACCTCTGCGCTCTTTGAGGTACTTTGTTGGTTGGTTTGATTGTCGCTACTATCGTCTGCAAACAAGTCAGGCTGTACTTCATGGTGCTGGCAGATATCAAACAGCATGACGCCAGCTTTGGCGTAGCGAACATCTTTTTTAAAGATCTGAGTCAGTATCTGCCGAGCAGCGGCTACCATCACTCTAGTATCAGCGGTTGGGGTTATAAACTGACATTGACCGGATATGGAGGTATAACTCTCTGTTTGACTAAACGGACTATTCTTAGCAAAGACGCTTAAGTAATGACAGACGCTGTCTTGTTTACGTAGTTTGCTTGCTGCTTTTGCCGCATGACTACAGACTGCTTGACTCAGCTCATCGGGGCAGCTAATGCGAGTGGAGAAAGAGCGAGAAGAGATAATCTGCTTCTTAGCCTCTACCGCCTCAATACCAAGACAGCTTTGACCATTAAGCTCTAAGCAGGTGCGCTCGAGTACCACCCCGAAGTGCTGTCTTATTTTGGCAGGTTCGCAGATGGCGAGCTGATAAACCGTATGAATACCCATCTGATTGAGTCTGACTTTATAGCGACGACCGACGCCCCATACTTCACCAACATCGGTGATCTGCATGATACGTCTGATCCATCGAAGATTATCTAGCACGCAGACGCCTTTAGTGGCGGGGTGCTTCTTAGCAGCGTAATTGGCAAGCTTTGCCATGGTCTTAGTACTGCCCATACCCACACATACTGGAATGCCGGTGTACTGCTCGACGATAGCTTTCAGCTTAGTGCCATACGCATTAAGATCAGTCATTGCAGTAGGATAATCGGCTAAGTATAAAAAGGCTTCATCGATAGAATACACTTCAACGGTAGGGCATAGTTTCTCAAGGGTACTCATGACTCTATGAGACATATCAGCATACAGGGTGTAGTTAGAACTAAAGACGGTAACGTCGTTCTTCTCGCAGAACTCTTTAACCTGAAAGTACGGCACACCCATCTTGATACCGAGCTGCTTTGCCTCAGGTGATCGCGCCACCACGCAGCCATCGTTATTGGAGAGCACTACTACCGCCTTACCTCTTAGGTCAGGGCGAAAGAGCTTCTCACAGTTGGCATAAAAGCTATTGCAATCAACAAGCGCATACATGACTGTCTCAGTAGGTGGATGGTATAAAAAAAGGCATAACCAATCACGAGTATTTACGTGATCAGAGATGTCTTTGATTGTAGAGATAGCGAGCTTAAAAATTCAAGAGCGAATAAAGGGTAGACGACGATGGTTGTCGTGAAGGTTTTGAATAAAAATTGCAAAATAATAGACTTCTTACTAGTAATTATACTTAACATTGAATAGAATCAATATCCAACAATACCCTACTCTTTTCTACTAATTAATAATGGCGACTCAATCATGGCGGTAGAATCAAAATTTCGTGAAGATAAAGATCTAGCTTTTTTACAATATGCCGATTGGCAGGATTTAAAGGTATTAGCCAACTCCTTGATAAAAGACCATAGTGGGAAAGAGCAATGGACAGGTGGACTTAAAAAGTCACTGGATAAGAGTATTGCCATGTACCCAGAGAGCAAAGAGCAAGCATATAAGAATAGTTGGAAATCTATTGCAGCAGAGCTTCAATTATACGGTGGTGATACATTCGCGAATCTTACTCGAGGGAAAGGTGTAACATATCAAGAAATTGTATTCGATGTTGCTAAAAAAGTAGGTGTAGATGTTCATAAAGATACAGCCAATATATCCGATGTTGAAGAAAAAATACTTAGGTTATTATTCCAACGTGTTTTAACTATGGACGATATTGGTTATATGTATCGAACTTTAGAAGATAAAGGTTTACTCGGTCTGACGTCTCTAAAATCTAAACCTTGGAATACCGTTAAAAACGCTGTTGGGTTAAATGGTAATGCAGGAGCAGTAGCAGGTGCAGGTGCTATTTTTGCTGGTATTAAAATGATTCCTAAGCTGGCCAAAGTAAACCCTATCGTAACTGCAGCTACATTACCACTTACTATCAAAGACTTTTCGTCAACTGCTTATCGAGTGACCATACCTGCCGTTTGTATCGTCGCAATGATGCGTACAAAGTATACTAAAAATAGCTCAGACTACGACGAATTTTAGGAATAATTATGGAAACTGATATATTTACATTTGATCAAGAACGTTTTAGTGCAGATTTGATCAAGGCCATAAAAAATAACCAAGTTATTTTCAGGGATGGCGTTGCCTATTGGAAAAAAGGACTAGAGTCAAAAGGGATTATTCAGCATGTTCCTCTCAAAAAAGTTCAGGCACTTACTACTGAAACTTTTGTCAAAAACCTTGGTTCAATGCAGTCAAGCATCCAAGGCACGATCGTTGCTGCTCAAGCTATTTCTACTGCCTCACTTATGGTTGCTACTGTAATACAAACACAAATACTTAGTAAAAAAATAGAAGTCGTAAGAAGCGCAGTTTTAGAAGTTTCACAAACAATAAATGAGCAAAATATATTATTTTATACTGATAAAGTTAGTCAGTACTTATCAGTGGTTCAGAACCTCAAATTGATTTTACAATCTGATGAAGATACGAAAACTATTGAGTCCTTAGCCAATACAACGCTTGCGGATTCTATGCATCTTAAGAACCATATGAATTTTTTTATGTTGAACTTAATCAACCTAATAGAGTCTGAGCAGATTAAAGACAAAGAGCATATTGGCTTAATACTAAATTTTGTGCAACAGATGTTAGAGATTTTACCATTAGGTATGCATTTAGAGCATATTCTTTCGCATAGGCTTAATCAGTACCAACTTTCTCAAACGCTTGTTGAGGACAGTCATCAAAAATATTCTA
Organism: Psychrobacter sp. APC 3279; assembly: GCF_030407795.1. NCBI lineage: Bacteria > Pseudomonadati > Pseudomonadota > Gammaproteobacteria > Moraxellales > Moraxellaceae > Psychrobacter > Psychrobacter sp. APC 3279. The sequence goes on along the minus strand of NZ_JASDCR010000004.1, from coordinate 68,906 downwards.
TATTATTGAATAATTATAGAGGCTATCTAAATCTTATGAATAACCGAATTAAATCCTTTGAGTTAAAAGCTAGCGAAGTATCGTATTTTACTAAAATTAAACAGCCAGCATTAGATCTCATAACCAATCAAATACATGTTGAGCTACTAGAAAAACCTGCAAATGAGCAACTATCAATACCCCAAAACGTTAAATAAAAATTATCTGAAGTTTGCACGTTATATAAATTTAACTTTCAGGCCGGGTAAGTATTTTCTCTCCGTAATATTTAAGTAACCTCAGTAACTCATTCATAAAACTGTATTTTACAGTGTCTTAGGTTGAGCAGGTTTACTCGGCATAAACTTTGCGTTGAACTGGTCACTCATGGGCTGCAAGAACTTGTGAGCTTGACTATGATGACAGCGTAGCCAGTCCATGTGCTTGTCAGGCGCAATAACGACAATAGATCGCTTCTCATCATCAGGCTTATGAAATTGTGACATGAACGGATGATTATCTGCATTAATAGTCAGTAGTGACATTGAGCGGATAATCTCACCTCCTATTCTAGCTGCTTGATAGATAGCAGCTATCGTAAAAGGCGCTTGATCAGTACGCTGAATACCCCAGCGCTGAGCTTTGCCATCCACGTATTTCGGCTCAAAGATCGTCTGAACCGGTATAAGAGCAAACTGACTACCAAGCCAAGCATCACGGAAGCTTGGCTTGGTATGTACCGTCTCACTTCTCGCGTTATAGGTGTAGCGCGTGATGTTAAGACTATCTGCCCATTTTGGCACCATACCAAAGCGTGCTTGTCGCCATTGCATCTGTTGATCGTTAGCGTTTGCAAACAGCAGTGGCGCGTCATAGTTTGGATATACTTCTTCTTTAAAGTCGAAATCGAGCTGATAGCTGGTGAATAGCTTGGCTTGATTGAGGCTTATAGGTTGGAAGTTGGCGCACATTTTAGTGATACCTTTTAAAGCTTTAACTTAAAAGCCGATATTATTTGGTTGAATTTAGGTATAGTAACAGCTCATTCAATAAAATAAAGATGGTATAGCATGCATTATAAGATAACACTTTTTGCGTTTGCTTTGTCTTTAATGGGGCAAGTTGGTTGTACTCCTGCACCAGAACCAAATGGCGAGCTCTATGGTGCAGGATTCATTTCGGTGAGAGACTCTTCTTGGCCAGTAGATAACGATAAGCCTTATCCATTTACCGTTGAGTACGGTGAAATTGTTTGTGGTCAACCTCACGCAGGTATTGGGCGTCAGGTATTCTTTTTGCCTGAAAATCTCACGGATGAGTCTTATATAGGTACGCCGCTTAATAAGGCAGCATCAGATTCGTTAAAGCAAGCCGGACTTGAGCCCAATGTACCTTACTCAATTAAAGAAGGCGCTGATCTGAGCGAAGCGATACAGATAGGTCTTAGGGTGTGTGATGAGCAAAAAGAGCTTTTAAATAGAGCAGACTATCACTAACAGTACCTAACCTACTCTACAAAAGCTATTCAATTACATCTAGAAATAAAATTCTTGAAATAATAATGAGATCAATCGATACTATACTTTCATTAACATTTAAAAGTAGAACGGTATGAGTAATTTTAAGAATTCTATTGATGACATCGATAATGAAGAGCTTGATGATCATGAACAACAAAAGAGAAACGATATAGCTCAAGAAAAAGCTAAACAGGGACGTTTTGATAGCGATTCAGAAGAAGATATACCAGATAGTGCATTTGTTGATAGTAATCAAAAATATCCAAAATGGTAAAAAATTCTTCAGTTATAGCTCGTCACCAAGGTCTGGTATAAATATTCTTACAATCTATAAAAAAAGTAGGTGATCTTGACTCACCTACTTAAACTAAAATATCAAGAAACTCTTTCACTAATTTTTTCATTAATCCACTCTGCAATCTCACTTGCTACCCACACTACCCTCACCTCAGTAAGCTTTACCTTTTTAGGAAAACTTGGATCATAGCGATTGGATTCTTCGTTGACCAGCTCATAAATCGTAGAACGACTAAGGCCAGTGTAGTTACTGACATCTTTAATGCTTAAAAGCTGGGGAATATGATTGCATGGCTCGATTACTGGTAGTGTTGAATTTAAATTGTCCATGATTTTCTCCTTATAAGTGAGTGAGAGCATCTCCTCTCATATACTTAGCGAGTCCTATATTTTTTTACGGCGTCCTATGCTGTCCAGTATCTGGCTGACACATTAAAAAGAGCTGACGGATCAGCTCCTTCTTTATGCCGTGGCTTTCAGCTAGCTCACCACTGTCACACTTTGTCGTAGCCCTCTCTCAATGCTGGTCACATCATGAGTAGATAGGTGATCATTAGTACTCTGTATTTGACTATCACTTTGGTCGGTATTCATTGGATAAAACTCTTCAGCAACATCTAGTAAGCCATCGCTATCGATCTCAAAGCATGAATCGACGTAGCCTTGCTTTGCTGTAGTCTCTAGAGCCGCTTGATCAAAGCCGTGTTCAATCAGCTCATGATCAATCGCTTGCGCATCTGATACCGCCTCCTTAAGCGTTATCCCATCGCGCAGTGTCAGATCCACAAAGTAGATCGGCGTACGATAGCTTTGTGTCGTGCTTTTACCACGTAGGGTGAGTTGCAGTGGTAAACACGACAGCTTATTACCGGATACCGCAGCAAAATAGCGCAATCTTGCTGCTAAAGTACGAATGCTATTAAAGCCAGTGGTGCGAAAGACAAAGGTGCCAAGCTCATCGTCTTCACTTAGATTGACGTAGAGACGACCGTATGGTTTACAAGCTCCGCCTTGTGCGAGTGGACAGCGATCAGGGGACGGACACGGCAACTGCTCCACACCGTTATTGGTTCGACGCTGGCAGCTCTCACCATCACCGACGCATAGCGGCCTGCCAGTTTGCCTATCGAACAGGGTATATTCTGCTCGCAAATTAAGCTCAGGATCATTGAACAACATACGTACGGGTATTTGACGAAGCTTATCGGTTTTACTTTTACGAAGCTTTTCGTCTAAGGGATGATTGATCCAGCCGTCTTTGTTTTGCACTTGGCTGGTAATGGTGAATTGATCGTCTTTCGCAGGCAGACGCTTGCCATCTTTGTTGATGACACGTCCAATGCTAATACGACCGAGTACGGGCGGGGTGATGGTTAGACCTTTAATCATAGTGGTATTCCTTGTGCTTAATAGAACGGGTAAAGCAAATAAAAAGCCCACCTGTAAGGGTGGGCGTTTATGCGCTTTATTTGATTCGTTTTTGGGTTGTTAATGTATCGGTTGATGGGATACATACTTAATCACTTAGCACGACGAAGCGACGACTGCCTTGCTTAGTTTTACTAAATCGTTTGAGTAGCTCAGGATGCGCTTTGATAACCGCTTTGCTGTCAAGGCCAATGCTGTCCTTAGAGCGCTTCCACGAGATCGCGCCTTGATTAAAGAGGGCCACTTCATTGTCTTTGATCAGCGTTTGTAGCTGATGCTTGACTTGATCGTGACGCTGCTCTAGATCTTCCATTGACGCGCGATAGCTAAGCAATTTATCGAACAGCTTGTTAGCGCCTTTATCCTCTCGTAGATCGACCTTGCTTGAGGGCTTAGGCGTTGGATAAAGTAGCTTAAGCGCTTTAGCAGCTGACTCGCTATGATCAGGACTTGGCGGTGTGTCTGTCTCCACGTATTGCCAGAACAGACGCTCTTGCTCGATGATCGATTTAATTAAGCGCTCATCACGCTCAACCTTGTAGATCTTCGCTTCGTGTCCGCATAGCAGCACACAGATATGCGCAGCTTGTTTGCCAGTGACTGCCAGTTGATGCTGTACTTGGCACGTGACGTATAGCGGTACGCCATCACGCCATAGTTTCGCGCCATGCTCCCCAGCGGTTTTGCATTCAAGTATTTGTACTTCCTCGCTACCTGTTACTGCATAGTCTAAATTCGCGAGCATAAAGGCTTTATCAGGCTCAGGGTGTTGCAAGATAGCGTTTACGCGCCGTACCTTATTGCCTTTCTTTTCTTGGTAGTACTTAGCGACCATTGGCTCAAGCGTATTACCCCAATACAGGGGTGCATAGCCGTCTAAGCTCTCATCTAAGTCTGAGCTTGCGCGTCCCGTCTTAATCAGCCATAGCTCTAGCATCGACAAGTAAGGATGAATACCGCAAGCAGCGGCAGCATCACTACTGCCTACTCCTTGACGGCGTACCGCAAGCCACTCGTCATGACTTAAGTCTTTAGTACTAACTAGGCGCTTAGGAGTTAGCGGCGTAGTAGACTCAGTAGCAAAGGGATCGATCCGCTTACTCTTATCTTTAGCCTTGTCAGTTACAGGCGCTTTGACTTTAGCGCTTAAACGCTTAGTACGTCTTACTGATGTGCTGGTGTTTAATGCGATCATGTTCATAGTGAACTCCTTCGATAAATTGATTGAAATGAAATAACAGGCATAAAAAAACCACGCGCTTAGGCGTGGTCTAATTATTAAGTGTACCAATAGACTTTAGGCAATAAGACTAAAGGCTTCCTCTAGGCTCTTGTCTTTAAGCTTAGCGCCTGCGCCAAACCAAGCAGAGTCTAGTCTGTGATCGGTAGATATCGCTCTACGTTCATGATCCACATACTCTGTCATAGCAGACAAGAGGCCATAAGCGGTATCACGCGCTGAGTCGAGATCGGCCCCGCGACCTTGACCGTTGAACATACTCATCACCTGATTCATAGCGCGAGCGTTAGGAACGGCGTCCTTTTCTTTCTTAGCGCTGTTAAACAGAATGATGTCGTTATCCTGATCATTGAACACACGGTTTAGATAGTTCGCCGCTTCTGCTTGAGTGACGCGGCGCTGGGTTAATTGCTTCATCTCGTACATGTGCTCGTTCCACTGCTTGACCGATACGCCAAGTTGCTGCTTGACGCGATCAGCATCAAAGGAGGTACTATGCGGTACTTTGACCACACCGCCACTACCGTCGGCTAAGCTTACCGCTAAGGTGTTATTACACACCACACGGATATTAGTAAACTGCGCTGTGGTTGCTAGCGTTCCGTCACAAGCCGTTGCTAAGAGCAGGTAGCCATTACTCACGTCGCCGCCTTTTAAAGTCATAGACTGCCCGGTACGAGCTAATGCCCACATCTTACGGCCACCCTTTAAGATGCCTGCAGTTTCAAGCTCAAAATGTGAGTGCTCGGTTAAGTCGCGGTAGAACTCTAAGATCTCACGCGGCTGTACTTCTTGGTAGCGTTGACTGACTACGCTAAGTGGCTCAAGCGTATCTGAGCGATATAAGACCTTATTGGTATCAAAGGGCATGATCAGGCTTTGCCCTTTATCGTTGTTTGCCATGTAGCTGACATTGGATGATTCAATACGCCAGTCCATACCGGCCTCACGTGCCCAGACCTCGATAGGCTGATTCTTAGGAAGCTGGTTACCAAGGCCATGCCAAGGGGTATCGCCAACGTATGCCATGTTTTCGATTAAATGTGCCATAAGAGTATTCCTTTTAAATTAATTGAGTTGGTAGTTCAATAAGAGAGTTAGATAGTGAATGTTTTTGAACAGGTATTGCATAAATAGCTAGGTTGAGTAGCCACAACAAGAAGAGGTGGCTGTAGCTTATCTCTAGCTAAGCTAATCGCTGAAGCAATAGCACTACCTGCGATTATTCCGATAGCAGGATTTACCTTGTAGTACTTACAGACGCTAGCGCCAAGTCCCGATAAAGTCGTTGACGAGCATAGCTGCTCGATAATACTAAAGGGGCTATCAACATTAATGTTTTTCGTTACTCGCGATGAATGGCAGTGAGGACAAATTGTTTGCATGATGACTCCTATTATTTTGCGCATAAAAAAAGGCCTGCGATTAAGCAGACCTTTAATTAAGATGGATTAAGGTTAATAGACAAATTAGAAGTGGCTCCTTGCCTTATTTCATTGGAATACTATATATTTGAAATTATTTTGATATGGGCGGTAAGCCTCTACGTTTTTTCGTACGATAAACACCATGACCGAAAGTACGCATATTTGGTAGCCATAATTTCAATCGCTGCTCATATTTATTTGGCTCCGTTAAATAAAGAGCTGATCGTACTGCGTTTTCAACCTCCTGAGCATTATTTTGATGAATCATGCCAATACCTAATTTGCCGTTTCGTGCATAATTCTGCTTACGCTCTGTATCGTGATAGCTATAGTACTCTCCTAGTCCTCCAGTAATCATCTTCCACTTCTTACCGACCTCTTTAGCAAGATACCAGTCGTTCTGTCGTTTCGCTCCATCGTACATAAGCAGTAGATGACAGTGTAGTCCACCATTGCTCTCTCCTTGTTCAATAGCCCAAGCATTGCCTTGCAAGTGCTTAAAGCACGTTTTCTTATTGCCGATAAGATCCCGAAGATTCCTCATGTGACAATTGAAGTCCTCAATATTCACAAGATGGCTAGTCGCTTGCGCGTACTTTAAATCTATACGTACAAATAAAAGCCTTGAATAATGGGTAATAAGATTATTGGCATAGTGACCTAACTTTTCTTGGTTTTGTTTCTCCTGATAAACGAATGCTAGACGCTCATTGTCAATATCATTCTTATAGCACGACAACGTAGTGATAAATCGTTGGGTTTTATCATGATTCCAAATAACGTTTTCTGGATAATCATCGCCAACAATAGCATTGGTGCTATAAATAAATGCGACAATCGGTTGTGAATAAAGTAGCTCAGAATTAAGGTGAGTCATGAAAGAGAGATAAATCTCGTTCAATTTGCTCATAGTCTCATTAAATGTAATAGCGTTCGCTAATACGCTTATAACTAAACTGTGTACTTTTGCAACGACTAATGGTTGGTTAAGGTGTGCGTAAGACAAAACGGTACTCCTATGGATTTGAATTCATAGGGTGGGAACAGTCCGTATTTTTATAATGATGATCGCTGAGAGTTATACCCTCAGCAGTAGAACAAGTAGCTGCTGTGTTTAAGTAATAATATAAATAACCTACTAAGGATGAGCTGCCGTAGTGCAGCTATTCTTAAGCTGGCATTGAAGGATGACTAGTTTAGCAGCTAGAAATCGCTTTGTACTGTAGGTAGATTATTTGGATGGAGTTAGATGATACTGTACTCTTGAAGGATAGATAGGTTTTATTGCCTATAAGCCTTGTATTATCTGTTATATTGATGATAAATAATGACGTTTTTATGACTTTTTATTTATGTATATATGAAAGTATTTAGACGTTCACATGATGATTACTTGACTACAATCTGTCTTACCCTTATTGTACTAGGACTACTAAATTTACCTCTGTATAGTTTACTTGGAGATAGTCAGTGAGTAATAGTAAGAACCAAAAAGCACAATCAAATTATATTCGAGATTTAGAATATATTACAAGAAAGGTAAACGCTCTTAGTGTTTACGATACTTACTGGTGTTTATTTTATTTACGTTCTATACATAAATACAAATACGAATATATTTTGAAAAACGATAAAAATGTAAAACTCCAATTATTAAATTACTTTGAAGAAAAAAACTCAAGCAAGTACGCGGTAGACTCTATTTTGAAAAAATCTGCTGACAACAATATTCCATATAAATATACCAAATGGTTTTACAACAATAAAAGAGCAGCGCTATGGCTATATATGGTTTTAAAATATCAAGGTTTATTAGATAAGTATCTAGCAGTTAATTCCAATCAATTAGCATTAGACTCTGATATTGATATATTTATTCATGATATTATTTTTAATATTCATTTTCAAATTTTGGAAGATAGTATTAAAGAAAGGAACGAGGGTGATATTAGAAAAAATATATACTTTAAAAAATCATCATTCATTTTTTTGAAAAAAGCATATTTACTGTCTGGAGTTGAAAACCAATCCTTAAAATGGATAAATAAGCGTGATAAACTTTTAGTCAATCACTTATATAAATACATGGCAAAAAATCATTTAAAGAATAGCAAGCTGTCGACTCAAAAAATACAAGCTTTAGTTAGTACTGATACCATCAAGTTTCCAGAATCAGATATTGAGAGTAGGCTTAACCATATGCTTGCGTCACTTGACTACTGGGCTTTCGACTACCATTGGCTTAAAAGTAGAAATATAATACTAAATGAACAGATCATTGCTAGTAGAAACGCGTTTATTAAAAAAATGCGTGATGTTTGGTTTTCGAAGGCTAAGCGAGATCGCGATAAGAAAGCTGAAGCAAAAGGTTTGCGACTTACTACTGAAAACAAGAAGTTGTTAAAGCTTATTGCAAAAAATCAAAATAAGACACTAAGTCAAATGCTTAACGATATAATTGAGAGTTATAGTAAGATATTCCATTCCAACGTTCCTAAAACTAAACCACATACTAATGCTTTTTTACGAGGTGATTATGGGAAAACGTTTTTTGATTCTTATGAAACTCAGCAAAGCTTAGAAGCTAAGATCAACAGCACTGAGGCTATATTGGAAAACAATATCAGTCCTAATACTTGCGAAGGTATCAACGATCAAATTGAAGAGGCTGAAGACTTAGGGTCGTTGCCATACTCTAAAAAGGATGCTGATCAAGATTGTACTGAAAATGAAACTTTGATTGATAGCCAGCAGACGCAGTCTCAAACACATACTAAAGAGTCAGACGATGTCGGCAGTAGTCAATTATATCGTCCATTAGATCGACCGATCCTTGATATAGCCCTTAGTAAAACATTACGTACTAATACCACTGCAGACAGTCATGATAGACTACCGACTGTCACTTCTGTTCAAGAGGTTGAGTCGTTTCAGAATACAGACCTCACTAGTACTTCAACAGCTTACGTCAGTAGCACTGAAGAAGACCCTTTTGCTAAAAATAGTAGAATTATAAATGAGATTAAAGAAGGCGGTAGAAGACGTTAAGCCACTTGCTACTCATTTCAATATGTATAAATAAGTTATGGTCGATGGTCATATAGAACTGAAAGTAGAGTTATAAGTATACTGGTGAGTATACTATATCTATAAAAAATTAATTAGTCATTATAAATCAAATACTTATCTATTAAATATCGTTCCGGCTCCGGGTACCATTACATAGTCCTATACTATCTTATAGAACAGCTAAAGCCCCTGATATCAGGGGCTTTGTTGTATCTAGCGTTCTATACTGTCCTGCTCTATCTATCCCAATCCATGCATCTGATGTACCTTAACCTGTCAGTGCTCATTTGAAATAATGATCATGACAAGCGATATAGATGATGAGCATCTCAAACGCCCTACTCACCTATACCACTATTCTTAAAAAACCTATCTAGATTATACACTTGGTTTGGCAAGTAGCATTATCAATTTATGCTCTTAACAGCCAAATCAGCTACCTAATAACACATTGCCATAGTCATCACGCAGATCTTTTTTGACCATTTTCCCAGCGCCATTTAGGACGATATTATCTACAAATATGACTTTATCGGGTATTTGCCAGCTGGCGATTTTACCTTCGTAAAAGCTCAGCACTTGCGACTCATCGATTTCTGAATCTGGTTCTTTCACCACAATCAATACTGGGCGCTCGCTCCATTTTTTATGCTTTGCAGCAATAGCGGCCGCCATTCTTATCTGCGGATGGGCGACTGCGATGTTTTCAAGCTCTACTGACGATATCCACTCTCCACCAGATTTGATCAAATCTTTTGAGCGATCCCGAATATTCATATATCCATCGGCATCAATGGTTGCAATATCGCCTGTGTCGAACCAACCATCTTCAGTTATCGCATCAGGATTTTCTGTGTAATAGTCATTGATGATCCAATGCCCTTTGATCTGTAAACGACCTTGAGACATACCATCTTCTTCAACTCGCTGTAGCGGCTCGTCAGTATCTATGAGACGTAGCTGAACGCCGTAGGGTGGACGACCTTGAGAGTTACGCAACTCATTAATCTCATCTTTACTCAGCGATTTATGCTTGGCTTTTATTTGATTCATCGTTCCAAGTGGGCTGGTTTCTGTCATGCCCCAACCATGCACCGCATCGCAATTAAAATCCTCTCTAAACGTTTTGATTACTGATGGTGGGCATGCGGCTCCTCCGACGATAGTACGCGTCATGCTATCAAGCTTACTACCTCTGGCTTTGGCAGCGGTTAATAGGCTTTGCCAGATTGTTGGAACCCCTAGAGCAACTGTGACATGATAATCATCAATGAGAGATACTAGGCTGTCACCATCGAGATTTGGACCAGGAAGTATGAGAGAGCAACCAGTCAGGGCAGCTGCATAAGGTGTGCCCCACGCATTGACATGGAACATCGGTACTACGGGTAACAAAACGTCTTGTGCAGAGAGCGCGGAGACATCAGGCATGCACAATGCCATCGCATGCAGCACAGAAGAGCGATGCGTATATAAAATACCTTTAGGATTACCGGTAGTTCCTGAGGTGTAGCATAAAGAGCTGGCTGTTGCTTCATCGAATTGAGGCCAGTCAAAGTCAGTAGAGTTTTCTACTAATAGCTCATCAAAGAACAGTACATTAGGCAGTTTTTCTACGATACTATCATCTCGATCACTTAGACAAATGAAGTATTCAACACCTTTGATATGCTCTTTGATTGCCATAATTAGCGGTAGGAAAGTAGTATCAAAAAATAGCACACGATCATCAGCGTCATTGATAATGTAGCTCAGCTGCTCGGGGAACAAACGTGGATTGATAGTATGGCAAACCATGCCACTGCCTGAAATCGCATACCAAGCTTCTAAATGACGACGATTGTTCCAAGCCAAAGTTGCTATGCGTTCTGATGATTTAAGTCCCAGTGTAGCTAACGCATTGGCCAATCGTTTTGAGTTATCTGAGACAGTACGCCAATTGGTATGAGTCATCTGTCCATCGACTTCTTTGGACAAAACCGCCGTATCGCCATGATAACGGGCAGCGTGTTCGATTAAACCACTGATCAGCAATGGCTGATACATCATTTTTCCTAACATAATACATTCCCTGTAGTTATTTGAAAGTCCGCTCATTCTTGCTACTGCATCGCCTGATGCGAAGAATATGCTTCAACTAAGAATAATCAGAATTATTCTTTAAGACAAGTTAATATTATGTTCTCCATAGACAACAAAAAATTGTGATTCAACTCCAAAGACTTGATGATTACTCTATATAAATAGTTTTTATTTTCTCATTAAAAGTTCATGGGTAACACTGTTTTTTTAATTAACCGTAAAATTTAGACAAAAAAAATCCGACCACCTAAGTGATCGGATTTTTAATGTTTGGTGGAGATGGCGGGAGTTGAACCCGCGTCCGCCAGCATTACGCTCATGAATCTACATGTTTAGTTTCTGTCTTTAGTTTTAATCCGCACCGATCCGACAGTCAGGATGGATTGGACGATTCTCTACTTTTGAACCCAAGCAATTGAGACAATCACTTGTGGCGAGCCTACATGCGGACGCTTCAACTTAGTTAACCAACTGTAGGTGATCAGCAACTAAGTAAGCAGGGTTTAAGCTGCTAGAGCGTAAGTTTCGTCGTTTGCGACTATAACAATATATGTTTGATTAACGAGAGGACATACACTCTCGACATGCATCATTGAGTTTCATCACCAGCGTCGAAGCCAGAACATCCCCAATAAGACTGGCTATTATATAGGAGATATCGGTTAGGTTTCAACCTATAAGTAGCCTGCATTACATTACGTTACAGCTTAATGGGCTATGCTAAAACAGTGTTTAACCATTTGCCGATATTTTGAATCTGCGGCATACAGACTTGATGTGCCATCGGATACGTATTGTAAGACACATTATAGTCCTTTGCCGACAATAACTGCTGGGCTTGCTCACCTAGGATGACAGGCACAACTGGATCATGAGAACCATGCTCAATCAAAATCGGCATATCTTTATTGGCAGCACTATACTCAATATTGTCATTGGTTGCTAAGTAGGTAGAGAGCGTCATCAAGCCAGCCAAACGTTTTGGATAGCCAAGTGCCACATGGTACGCAACTGCCCCGCCCTGCGAAAACCCTGCGATAACGATATGCTCTGGTAACACGCCGCGTTCTATCTCACGACTAATCAAATCTTGTATCTGCTGAGCAGACTCTTGAATCTGAGCCACATCTACTTTACGCTCTAGACTCATCTCTATGATGTCGTACCATGCTGGCATCACCATGCCGCCATTTACTGTGACTGGGCGTTTAGGTGCATGTGGGAAGATAAAACGTACTGCCATATCATCAGCCAACCCAAGCTGCGGTACAACTGGCTCAAAATCATGACCGCTAGCACCTAAGCCGTGTAGCCAAATCACCGCGCGATCTATCTTTTTTTGAGAGGGATTGTGCTCAACGACGACGGCGTCTAAATAGTTACTCATAGTTATCCTTAATAATGTAGTGAGAGATGCCTTAAGCATTTCTATATTTTTTGCCAAGATAATGTGTGTGTCATTATATGGTCAATATCATCTGTTAGTTTGAGAGTATGGTCAATAGTGAGGTACCAAACGGACAGTAGCGAAAATGTGAACAGTATAAGAAGACACGTATGACTTTACGACCGATAAGCTCAGTACTATCAAGCTTAAAACTATCAAGCTTAAATACTGTCAGCTGTCTATTCTTTAGTACATGTGCCTACAATTGTATCCGCATTAATACTAAGTTCTTACAAGACTAAGCTCTTACCAAACTAAGCTCTTACAAGAATGCACGACCCTTAGCTTCTTTTGGCAAGTAGCAACCAATAGTCAAACGTTAATTTTTCAATTCCTATCAATCTGGCCGATGGGATTTTTTATAATTTTGCAGGAACATTTTACATGACAATTTCTAATAAATCAGCGCTTGAGCTGAGTAAGCAGACGCTGGCTAAGGTTAATAAGATTAATATCGCCTTACCTTTAACGCTGATCAGCTCATTATTGATAGTAGGCTGCACTACCGATAGCCGCTCAATGCTCACATCAAAAGCCCCTTTATCGACAGCGCAACCACAATTGTCCTCACCTGTCGCATATACCTATGGAGTGCGTCCGTTTTATCTGATAAACGATATGGACGAAGGACCACTAAAAGAAGAGCTACAGGCATGCAGGGGGCAACTGCCAAGTAAGACAGACTTCTCTATTGCACATCGAGGTGCGCCATTACAGCTCCCTGAACATACTTATGATAGCTACGTGGCGTCAGCACAAATGGGTGCTGGCATCTTGGAATGTGATGTCGCTTTTACCAATGACGGTGAGCTTGTCTGTCGTCATGCCCAAAATGATTTACACACCACTACTAATATTCTAACCACGCCGCTAGCAAACCAATGCACTGTACCGCCCATATTGGACCCTACAGGCAAACTTACCAATGCCGACAGTATCGAATGCCGCACCTCAGATATCAGTGCGGCTCAGTTTAAAACCTTGACGGGTAAGATGGATGCTGCCAATAAAAAAGCAACCAGTATTAGTGAATATATGAATGCAACTGCGCCTTGGCGAACGGACTTATACTCGCAAAACGGCAAAGTGTTAACTCTAAAGGAGCATATCGCGTTGGCACGTCAACTAGGTATGAAGCACACGCCTGAGCTAAAGGCACCTGCAGTGACCATGCCGTTTAACGGCTATCGTTTGAACAATTACCGCCAACAGCTGATAGATACTTATAAGGCAGCGAATGTACCTGCAAGCGATGTATTTGCCCAGTCATTTAATATAGAAGATCTGGATTACTGGATCAAAAACGAGCCAGCTTATGGTGCTAATGCCGTCTATCTTATTGATGACAGCAATGAGACCGCTAAGAATAAAACATTTGATAAAAATGACGCAGCCACATGGAAGCACTCATTGGCTGATATCAAAGCACGTGGCATAAACACCATCGCTCCAGCACTTTGGTTGCTAGTCACTACTGATGGTAAGGGAAATATGCAACCATCAGAATACGCAAAACAAGCCAAAGCCAATGGTCTAAAAATCATTACTTGGTCGATAGAGCGTTCAGGGCCATTAACGGATGGTGGCGATTGGTACTATAGCGGTCTTGGTGATGCTATCAACAATGACGGTGATATGATGAATTATATTGACGTACTAGCGCAAGATGTCGGTGTCCAAGGCATTTTTTCAGATTGGCCCGCTACAGTGAGCTACTATGCCAATTGCAAAGGTCTTAAGTAAGTTTTCGCTTAGTCTATTAATAAACAACCATGCTTAATCTTCGTTACCAAGGCCAGCTTATTTATTGAGCTGGCCTTTTTTTAAATGCATTAAAATAATTACATCGCATACTATCTACTGAGCACCCTACTTTTCCATTAACTTTTCACACCATTTAACCCGTGGCAACAAGAGCAGTCTGCTGTTTTGTGCTACGATAATTTACTAAGATTATAAGACGATGTAGAGACTATGACCCATATTTTACTGGTAGAAGATGATCCTGCGATTGCCATGTCACTCAAAGTGACTTGTAAACGTGAGGGCTGGCAGATAACTTGGTTGGATAACGCCAGTAGCGTGCTGCCGATGCTGCATAGTCATGAAGCACAAGATCTATCGGCGATTATTATGGATGTCGGTCTGCCAGACGGTGACGGCTTGAGCCTATGTCAGCAAATACGTCATACGCCTGATATCGACGCCTTAAAAGACTTACCTATCGTGTTTTTGACCGCGCGTAGCGATGAGGTCGATCGGATTTTGGGATTAGAGATGGGCGGCGATGATTACTGCGCCAAACCCTTTAGTCCACGTGAGTTGGTCGCTCGTTTAAAAGCCATTTGGCGACGTGAACAGCTAATTCAACAGTCAAGCTCTCATACTACAAATTCAGATGACAGTACTGATAATACTTCGTCAAACAATCTATCAGGACAAGCATTAACGTTTGAGAACCAATCCGGCGTTTGGCATTATCAACCGCTCAACTATTCATTAACGTGGCAAGAGCAAAAGCTGGAGCTTAGTAATACTGAGCGCAAAATTTTACTCACCTTATTACAAGCACCGCATCAAGTCTTTAGCCGTGAGCAGCTGCTTAACGCAATAAGCGACTATCCTGATCATCGCCTAGCACGCACGATAGACAGCCATATCAAGTCAATTCGTAAGCAACTTGCGACCGTTGATACGAGTATTGAAGTCATTCATACGCATCGAGGACTGGGTTACGCCTTATGTCCAGCTTAACAATGGCTGCTAACTGATGAATCATAATGCCAATAATGCTGAAAATGACATTCATAACGACCAAAACAATTGGTATGCCAAATTGCACCCCATTGGCACTGTGCAGCAAGCACCTAAACGTAAACGACTACTCAATTTAAGTATCTTTTTTAGGATTTGGCTTGCAGTCTCTTTGGTACTCATCATTTGCGGCGTGGTTGTATTTACTCAGTTGTTTGGCTACGTCAAGCCAACCGCGCAGCAAGTCATCGAAGACACGCTTCTAGACACCAGTAAGTTACTCGCAGCCAGTCTCCAGATACCATTATCTACAGGACAACTATACGATGAGGCTTATCAAGCGCAACTTGATGCAGCCTTTGTGGGCATACCAGCGATTAACGATAATTTAGGTCCCGTCTATCAAACCAAAAGCTATAGTAGCTTTCGGGTATATGTAACAGACAGCAGCGGCAGGGTCATTTATGACTCGCTACCCAAACCTGACAATAATGAAGGGCAAAATTATGGGCGCTGGAATGATGTCTATCTCACATTAAGAGGTCAATACGGTGCAAGAAGTACGCTGCGGGATGGCCAGCAGCGTGATGGTTCGGTCATGTATGTCGCACAGCCAATAAAGAATATGTCTGGCGATATTATCGGCGTGGTCAGCGTCGGCAAACCTGTCGCCAGCGTGCTACCTTATTTGGACGATACACGTAACCGCATGCTGATCACAGTGCTATTCATCAGCATTGCTGCCCTCATTTTAGCGGGTCTCATCGCATGGTGGCTCAAGCAAAGTATTACCTTGGTGACTCAATATACCAGTGCATTGGCAGAAGACACCAAAAAGCCCTATTTTTATCTGGGTCATGAATTAAATAGCCTGACAGATACTATCGAGACCATGAAGCATCGACTCGAAAATCGTGCTTATGTGACTGATTATGTCCATACTTTGACCCACGAGCTAAAAAGCCCTTTGACCGCCATACGTGCCAGTAGCGAGCTGTTAGAGGATGATGGATTAGATGGCAATAAACTAGATAATGAAGATCGGCAGATGCTCATTGAGACGGTTGGTGAGCAAAGCGTAAAAATGCAACAACTCATCGACCGCCTACTGTTGCTGGCTAAAGTAGAACAGCCTACCTTTAAACTCAACCGACAATTGACTCCCCTATTACCGCTTTTGCAAAGTTTGATCAAAGATAATACAGCCAAGCAGCAACAGCAGAATCTATACCCTATCGATATACATATTGATAATAAGAATGTGACCAATACTGCAAACTTGCCAGCAGAAATATTGGCATCGACCAGTGTATATGCTGACCAGTTTTGGTTAATACAGGTACTGCAAAATGTGCTTGATAATGCGATACACTTCGCCAAGCGTACTGTTGATATTTCACTGCACAGCACTGCTCGCACCGTCACTATCGATATATTCAATGATGGAAAGCTGCTACCTGAATATGCTATAGCCAAAGCATTTGAGCGTTACTTTAGCTTGTCTCATCAAAGCCAACCCTCAGCTCAAACAACGAATCGCACAGACAGCAATAATCTATATACAGAGTCGGCAGATTCTACGACTGAGCCGAGGCAAAATGACCATAGTAGTAATATGCTCAAGAAAGGCACGGGCCTTGGACTCACCTTAGTAAAGCAAGTGATTGAACATCATGGTGGTCAGGTAGCCATTAATAATGTTCATGCCAACGATAATAAAGCTGGCACTGATGAAGCTAGAGCTGATAAAACTGATACTGGTAAAAACCAGCGTTCTGGTGTGATGGTTAGTATCACTCTGCCCTTAGCTTGAGAATAATAACTTATAGTCGATTCAATTTAAGAGTAGTACAAGGCAACCGAGTGCAGATGTATATGTGTTACTTCAAGCGAGGTTAACGCTGTAATACTTTTATAGTGGAATGACTATATAATAGTTCATCAACTTTCCATCATGACTACACAGGATTTCTACTTCTTTGTTTTACGATAGCACTAGGTTCTGTTGAACCTTCAAACTCGTAAAGTAAATGAGGAGTAGAAAATCTATGTCACATCAATTAACGGATAACCCTATTATCAATAACCTAATCGGCCTTAGCCGTCATCATTGTACACAAACATTAACGAGCCAAGGCGTCGATAGTATTGAGTTTGGTCATTGGCTAGCGATTCCTAGTCAGCGGTTATTATTGGTATTTAGACATCAGCAGTGCGTGGCTATTGATGAGTATCAACTGGCAGCCTGATACTTTGCTCGCTCAACACATTAATTGTATTTAGGTAATACCTGTATTTTATTAGAATGTAAAAAAGCCCTTTATCATTTCTAGTATTAAACTACTGGAAACAACAAAGGGCTGATTACTCTACGACAAAAATACTAAGTAATCGATTGTACTGGCGGCTTCACATCCGCGTTTTGACCACGGTGACGCAGATAATGATCAAGCACTACAATCGCTAGCATCGCTTCGGCAATAGGCGTAGCACGCACACCAACGCAAGGATCATGACGACCCTTAGTCAGCATATCGACTGCTTCACCTTGAGTGTTAATACTCTTGCCAGCAGTGGTAATGCTAGACGTTGGTTTTAAAGCAATACTCACACGGATATCTTGGCCTGATGAGATACCGCCCAAAACACCACCAGCATGGTTGGCTGCAAACCCATCTGGCGTCAGCTCATCACGAGCGCTATGTCCGAATTGACCTGCCACCGCCATCCCATCGCCAATCTCGACGCCTTTGACCGCATTGATACTCATCATCGCATGAGCGATATCGGCATCTAAACGATCAAATACTGGCTCACCTAAGCCTACTGGCACACCGCTCGCAATGATATCAAGGCGCGCGCCACAGCTAGTGCCTTCACGGCGCAAATTATCGATCAAGGTTTCAAAACGGCCAATCGCTTCTTTGTCTGCACAAAAGAACGGATTGCTATTTACAAACTCCCAATCAATTTGGCTCGGATCTAGGACATTACTATGCTCATTGCCGATTTGGGTAACGTGACCACGGATTTGTACGCCCAGACGTTCTTGCAAGTATTTCTTGGCGATAGCACCAGCAGCCACTCGCATAGCCGTCTCACGCGCTGACGAGCGACCGCCACCGCGATAGTCACGGAAGCCATATTTCATACTATAAGTATAGTCAGCGTGTCCAGGACGGAAAGTATCTTTGATATCGCTATAGTCTTTAGATTTTTGATTGGTATTGCGAATCAATAAACCGATAGACGTACCTGTGGTTCTGCCTTCAAATACGCCAGAGATAATCTCAACTTCATCAGACTCACGGCGCTGGGTTGAATACTTAGACGTACCTGGTTTGCGACGATCCAAATCAACTTGTAGGTCGTCTGCAGATAATGCTAAACCTGGTGGTACGCCATCAACGATGGCCATAAGGCCTGCGCCATGTGACTCACCGCAAGTGGTGACCGTAAAAACCTGCCCAATACTATTGCCTGCCATAACTGTCCTTAAACAAGTAAACGCTACTGATGACTATTTGACCAATCACTCATGGTTATTGCTTGTGTTGCTTATAATGAGTGATTGTAGTTGTTGCTTATAGTTTCGGCTAGTGTAGCCGAGGCCCATTCAAGCTAATATTTATCTACTGAAGGCTATCTAATAGCTGAACATAAGAGGCAAACAATTGACGGTTTGAGACTAGCTCATCATAGGTAATCGCAAAGACACCATGCCCGCCATGTGCAAACTTCAACCAATCAAACTGGATTTCAGGATAGGCTTGTTTTAGTGCCCATTCGCTGTCACCTACCTCACAGATCAGTAAACCATCTGGGCTAAGGTAATCTGGCGCTTCAAATAAGATACGATGTACCAAATCTAAGCCATCTTGACCCGCTGCTAGTGCATGCTCAGGCTCATATAAGAACTCAGGCGGCAAATCCGCCATGATAGCGGCGTCCACGTACGGCGGATTGGTGACGATAAGCTCATACTGGTTCTCAGCAGGTATCTTGGCAAACAAATCAGACTCGATTACGTTTACTTGATGACCAAGGTCATGATGATCGACATTGACCATTGCTACTTCTAATGCGCCTTTATCGATATCAACAGCATCGACCAACGCATCAACGAAACGAGTAGCAAGCGCGATTGCGATACAGCCAGAGCCAGTACACAAGTCCAAGATACGCTCAGGCTGCGACAATTGCTTCACATCTAAGCCATGATCATAAAATACCGCTGACTTTTCGTTCGGACTGACACCCAGCGGTTTGGCCAATTCAGTAACTTCAAAGTACGGATGGAACTGCTGACGAATCAACTCTGCAATCGGTGAACGAGGGATAAGAACACGCTCATCAACATAAAAAGGCAAATCACAGAAGTAAGACAAGTTAATCAGATAGCTCAGCGGCTTACGTTCAGCAATACGCTCTTCTAATAATCCGAGTACTGCCTGCTTCTCTGACGTGGTCAAACGGCAGTCTAAAATTTGCTCATTGGCTGACCAATCTAAAGACAACGAATGCAATACGATGGCTGAGGCTTCTGCAAACTCATCGGTCGTGCCTTGTGCGACAACCACATCATAGTTACGCAATTGAGTGACGGAAAAACGAATAAAGTCGCGAATACTCACCAGCTGCTCGCGTGCTTCATTCAGCTCTGCATGTAAGTTAGCAAATTCATCGTGCTCACCAAGAAGTCCAGTCTCTAAATCATACTCCATCTCACCGTCTAAGCCTTCAGACTCATCGTTGAAGTATTGGTTTTGAAACTCTTCTGCACTCATTGTTTGGTCTTCTGACATATCGCACCTTGTGGATTAACTGCTAGCGGGTTAAATTGCTTTTTGCTAAAAATCGTTATATTAAATAAAATTCAGTCATACATTATAGACGTAAACCTCTAGTAGCGCCAATAACTGTCATTTTTACTTGCACAAAAAATAGTGCGAATAATGAACAGTTTGCGTAAGAATCGAGCACGACGCCATACACACCTTGGTTAAATTATTACCCAACTGTAGCGAATACGTCAGCAGTTGACGTTTGGCAAGTCTTAAATGCAAAAAGATGTGTCAAAAGTTTGCGATGCAATCAAATTATGCGCATAATAGCCGCATTAGTAGCAACCACAAGTGACTCAATATGATGAAAATAAAGCCAATTATTACTGCCATATCTATCGCAGCTGTAAGTGCTAGTGTAGCCGCACTTGCTGCACCTGCTGATAGTACTCGCACATTGCCAGTACGCACGGCTGACGCTATGCCAGGTCTTGCCAAAAAGGTTAGCCTTAATGTGCAAGAGAATCGTAGTCGCTCAGATGGCGCTGCTACTGTACAGTTAAATACAGAGAAAGCGAAACCAGTCGACAGCATGAACCAGCTTATCAATAATAAGCAAGAAGCCAACCAAAACGTGCCAGCCCCAGCTGCTGACAATATGAGTGCAGCAGAACTGACGCGTAAAGATGAGCAAGCTGACCGTAACGATGACATTAGTGAAGGTCAAGCCGTTGCGGCGCCTAGCGACCTATCATCTATCGACTCGTCTGATCCACTCGCTTTTGAGTTACCAGAGAGTGAGAAGCGTCAAGATTTCAGTGATGATCCAACCATCAAAAATATCGAAGATAAAGATGGTAAGAAGCATACAACGCTGAACTTATCGAACTATGCTAAGCAAGTGAACGGTGCTGTCTGGTCACCTAATATGAAAGTCAATTCAGCGATGACGATCAAAATACAAGCGCTGCTCGATTGGAATCATGCTTCTCCTGGTCCTATTGATGGCGGTTGGGGTATGAATAGCAAAAAAGCCCTTGTTAACTTCCAAACCATGAAAGGCTTGCCAGCGACTGGTAAAATGGACCAAAAAACTTGGGATGCTTTGGTTAAAAATATCCCTGCGAACAAACCTGTATTGGTCACTTATACGTTGACCGCAGACGATATCAATACCAATTTTGCGACTACCCCTTCTGGTTCAGAAGCGAAGTCAAAAATGAAAGGTCTTTATTATCAAGATATTAAAGAGATGCTAGGTGAACGTTTCCATATGGATGTACGTTACTTAGACAAACTCAATAAAAATAAAAAGTACGCTGTTGGCGAGACTATCACAGTGCTAAATACTCGTGACAAGCTGAACCAACGTATCAATCGCGTTGTCGCCAACAAAGCCGACAAAACGTTGTATGCCTATAATGGTGACAAATTGGTTGCTACTTATCCGACGACCGTTGGTAGCGATGCCACACCGTCTCCAAAAGGCACGTTCAAAATTATCAATAAAGTAAAAATGCCTTGGTATAAATCAACCGTCGGTGAAGGCGCTCAAAAGAAAGTTCATATGATAGCACCAGGACCAAACAACCCAGTCGGTGTCGTTTGGATGGGATTATCTAAGCCTTCTTACGGTTTACATGGCTCACCAGTACCTGAAGGTATCAGTCGTCAAGGCTCAGCAGGTTGTGTTCGTTTGACCAACTGGGATGTGTTAGAAGTTTATGCCAATATCGAAAATGGCGCAGTTGTCGAACTTCAATAAATAGAACCTTATTAAATGTAGCTTCGATGCTAGTTAGCAAATAATTCTAACGATGACAAAAAAGACCTCAATCTTGAGGTCTTTTTTTGTTTGCTGATAGGCGGTTCCACCTCACATCGATAACACTGCTTGTCTTTATGTTTGACTGTTTGACTTTATGTCTTATAGCTTTCCTCATTCCCAGTAATACTGCCAATTTTTTTGGTAAAGAATAACCCTGCAGGTATCGAAGCCAAAACACCCAATCCAACCGCTATTTGAATATGAAGTATCTCATCGAACCCTGTAATGAGAGCACCAATCATAAAAAGTCCGATAGTCACAGTGGCTGTCATTGAGTAGATGACAGAAAATAATGGCCAGTTCATAAGTTATTCCTTATCTTTATTGTGGATATAATACATTTAACCTTAATTCCACAAAAAAAGTAAGTATTTACCGTGAACCCTTGTAGCATCTATATCGAATGACTTTTGAATAAAAACCATGCTATTATTAAGGTTTTAGGCTGAATCATAAGAAACATCCGTTCTTACTCCCATCGTTGCTCAACTTTTTTTTATAATTTTCAAGAATCCCCTATATCTTTATCTATTTATCATTACAATAATGACTTTCTTTATCTACTAAGAACGCTATCTGCTATGTCCTCATCTGAAAAAAATACTGCGTCTAACTCAGTGGATCAAAACGATTCACCAAACACTACTGACGCCTCTCACAATCAAGACGCGACAATTGATCCAGTAGTTGATGATGCCGCTGTAGACAATGATGAAAGCGAAGACAATCAACACAAGCAATCGACTGATACAGATGGCGAAATAGACTCCGAAGTAGACACTGAATGTGCGCAGCCGCCTGACGCTGAGATAACGATGGAAACCATCAGTGACGATGTGGTCGTAGCAACATTGGAATCGACAGAACCTGAGTCACAATCAAATACTGAAGCGTCTGAGATTGCAGAGTCAGAAACTATAGAAGCGAAAGAAAAGTCCGATTTCTTCCAGTCGGATACGGCTGAAACAACAGGAAAAGGTGCTCGAGACGATAGTGACGCGGAGGTAACGGTAGAAGCAGAAGACAACTATGCCGATGACCCTGCTGATGGCACAAACATCGCAGCACAATCATCAGATAACAAAACAGCAAATCAACAAAAGATCAGAAATGCATCTAGTCGCAATAATGATCATCAAAATAGTGACTCAGAAGATAAAAGCCAAAGTAAAGAAACTGATGTAGAAGATAGCGACGCTCAAAAGTCTCAAGGTGAAAATGACGAAGATGAGGTTCAAGAGGAAAAAGAAGCCAAACTTGAGTCTTATAAGCAGTTTGTCGCCGAGCAATTCAGCAATCAAAAGGTAGATTACCCAGAAGTACGGGTTAGGATTGAGGCGAACGCGCTGCCTAGCAAGATGTACTTCATCATGAATATTTTGTCTGCCATCATTGCCAGTTATGGGCTAGTGACCAATTCAGCGGCCGTAGTCATCGGAGCGATGTTAGTTGCGATGATGCTAGGCCCTATCACGGGTATAGCGCTAGCAATTATCGATCACCGTATGCCGCTGCTACGTAAGTCGCTCTTTACCGTCATTATCGGTGTCTCATTGGTGGTATTGGTCGGCTTTATCGTTGGTTGGCTACATAAGGACCAACCGCTAACGGCAGAAATCCTATCACGTACCCAGCCTACTTCCATGGATTTAATGATTGCCTTAGCAGGTGGTACTGCTGGTGCTTATGCGATGGTATCTCCGCATCTCTCGGTTGCTGTTGTTGGCGTTGCGGTTGCCACAGCCTTGGTACCACCACTGGCAGCTAGTGGTATCTTACTCGCTAATGGCGAGATGCAGCTTGGGCTTGGTGCGCTGTTGTTGGCAGCGACCAACATTCTTGCTATCCAGTTTACTAATGCGCTTGTATTATGGGTATTAGGCTTCCGTCGTTTAGTCGATGACGATTATAAATCAAATACCTATCTGACTTTTTTGCAGCGTAACGCGGTGACTTTATTACTACTTGGTGGCCTAGGTGCTTACTTGACCATCAATCTACAGACTAATGCTAAGCAGCAAGTATTTGAGAGTAGTGTCAAAGAAGCTATCAACAACTACTTTATCGATCAAGGCAATGTATTAACCAATACACAGTTTGATACCTCAGAAGAGAACCAAGTGGTGCGAGCAATCGTACGTGGAGAGACTTTGCCGAGTTCATACGATGTTCGCCAGATTGAAACGCTTATTACTAATGATATGGCAGAGAATTTCCCAGAGTACTTGCCAATCAAGCTTCAACTACGTTATCTGCCTGTACAAGTAATCGAGTCCAATCCAACGACGCAAGACAAATTGGATGAAACGGATGCGGCAATTTTGACCAACTAGTATGTATACTCTACAAATTAGGCAATGACTAGCACACGTATAATAACCTAGTAGTTATAACTCTTGTACCAAGAGCTTGGGCGTTTGTGCTAAAATCGCTTGCAAAATTATTTTATGTCATTTACTCAATTCTATCCGTCAGTAAGGAGCCGCTGTGAGCCAGCCATTTCGCTCAGCCGATATTCGCCAAGCCTTTATCGATTTTTTCATAAGCAAGCAGCACACCCAAGTTTCATCGTCTAGCTTGATTCCACACAATGATCCGACATTGCTATTTACCAATGCCGGTATGAATCAGTTTAAAGAGACCTTTTTGGGTATGGAACCACGTGACTATACACGTGCGGTAACCTCTCAAAAGTGCGTACGTGCTGGCGGCAAACATAATGATTTGGATAATGTCGGCTATACTGCCCGTCATCATACTTTCTTTGAAATGCTTGGCAATTTCTCGTTTGGTGATTATTTCAAGCAAGCAGGCATCGAGTACATTTGGGAGTTTTTGACCTCAGATAAGTGGCTAGCGATTGATAAAAATCGTCTCTATGTGACTATCTATGAAACTGATGACGAAGCCTTTGAGATTTGGAATAAAAACATCGGCATCCCGAGTGAGCGCATCATTCGTATTGGTGATAACAAAGGTGCTCCTTACGCTTCTGATAACTTTTGGACAATGGGTGACACGGGTCCTTGTGGCCCTTGTACCGAGGTCTTTTATGACCACGGCGCCGATATCGAAGGCGGCTTGCCAGGTACGCCAGAAGAAGACGGCGATCGCTATATTGAGATTTGGAACTGCGTATTCATGCAGTTCAATCGTCAAAAAGACGGCACGCTATTACCACTCCCTGCACCTAGCGTCGATACAGGCATGGGGCTTGAGCGTATTAGTGCCATTATGCAAGGCGTTCATGGCAACTACGAGATCGATTTATTTGTTCATTTGATGGACGCAGCAGCTGAGATACTAAAAATCAATAATGAGCAACAATCATCATTGAAAGTCATCGCTGACCATATTCGTGCGGTAGCATTTTTGATTGCTGATGGCGTCACGCCAAGTAATGAAGGTCGCGGCTATGTATTGCGCCGTGTCATTCGTCGCGCGGTACGTCATGGCAACAAACTGGGCGCTGATAGTGAGTTTTTCTATAAGATGGTAGCGCCGCTTGTGGCTGAAATGGGCAGTGCCTATCCTGAGCTAAAGGACAAACAAAGCGTCATCGAAAGTGCTATTCAAAAAGAAGAAGCACAGTTTGCTAAAACATTGGCCCAAGGCTTACGTTTACTTGCCAGCGAACTTGAAGGCTTACAAGATGGCGATACGCTATCTGGTGAAGCGGCATTTAAGCTTTATGATACCTATGGTTTCCCACTTGATTTGACCGCCGATATCACTCGTGAGCGTGGTATTGCTATTGATGAAGCCGAATTTGATGAGCATATGCAGGCACAACGTGAGCGTGCGCGTGATGCTGGCAAGTTTGACGTCGATTACAGCAGTGTCATTCAAGTCGAGACCCCAACGACCTTTATCGGTTATGAGCAGCTCGAAGAAGACGGCGTGACGATTGATGCCCTTTATCAAGACGGCAATCCAGCAGATAGCTTAACGGAAGGCATGGAAGGCGTTGTGGTATTAGATCGCACCCCATTTTATGCTGAAGGTGGTGGTCAAGTTGGTGAGCTTGGTGAAATCCGTACAGCATCGGGCGTCTTTGAAGTACAAGATACCAAAAAATCTGGTCAGGCGATTATCCATTATGGTGTCGTGACCATGGGCGATATCAGTACTAAGCAAACCGCTGGAGCGCAAGTACTGTCTAGCATTCGTGCAGCCAGCGCCAAAAATCACTCGGCCACTCACCTATTGCATGCAGCATTAAGAGAAGTGCTAGGCGACGCGGTCACACAAAAAGGCTCATTAGTCTCAAGCGAAGTACTACGTTTTGACTTTGCTTATGATAAGCCTGTTAGCGCCGCTGAAATCATGCGTGTCGAACGTCTCGTTAATGAGCAAATTCAAGCCAATACCCCTGCCCGTATCGAGCACATGTCGATTGACGAAGCGATGAACCAAGGCGCTATGGCACTGTTTGGTGAAAAGTATGGCAGTGACGTTCGAGTCCTAACCATGGGTACAGATCGTATCGTTGATGGTCAGCGCAAGCCTTTCTCTATCGAGCTATGTGGTGGCTTACATGTACAGCGTACGGGCGATATCGGTGTGCTAAAAATCACCAGTGAGTCTGGTATTGCGGCTGGTATCCGCCGAGTTGAAGCTGTCACTGGCATGAATGCGGTCAAAAACATTCAGCAAAGCGAGCAACAACTGAGCGAATTGGCAAGTCAGCTGAAAGTAAAACGTCCTGAAGTGGCGCAGCGTGTCCGTACGATGGCTGATAAGCAGCGTGACCTAGAAAAACAACTAGAACGTTTGCAACAAAAAATAGCCAGTGCTCAAGCAGCTAATTTGCTTGATGATGTACAAACGATCGCAGGTACGCCAGTTCTTATCAGCACCTTAAGTGGTATCGATGGTAAATCTATCCGTACACTGATGGACGATATCAAATCAAAACTGCCTGATAGTGTGATTGTATTGATTGGTGATAAAGATGACCAGTTAGCACTCGCAGCGAGCGTCGCAAAATCTATCACTGCTAAAGTGAAAGCTGGTGATATTATTCGTCATTTGGCAGGTGAGCTTGGTGGTAAAGGTGGAGGTAAGCCTGACTACGCACAAGGAGGCGCACCGAAGTCTAGCAACAGTACATCGATTATCAGCGCTCTACCTGCTTGGATTGAAACCCAGCTTAGCTAAACTAGCGAATATTAAGCTAGTGAATATATTGGTATAACGCATCACAATGTACCTTATATTTATCGCATAGCTTTACTCTACTACGCATAAAATACATGATTGGTTATAACTACTATAACCAATCGCCATACATCTAAGCGCTCCTGAGGCTTAAAGTTATGCGGTAGATATGGTATAAAGGTCAACGTTTGGGCATATTGTTCATTCCATAAGGTTGATATATACCATTAGAAGAATGAAAAACCTAAAGGCATAACTCTTATCATCTGGCTTTATTTATACAAGCATTGGCGAGTATCACATTGACTCTCATCAATGACAATAAAAAGTCATTATTGAATAAATAGGTAGATTTTTATGGCGTTAATAGTACAGAAATACGGCGGCACCTCGATGGGCAGTATCGACCGCATCAAAAACGTCGCCAAACGAGTCAAACGCTGGCATGACAATGGTCATCAAGTGGTCGTCGTGGTCTCAGCCATGAGCGGCGAAACCAACCGTTTGATTGATCTAGCTCGCCAAATTAGCACACAGCCTGATCCTCGCGAATACGATCAAATGGTCTCAACAGGTGAACAGGTTTCTATCTCGCTACTCGCTATGGCGATTAAAGAGCTTGGTATTGGTGCGCGTTCAATGACTGGTCGCCAAGTCGCGATTAAAACCGACAATGCCCATAACAAAGCCCGTATCGAAAGCATCGATGATAAAAACATACGTGAGCAATTAGATGCTGGCAATATCGTTATTGTGGCAGGTTTCCAAGGTATCGACGAAGAAGGTAACGCGACCACATTAGGACGCGGCGGTTCTGATACCACAGGTGTGGCGATTGCCGCGGCCTTGGGCGCTGACGAGTGTCAAATTTATACCGATGTCGATGGTGTTTATACCACTGACCCTCGTGTAACCTCAAAAGCCAAAAAGCTTGAAAAAATTACATTTGAAGAAATGCTCGAAATGGCCAGTCTTGGCTCTAAGATTCTACAGATTCGCTCAGTAGAATTCGCTGGTAAATACGGCGTGCCGCTGCGTGTACTTTCTAGCTTTGATGAAAACACAGACGGTAGCTTTGACCAAGAATTTCAAGACAACGTGGGTACCCTAATTACGATAGACGAAGGAGACAATATGGAACAGGCAATCATCTCAGGTATCGCGTTCAACAGAGACGAAGCAAAAATCTTGGTACGCGGCGTGCCTGACCATCCTGGTATCGCCTCTGCTATCTTAAGCCCAATTGGTCGTGCCAATATCGAAATCGATATGATTGTACAAAATCTTTCGGATAACGGTACTACTGATTTTACTTTCACGGTCAACCGCACTGATTTAGATAAGACGCTAAAAGTGCTTAACGAAGAAGTGAAAGATGAAATTGGTGCCAAAGAAATATTGGGCAACAGTGAAGTTGTTAAAGTGTCATTGGTTGGTGTCGGCATGCGTTCACACGCAGGTGTCGCTAGCCTTATGTTCCAAACGCTAGCTGAAAACAACATCAATATTCAAATGATTTCAACCAGCGAAATCAAAGTGTCAGTTCTGATTCAAGATCAACACCTAGAAAAAGCCGTTAAGTCATTGCACACGGCATTTGGCCTAGATCGTGAAGACGGCGAAAGCAAAATCGCTGGGCTATAAGACACAAAAACTGTTAAAATATAGCATTAGCATTGATGGTTATCTATTAACTGCTATTAATTACTTTATAAAGTATGTAGATAAACAGCATTTAAATTAATAGCGTTTGAATTAATAGTATCCAAATAAATACAGTACTTAAATAAAATAGGATCTTTTTAGGTCCTATTTTTATTTTTTAGCGTAGTTGAAATGAGCATTTACCTAATAGTTTTGTGAAAAACCGTGACAGTATCTGTTATGCCGCCTATAATGGGGCTTTCATTTGGGCTAAATGAATCTACCTATCATTACCGCTATTGGCACGATATCTGGCATCGTGATAATGGTTATATCGCGTGTTTGGTGCTGCGGTAATGTTCTGCAATTGAGAAGTAATCTGATGAGTAATAATTTGTTGATGCGACATAAGGAGTGTGACGCATGTTAATTTTGACACGCCGCGTGGGCGAAACGCTAATGATTGGCGACGAAGTAAGTGTGACGGTTCTAGGCGTCAAAGGCAATCAAGTACGTATCGGTGTAAACGCACCTAAAGATATTGCAGTACACCGCGAAGAGATTTATCAACGTATTCAGCATGAGCGTTCTGTACAGTCGCAAATGCAGCATCTTGAACAAGGCAACTTTTCGCCTTCGTTTGATGACGAAGACTACTTTAATCGCTAAGCTAGCTAAATTATAATGCTGAACGCTCAACGGCTACTATCATCATTGAGCACACATAAATATTATATTGTTTTTTTAATCTGCTCTGAGGTCATTTATTTATGAGTATCCGCCAATCAGATGTATCGGCATTACTTAATGGTTTGAACAAAAAAGCCATTGGATTCAATGATGTCATCAGCTTTATCGATGATTTTTATCGCTATGCGCCTGCCCCTTTTGTAAATGGGATGGTACATAATGCAGCCGGTGAGAACGAAGGTAGCGCAAAGATTTTTGGTTTTGCTAAGCACCATGGCCTGAACCAATTGGACACGCTTAAACTATTTGGCGAACATTATGCCAAGGTTCAAGCAACACCTAACGGTACCGATCATGCCAATATCCGCAATTTTTTACATTGGGGCTGGCAAGGATTTTTGATGCAAAAGAACCCGTTAACGGTTCGTCCTAGTGTCGATACGACTGCCATTTAATCGTTTATAGTGATTAAGCTATTTCTGATGATTTGATCATTGATAAAGTAAAAAAAGCCACGCTATATAGCGTGGCTTTTTTATGATGAGTGTTTTTATAACAACTATTACAACTTATTTATAAATCTATTTATCACGAAACTTAACAGGCTGTACCGCGCCTTTAGGATTTGGCATATTAGGGTAGTGATGCTCGTGCTCGACGTCACATTCAGCACCAACGACAGAACCATCATCT
The DNA here is from genome assembly GCF_030407795.1 of Psychrobacter sp. APC 3279. Taxonomy (NCBI): domain Bacteria; kingdom Pseudomonadati; phylum Pseudomonadota; class Gammaproteobacteria; order Moraxellales; family Moraxellaceae; genus Psychrobacter; species Psychrobacter sp. APC 3279. The sequence continues at coordinate 38,864 of NZ_JASDCR010000004.1, read as the reverse complement.
TTTACGGGTTTATGAATATAACCTGTACGCTCGGCTGGCGGTAGGTGCTCATGCTCCCATACCATCACAGCTTGCATACAAGTCTCACGCTGCTCAGCGGTAATCTTACGACCGTCAGGCCATTTACCTAGCTCAATCGCCATACGAAATTTATCGACCACTTCGGGCGTTAGACTTGCTAGTATTGTTTGTTTATCCATCTTACCTACTCTCCACTACCATTTTTTGCATCATATATTAGTCTAATAGATACGCTTATTCATCGTCTATAATATCATCATCGACATCAAGACTGAATTCTTCGGCATGTACGTTCCAGTGCAGCTTTGTACGACAGGCCTCATAAAAGTCAAACCCAGGTGGGTGTAACAAGGTAAGCTTATCAGGATGCTTACGAATATGTAGGCGCTGCTCTTGCTCAAGTGGCACACTCGGCTTACCATCTGCACTCACCATCGGCTGAGTACGATTGTCTTCGTGGATACGAATACAGACCTCACTATTACCACTGACCACAATCGGTCTGCTAGATAATGTATGGGGATGCATCGGCACCAGACAAATAGCGTCCATACTCGGATGAATGATTGGACCGCCACCTGATAAAGCATAAGCAGTAGAGCCTGTCGGCGTTGCCGCTATCAAGCCATCACTATGCTGTCTATATACGTCGTGACCATCAATTTTCATCTGAAAATCAATCATATGTACGGATTTACCAGCATGCAGTACGATGTCGTTCAGGGCCATGTCTTCATGGATGATTTTGCGACCTTCTCGTATCTCCATCGTCAATAAAAACCGATGATCCAGTTGATAGTCTCCCATCAATACTTGGCGTAACTTAAACGCAGCTTCATCAGGTTTTACATCTGCTAAGAACCCTAAACGACCACGGTTAACCCCTAATACAGGTACACGGTAGCGTGCTAGCGCTTCAGCAGCATGTAATATCGAACCATCACCGCCAACCACAATAACCAAATCACAAATCTCACCAATCAAACCACGTTTGACGATTTTGACTCTTTCTATGTCTGTGAGGTCAAGCGTTGGTAAATTGGCCGTTTGTACGTCCATTATCAAGGTCAAATTCATATCATTGACGGTTTGGGCAATCTGTACCAAGCTTTGAGTGACACTACGTTTACCAGCACGGCCCATTAGACCAATACGCCTAAAGGCGGGGTTTTTAATAGCGTGGAATAGCTCTGATTCATGTAAGTGTGGCAATCTTGCTGACTGCGCTGAGTTTTCCATAAAACGACTCGGTATAACGGTGAAGTACAAGGTAATGATAGCGATAAATGCGCGCTTAGACTAGCATGTTTATTAATTATCGTTGTTAACTGTCGTAACTGACCCCATATAAAAGCTATCGAATGTTTTACTTAGTCATATCTGTCTGTTCAGTTGTCAAATTAGCATATTGAGCGATACAGTAGCCCGATGCGCTAGCCAATGAGCAGCCTGAGGTTGCACCGCAGCAGTTGTCACGCAAACACAGTTGACAATAATGGCGGTTTTGCTAAAGTAACTAATATCACTATTTTTATATTTTATTATTAAGGACTTATGTATGGCCAATCCTATTGTCAGTCGCGCAGAACTTGCGATCGGCGGTAATCCAATGACGGTCAAGGGCGTAATTCAAAAGACCAGCTTATTACTTGGTTTATCAGCCATTACTGGTGTGGGCTTTTTCTTTTATGCGCTTATGGCAGGTTTATCGCAAGGTTTTATTACGATGGCAGCCTTTGGTAGCATGATTGCTGCGTTTGTTCTGGCTCTTTTTATTACCTTCAAGCCGCAAAAAGCCAAGACTTTGGCAGTGCCTTACGCCTTGTTAGAAGGTATCTTTTTGGGCGGTATCTCATTATTTTTCATGAGAATGTATCCAACGGTACCAGTCACTGCAATGTGTGCAACTTTCGTCACAGCTGCGGTTATGCTTGGTCTATATCGTTCAGGTCTAGTTAAGGTTACTGAAAAGTTCCGTTCTATCGTGACCTCGGCGGTTATTGCTATTATGCTTGTTTATGTAGCACAGTGGGTACTTTCTTTAGCGTTTGGTTCATCACTACCGTTCCTATTTGAAGGTGGCGCTATCGCTATTGGCTTTAGCTTATTTGTCATCGTTATTGCTTCTTTTACCTTGTTATTAGATTTTGACAATATTGATCGCGGTGTGGCGATGGGTGTTTCTGAAGATTACGAGTGGTTGTTCAGTATTGGTATTCTTGCGACCCTAGTGTGGATGTATATCGAATTTATGCGTCTGCTAAGCTATCTGCAAGACTAATTTTAATAGCTATCTAACAGTATCTCTGTATAGAAAAAACCGCCTTCCATCAAATGGAAGGCGGTTTTTTTATGAGCAAATTTCACAGGCTTGTTTACATTAAATACTTCTTAAAGAGACTAAGCACGTTTTAAGCGCAATGCATTTAATACGACAAATAGCGAACTGAGCGACATACCAATTGCAGCAAGCCAAGGTGGTACATAACCTAAAGCCGCTGGTATCAGAACAATACTGTTGTAAGCGAGTGCCCAGCGGAAGTTTTGCTTGATAATACGTTCCGTTTTATCAGAGATACGTTTAGCTGCAGTGATGGCCTCGATTTGCCCATTTAAGATAATACTATCACTAGATACTTGTGCTAAGTCTGCCGCACCTGCAATCGAGGTTGAGACATCTGCTGCTGCTAGCACTGGCGCATCATTGATACCATCACCCACCATCAATACCACGGCACCGTTAGCTTGCAACTGCTGAATATGATTGACCTTATCAGTTGGTGATAGTCCATTATACGCAGATTGCATTCCCAAGTTCTCAGCCATGACTAGCGCTTGCGGGCTTGGGTCACCTGTCAACATAACAGACTCGATACCTAGTCCTTTGAGCGTATCGAGCATCGACTGCGCACTATCACGTACTTTGTCATTAAAATAAAAGCATGCCAGCGCCTGCCATCCATTATCATCAGTATTCTGACAAGACAATACTACTGCTGAGCTGGCTCGCTGAGTTACCAGATCGATAGTTAAATCATCGTTTACATCTATATCATTGGCGCTATTATCTGCTCTGTCTAACGCAAAGTCTTTATGACCGATTCGATATACAGTACCATCAATCATCGCTTCCACCCCGCCTGCTGGATAATGCTGTACGGCTTGCGTCGATGGCAGGTGTAACTGATAGGCTGCCGTCAGTAACGCGTGGGCAATTGGATGACGACTCCCTACTTCTAGCGCAGCTGCAATGGCCAACAGCGTATCTTTTTGCGCTGTTAATGATAAATCGTCAATTTCGGTCTGGCTTTTTGGTGTGATTAACTCAATATTTAATAAATTCGGCTTACCATAAGTCAGCGTGCCCGTCTTATCAAAAGCAACATGCGTGATTTCAGCTAGCGTTTGTAAGGTATGGCCACGCGTCGTCAAAAAACCATAGCTTGCCAAACGATTGGTTGAGACGGTCAAGGCAATCGGCGTCGCCAATGACAATGCACATGGACAAGTAGCCACTAAGACTGCCACGGTTGCCCAAATCGCTTGGCTTGGATCAACGAGATACCAGCCGACAAATACCAAGACTGACAACACCAGAATGCGCGCCACAAACCAACGTGCCAGCTTATCTGCTTGCTGCGCCAACTTGGGTTTTTCGCTCATGGCACGATTCATCAATCGATCAATTAAGCCTATCTGGCTGTCTTTTGGCAAGGCGGTGACTAGCATCTCAAACGGCTGGCTATCGTTTTGTGCACCACCAACAATATAATCACCTTGGGATTTGATGATTAAATCACCTTCGCCAGTCAGGAGACTTTGTGACACCGTTGCAGTAGAACTTAGCAAGATGCCATCACTAATAATCTCAGAGCCCGCTTCAACCAAAATGATGTCACCCACTTGTAAACTATGAGCGGTGACCATTTGCTTTGACTCTATATCGTCTTCTGCTTGTGATTGCACATTCTGTTGGTTGCGTAACTGTTGCCAGTCTTGAGCGATACGTGATGTGAGCTGATGAACATTGGCGTCCATACGCTGCATAAAATCAGGCATCGGCTCTACTGTAGTCGACTCACCTTTAGTAGTTTCATTTTCAGTAAGCTCACTTTTAATAAGCTCATCTTGTTGAGACGTATTTTCTTTCAGCAGTTGTAAAATATGCTCAGCTGCTGATTTGTCTTCAGCGACTTTTTGTACCAATACCGGCTCAACCACGACCAAATCATTAGCCATAGTCGCGGCTTTTAGACGTGCGTTGTGCTCGATATAACGCCCTGCTAACAGAAAGAAGATAAACATGCTGACCGAGTCATAATACGTCTCCCCTTGCCCAGTGATGGTAGCGTAGAGACTGGCAAAGAAAGTAATAATCAACGCAAGACTGACGGGCACGTCCATATTGACTTGGCGGGCACGAATCGCTGACCATGCGGAGGTAAAGAAAGGAATACCAGCATAGAAAAATACAGGCGTACTCACAAATAAAGACACCCAACGCAAAAAGTCACGTTGGAATATTAACATGTCGCTATACTCACCAAAATAAAGCGCAACGGCATACATCATCGCTTGCATCGAACCTAGTGCAGCGATGCCGAGACGCAATAGCATTTGATTATTATGACGTGCCAGCATAGCTTCGTGAGTATCTTGGCGATAAGGCTTGGCTTCGTAGCCTATTTCGTTGATGACCGCTAAAATGCGACTGATGGGTAACTTATCTTCATCCCAAATAACCCGCATGCGTTGGTTGGTCAGATTTACCTGACATTTACCAATACCCTCTAGCTCATCGAGACGCGACTCAATCAGCCAAGTACAGGCAGCACAGCGTAAGTTATTAACCGACAGCTCTGCTACTGACATGCCATCTTGCGCGTAAACGAACTGTGATTTTATCTCGTCATGATCGTAGACCTCAAGACGCGTCAGCTGAGTTGGCAAACTTGCCGTACGGTTAATTTCCGATCGGTCAAGATAATACTGCTCAAGACCAGCCTCTACTATGCTTTGGGCAGCTAACTGACAGCCCATACAACACATCTCTCGTGACTGACCTAATATCTCAGCATAAAACGGTGGCTGAGGTACGGGATCGCCGCAGTGAAAGCAGTGGTCAGCCAGCGGAAGCACTAAGCCTTCGATGATAGAAGTGTCTTCATAAGAGTGATTGGTAGCAGATGATACTGATGATGGGATACTAGACATAGTCGCGCTTACTTCCTTTGACAGGCTTGCTTAAAATGCATTCATTTAAAGCAAACTTGCTCGTGTTGACTGTACTGTACGTCATGCAATAGAGCCGTTTTTAATCACATGAATATCACTACCGCTAATAGCACAGTATTAATAACAAACGGCTAATAGCAAACAATTAGCAACAGCGAATTCATACAAAATACATCGTGAGGGCAATCGTAAATTGTTATCTTATATGGCGTTTATCTACCAGATTGAAAGTGACTGACGCTTTATTACAAGTATCGGTATTTTAATAGGGATTATACTATAAGCCATCGCTATGAGCAGTACCATCACTCATGGTCTACGACCAATAAATGCCTGCGTTGACGATGATAGATTGAAAAATTTGTCAATTTGCGTCATTATGAGGCAGTTTTTTATCCAAAAATGGTGCGACATCCGTGCAAAAACCTAATTACAAGTTACCAAATACCAAGTTATCAGCGTCATCTAAGTCTGCTATGCACACGCTACCCTCGCAGCAGCGCGGCTTGGTCTTTAGTAGTCTGCTATTAATTATCATCATCGCAGGCATGGTGCTGTTGGCGCTATATTTGATCAAACTTGATCGCACCATTACTCATAAGTTTGAGGGTAAGCGCTGGGACATTCCAGCCAAAGTGTATTCACAGCCGCTTGAGCTGTACCAAGGCGCCAATGTCGATAGAGATACAATGAAGACATGGCTAGAGTTGCTCAATTATCAAAGCAACAAAGCTTATGACCGCACAGGTACCTATCACCGAACAGGTAATACTTACTTTATTCACACGCGCGGCTTTACGTATAGTGCTAATGATAAAGATGCCGAGCAAGTCATCAAAATGACGATTTCTGGCAATAAAGTAGAGTCTATCCAGAGTACTCTGCCTGCTAAAAGCGGCATCATTCGTCTAGAGCCTGTCAATATCGGTGGTATCTATCCCGACAGTAATGAAGATCGGATGGTTGTGTCTTTGGACGAAGTGCCTCAGCCGTTGATTGATGCACTCATCGCTACCGAAGATCGCGCGTTTTATGAGCATAAAGGGGTATCGGTACGTGGTATCGCCCGTGCCGTAATCAATAACTTTACTGGTGGTGCCAGACAAGGTGGCTCGACCATCACCCAGCAGCTGATCAAAAACTTTTATCTCAATTCAGATCGTACGATCAAACGCAAAGCCAATGAAGCATTGATGGCCGTGTTACTTGAGCTGCATTACAGCAAAGATGAGATTTTACAGACCTATTTGAATGAGATTTATCTGGGTCAAAATGGTAATCGTTCTATCAATGGTTTTGGTCTGGCATCACAGTTTTATTTTGACAAACCTCTTAATGAGCTGCGCTTAGATCAGCAAGCGATGCTGGTTGGTATGGCAAAAGGCCCGAGTATCTACAACCCACGTCGTAATCCAAATGACTCAAAAGCACGCCGCGATGTGGTGCTTAACAACATGCTGACAATGGGCACACTGAGCCAAGAAGACTATGACAAAGCTTTAAAGCAACCGCTTGGTATCGTGGATAAGCCTGCTGAGGGCAAAAGCCAGTTCCCTGACTTCTTGGATATTGTTAAACGTGAGCTAAATACCGTTTACTATTCTGACGACCTCAAAAACGAAGGTCTGATTATTATCAGTACCTTAGACCCTATCGCTCAATTGGCCGCAGATAAAGCCGTTGATAGAAAACTTGGTGAACTGCGCCGTAACAGTAGCAAAACTAAGGATTTACAAGGCGCATTAGTGAGTGCTAATCCTGAGACTGGCGAGCTAGTATCTGTGGTAGGTAGTGGTAGTGAATTTACAGGGTTTAACCGCGCGGTAGATGCCAAACGCCAAGTCGGCTCATTGCTGAAGCCTATCATTTATATGACTGCGCTTGAGAGCGGTCGTTATAACTTGGCCAGTTCAGTAGATGACTCCCCTATTACGGTCAATCTAAACGACGGTACTGACTGGAACCCTAAAAACTACGACAACCGTGATCATGGCTATGTACCATTTACCACGGCACTGTCTCAATCATATAACCAGGCGGCAGTACGCTTAGGTATGGAGTTCGGCGTTAATACCTTTGCTAAGCAATTACAGCGCATGGGTATCAAAGAAAAAATCCCACCTTACCCATCAGCATTGTTAGGCTCAGTTAATTTGAGTCCAATGGATATGCTTGGTATTTACCAAGTATTTGCCACTGGTGGTTTCCGCACGCCTATTCACAGTATCCGTACTGTTATTGATGATCGCGGCCGTATTTTACAGCGTACTGGGCTTAACACTCAGCGCAGCATTCCACCTGAAACCAATTTTTTGACCAACTATGCATTACAGCAAGTCGTCTCAAATGGTACGGCCAGACGTGCACAATCGCTCGGCAGTAATTTAAACCTAGCCGGAAAAACAGGTACAACAAACGACTACCGCGATGCTTGGTTTGCAGGCTATAGTGGCAACTATGTGAGTGTCGTTTGGGTTGGTCGTGATGATAATAAACCGATTGGTTTGAGTGGTGGTACTGGCGCCTTACCAGTTTGGGTAGATTATATGAAACGCCTAAAACTGACTCCAGTTGCTCTACCAGAGCCAGAAGGTATCGAGTGGTTATGGCTAGAGAACAACTCAGGCAAACTGTCTAATGAACGCTGTGCAAATGCTCGCTACTTACCAGTAATGTCAGCTCATTTACCAGAAGAAGCCAGCAGTTGTGCGCTAAGCCTGTATCAGCAAGATCGTGCTCGTGAACAGACACAGTTCCAAAATCAGCAAGGTGATATCAATCAACAACGTCGCCGCGAAGGTTTAGAGATTCCGAATGGCGAAGCTGTTGAATCTGAGGGTGCAGAAGGTAGCAGCGAGCAAAGTGAAGGCGATGAAGACCGTGCTGATACTTGGTATGACCGCGCTGTTGAATGGTTCTAGCTATTGAATGGCTTTAATAGTGTTTTTGGTATTTAGCTTTTAATATTTAAAAAAGGTTTTAACATGATGGTGTCACCTTTACGGACAACTACTTCAGTAAAACAAACCATAGTGCTATGGCGTAATAAAATGACGTCAAGCAATACCTTACTTGCAGGCAGCGCGATCATTGGCATGCTCAGCCTAAGTGCTTGTCAGACGGCCCCTAGCACGTCAACCACAGTGCAAACAACGCCTGTTCAAACATTACCAACGTCACAACCGACAGTACAATCAACGACAACTGCTCAAGCGCCTATCACGGAAGCAAATGATCAAAGCAACTATCCAACCGAGCCTTACGATGCAGTTGACCATCCTGAAACACCAAATCCATTAACGCAAGAGACACCTGTATTTACGCTTCCTGTTCCAGAAGTGATGCAGCCTGATCCTGTTGTCATTGCGCCTTCTCGTAACGACTATATAATCTCTGAACCATCAGTACCGTCGCATAATGAGTTACTTGAGCATGCTAGAAGAAACTCGCAGCAACGTACTCAACAATCTGCCAGCAACAATAGCAATCTACCTGCGTTTCGCAACTTGATGCAAGTAGGCATCAGTCAATTGAAAGCGGGCAATCTAACCAATGCAGAGAGCAGCTTCACCCGTGCGCAGCGTCTAGCGCCTAAGTCATCGGCGGTATACTTCTATTTGGCACAAGTAGCATTAAAAAAGAACCAGCCTCGTAAAGCAGAAGCGATGGCACGTCGTGGTCTTAGCGTCTCTCAAGATAGCAGTCGTAGACGAGCACTATGGCAAGTTATATTGCAATCAGGACAAGCTCAGGGTAACTCACGCGTGGTCAATGAAGCAAAACAAGCATTGCGCTAATAGCTGATATCTGCACATTTTAGATTCATTAGTTAAAACATCTATATACAGCATGCATTTCATTGTATGTAGATTCATCTAGGGCATTCCCTAACACCTACATTTATTTTTATTTCCGCTTAAGGTTATCTTTATGGCATGGCAACAACTGCATTTACAATGCGAAAAATCAAACGTCGACTTGGCTGAAGCGCTTTTATTAGAAGCAGGCGCATTATCAATAGCTTTAGACGATGCTGGCGATCAACCTCTGTTTGAGCCACTTCCAGGTGAATCACCGCTTTGGGATGAGGTAATACTAACAGGGTTATTTGATGCGACTACTGATGCTGGTAGTCATCAAGCGGTTGAGCAATTAAGTCATGAAATCGCTGCACAAGTACAGGCTACTCGTATTTGGCTAACGGCTGTTGATGATAAGGACTGGGAGCGCGAGTGGATGAGCAACTATCATCCTATCGAATGTGCTAATGACTTATGGATTGTGCCTGACTGGCTAACGCCGCCCAACCCTGAAGCCACCAATATCATTATGGACCCAGGCTTAGCATTCGGTACTGGCTATCATGCCACGACTCGCCTATGCCTAGACTGGCTAACAGAGCAAGACCTAACAGATAAAGTGGTTATCGATTATGGTTGTGGCTCAGGTATTTTAGGAATTGCTGCTTTATTATTGGGTGCACGTCAAGTATATGCAGTCGACATTGACCCGCAGGCGGTACTTGCTACCAATCAGAATGCGGTACGCAATAATGTAGGCGATCGTTTACAGGCATTTCTACCAGAAGAATTTACAGAGTATTGCTCGCAACATGATGTGTTGCCTGTAGAAGTGATCGTTGCCAATATTTTAGCAAAGCCGCTTATTGGTCTAGCACCTTACTTTGCAACACTGATTGCGCCAAAGGGCCGTATCGTATTGGCAGGTTTGATTGAGTCGCAAACCCAGCAAGTTACTGAAGCTTATCAGCCATATTTTGCACTGGATCCAAAGCATGCTTTTACTGCGCAAGAAGACCAACACTGGCAGCGTTTATCAGGTACATTTACCAGCTAGCAACATTTAATTACATCTGTTACGATAGAGGGCAGTCAAATGTTATGTATTTGACGCCACTCTATCTTTGCCCATAATTCATCGAAATTAAATAAGTAAAATGAGTATTGTGGGCAGCTATTGGTGAGTGGCTAAGCGGTATTGATAACCATACTTTTTTGGATTCGCCTCTATGACCACGCCAATAAAAACCCAATGCCCCCATTGTCAAGCTTGCTATAGTGTTAAACAAACTCAACTGAATCAAGTCAATGCTACCATCAGCTGTGATCGGTGCCAGCAAAGTTTTTTGGTCAATAAACATCTTGTGGTAAATTCTGAGGTCATTCAAAAACCAACACCGCAAAAAAATATTCCTGCTCAACAAAAAGCTCAAACTCAACCAATATCAAACGAGCAAAAAGCGACTGCTAGTAGCAATCAGCATAAGCCTCAAAATGTGCCAAATCGCCCTACATCTTCAATCAGTAAGAAAAAATCATCTGATATTTTGATTCATGACGACTTAATCTATGATGATATGGATATAGACGATCCAGAAGAAAATGTTCAAGAGTATGACTCTTTAGATAGCATGGATGCATGGTTAACCCAAGCCAGTAATACCAGTCCTAGCGTAGCTACCACAGAAAAACCAAAAGTGCCCTCTTCTAAAGAAACTATCAAAACCCCTAATCCATCAACAAAGAAACCATCTACTAGTACAATATCAGCATCAACACAGAACATTCTCAGCTCGGCAGCGGCCAATGATATTCATGCCAACGTTGAGAGTACTGACAACAATTCATGGCTACAAAAACTATTAGAAGAACAAAATCAAGACGAAGAAACACCGCCAGATGACACAGACTTATCACAGCTTCTATCTGATATGGGAGTACCCGTTAAAGATGAAGACCCTGCTGCCGACGATCGTTTAAGAAAAACCCAGTTACCGTTTGCACCAACCCAAACGACACGTTCAATTGCATCATTGTTATGGGTACTAGGTTGTTTGGTCCTAGCACTGCTACTCGCGGCACAGTATGTTATTTTTAACTTAGAAAATTTAGTCAAAAACCCAGCTTATGCTCAGCGTCTCCAATCGATATGCTCTGTCGCTGCCTGCAGCTTACCCAGTGCAGTTTTATCAGCGCTTACCATCAGCAATACCTTTCATAGAAGCAGTCAGATTAAAACTGCTGGTACATTTAGCGATATAGGCGCTACTCTAAGTAATGGCAGCCCGCAATCACAACTATACCCAAATGTAAAAATAAGTGTTTATGGTAAAGACGGGCTTATTGGAGAGTTCATCGCAGATCCAAACGATTATTTATTAGGAAAGCAAAGTCAGTTAGCTGCCAATACAGATAGACAGCTATTATTTACTATCCCTGTCGCTAATGCGCAAATTCGCGACATTACTATGACCGCTCTTTATTAAATTAGGGTGTTATATATAAATAAGTCTGAGTAGAAAACACGCTGTAAATTCATTTTCAATTAAACCGTGATAGCCAAGATAACGATGAATCTATCAGCGCTAGGCGATATTAATTTGATATACTATGGTTCTGACCCCTTACAATCAGAATTTTTCTTCATCTCAAGGATATTATTTTATGGCACCTCATGCACAGCATAATGCCAATCATTTTGCTAAAAGCTCTGAGCACCCTGCCGATTATAATAAAGACGAATACCAACCACCTACGCACGGCTTTGATTTTGCTAGTCAACACTATACAAATAATGCGCAGCAACCTCTACGGGTTCATGTAGAGCGTGTGGTACGTCAGTACTTTGCGATGCTAGGAGATGAGATGCCCACTGATTTATATGAGCTAATTTTAAAGCAAGTCGAAGAGCCTCTCTTGTCTGTCGTCCTAGAAAAAACCAGAGGCAATCAAACCAAATGTGCTCAGATATTAGGCCTAAATCGAGGCACTTTGCGCAAAAAAATGAAAACCTATGATTTAATGTAGCATTGTTATATGAGCTTACCCATCATTGACTATCATTATGTATGGCAATTAAATGTTCCGCGCTTTATCTATCATGATACGGCATACCATTGTCATCATCACCTTGCCAGACGTTTACGTCAGGCTTTTTTTATGGAAAATTTCTTATGAGTACAACCCCACTTGCCCTACTATCGGTCTCCGATAAGTCTAATATCGTCGAGTTTGCTCAAGGCCTTCTCAAAGCAGGTTTTGGTTTATTATCTACTGGCGGTACTTATCGTCTGCTCACAGAAAACAATGTCGCCGTGACTGAAGTATCAGATTACACAGGCTTTCCTGAAATGATGGATGGTCGTGTTAAAACGCTACATCCTAAGATTCATGGTGGCATCCTAGGACGCCGTGGTACAGATGATGCAGTTATGAGTGATCATGCAATCGAACGTATCGACTTAGTCGTCGTGAACTTATATCCGTTTGCTGAAACGATCGCACGTGCTGACGTAACTATGAACGACGCTATCGAAAACATCGATATTGGTGGCCCTACCATGGTACGTTCAGCAGCGAAAAACCACGCTCATGTAGGTATCGTCACTGATCCAGCTGATTATGACCGTGTACTTAGCGCCTTAAATGGCGGCACTGAACTGACGACTGCGTTACGTTATGACTTAGCAGTAAAGGCGTTTGAGCATACGGCACAGTACGATGGTATGATTGCAAACTTCTTAGGTAGCCGTGTCAACGAAACTCAAGAACCAGAGAACTTCCCACGTACATTCAATGTACAGCTTGAAAAAGCACAAGACCTGCGTTACGGCGAAAACCCACATCAAAACGCTGCTTTTTATACTGAAAACCAGCCTCTAAAAAGCAAACAGGCTTCTATTGCTACTGCTAAGCAATTACAAGGCAAAGCACTATCTTATAACAATATTGCTGATACCGACGCTGCCCTTGAGTGTGTTAAAGCCTTTAGCACCCCTGCTTGCGTTATCGTTAAGCATGCCAACCCTTGCGGTGTCGCGGTTGATAGTGACCAAGTTGCGGCTTATCGTACTGCTTTTAGCACTGATCCTGAATCATCTTTTGGCGGTATCATCGCATTCAACCGTCCGTTGACGCTTGCAGCTGCGAAAGCCATTATCGACAATCAGTTTGTAGAAGTAATCATTGCACCTAGTATCGAAGACGGTGTACTTGAAGCGACAGCCACTAAGAAAAACGTACGTGTATTAGTATGCGGCGAGCTACCAGCACCAGATCAGCGTGATATCCAACTTGACTATAAGCGTGTTAACGGTGGCTTACTGGTACAAGAGCAAGACCTTGGTTTAATCACTGCTAACGACCTAAAAATCGTCACTGATGTACAACCAACTGAAGCGCAAGTGGCAGATCTACTGTTCAGCTGGAACGTAGCAAAATACGTCAAATCTAATGCCATTGTCTACGCAAAAGGCCAACGTACTATCGGTGTTGGCGCGGGCCAAATGAGCCGCGTTAACTCAGCACGTATTGCTGCTATCAAAGCAGAACATGCTGGACTAGCAACTGAAGGTGCTGTTATGGCATCAGATGCGTTCTTCCCTTTCCGTGATGGCATCGATAATGCTGCTGAAGTAGGTATCTCTGCTATCATTCAGCCAGGTGGCTCTATGCGTGATGACGAGACTATTGCTGCTGCTAATGAGCATGGTATCTCGATGGTATTCACGGGTATGCGCCATTTCCGTCATTAAACAATCACCTATTAGTTTAAGACTAGGATTAGTCGCAGCAATTGTATTTATTACTGCGACTAATTTTCAGCTTCTATAGTATTCTTGATAATCATCGTTAAAGCATCACCCAAAAAAAAGCCACTGTATCAATTGATACGGTGGCTTTTTTACGTCTAAAAATAAGAATAAGAATAAGAATCTAACAAATACTTAGCGTCCTTGTGCGTTTGCCATGTTGCTTTCATTAATCTCAACCGTATACACCATACGTAGATAGTCCAAATAGTCTTGCAACTGGTCTTGGCCTAAATTGTCACGAATGATACTGGCTGTTTGCGCTCTTTGCATATCAGACAGTGGTGACTGCTGCTCAGTTTTAATACGGTCTCCAACCAGTAGCGTTGCACCCATCTCAGTCTCGCTAGCAATCGCGACGACGCCATTATCAGCGGCTTGCTGGCTAAAGGCCAATCCACGCTCTTTGTCCGTTAGCTGCGTCGTTTGACGGTTAATCTCACCCAGTGCTTGGAAGCTTACCGACTGCTTACTGATATCAGCCGGCGTCTTGATACCAGCAGCCAATGCTTTAGCGTCTTTTAAAGCTAATGCTGTCGCTTTCTGCTGACGGAGTATTTGAGTGATTCTTGGGGTTGCATTTGCTAGAGCAAGCGTCTTAGTAGGACGATAATTGCTTGGTTGTACCCATACCGTACCGTTACCAACTTCTATACCTGCCGTCACGGCCTGATCTTGAATCGTAAATTCGTCAAAGGCCTGTTTGATCACTGCTGGTTGCGATAATACTGATTTGTTATTTTCTTTACGATAATCTTTGATACGTTTTAGCGTGACATTCTCTTGCTGCGCAATATCTTCGATACTAAAGCCATCTGCTGCCAAATCATTAATCGAGGTTACTTTATCCGCGTAGACTTCTTGACGCTTGTACTCTTTTGCCTTAGCCGTCAGCTCTGCACGCATACTCTCGAGACTTGGAATCTTTTTGCCATTATCTTCAGTGACTGTGAATATCTGATAGCCAAAGCTGGTCTTGATAGGGGCTGTCACATCTCCAACGCTCAAGCCTTCTAGTGCCTCTTCCACAGTATCTGCATCACTGCCAAACACTGACGGATTAAAGCGTCCGATATCACCCCCTGTTTCACCTGATGGATCGTCCGACTCTGCTTTAGCAAGCGCAGCAAAAGCTTCACCTTTATTCAGACGTGCTTTGACTTTATCGGCTCTTGTCTTGGCATCTTTACCAGTAAACAGAATCTGACTGACTTTACGCTCATCAGTAGCCGCAATGCTCTGCTTATATGCTTCATACTGCTGCTGCAATTCTTCTGCGGTTACTTCATCAACCTTGATAGTTTGCGGGCTAAGCTGAATATAAGCCAAGTCAACCATCGCTGCACTTTTCAGTGTGTCTTTGTTGGCATCATAGTAGGACTGAATGTCTGCTTTGCTAAGCTTAACTTTGTCAGCATAGTCTTGCCAATTAAAGCGATGCACCCAAACGTTGCGCGACTCAAGTTGCAAGTCAATCAATTGACTGACCGCTTGCATAGGATAGACAGCCGTCCCAACGATACTAGCGTTCAATTGATCCAAGCTTAGCTGATTGCGAAATTCTGCAAATAGCTGGTTTTTCGTCATGCCGCGCTGACGCAAGAAGTTTGAGAACTGATCGTTTGAAAAGTTACCTTCTGCATCTTGGAATATTTCTTCTTGACGCAGCAGACGATTGATCGTGTCGTCAGAGACTGTCATACCAAGCTTGCCTGCTTGCTGCTCTAACAACGTACGGTCGATTAGACCCTTTAATACTTGCTCATGAAGCACATCTTCATTCAACAAGCTGGCATCTTCGACTTGCTCTAGCACTTCAGAACGACGGCTATTGACAGCAGTTTGATACTCGGACAGTCCTACGCTTGCCTCACCTACCTGCGCAATCTGGTTGGGATCGACGTTGCCGCCAAAATAGCTTTCGACACCCAAGAGAGCGAGCGGCGATAGGCATAAAATCAATAAAATGCGACCTGGCCAGCTTTTTAAGAAATCGCGCAATTTATCCATAGTTATCTCTGCTTTATTAACCTATATTGATGAAAAACCATTGTAATACTGTTAGGAGCTGTTGAGTGCAACCTGCCAATATCAGTGCTATCTAAGCTCGCAATGGTAAGAGTAAGAGCGTATGCATTTTATAGTAAAAAACAAAATTTACTAAAGAAATCTGACTTAAATGACACACCTATCGCGCGCCCTATGATACGTGATTTTTCATGTAGACTCAAAATATTCACGACGCATGATACAAACTATAGCGATAAAAAAAGCACCTAAATATTAGGTGCTCTCTTCGATGGTTAGCTCATTACTTCAGCTATAGACCATCGACTATCATTCTACGCTTAAAAAATCGGCTTAGTTCAAGCGCTCTTTTAAGTTTTTACCAGCTTTAAAGCTTGGTACTTTGCTTGCTGGAATGCTTAGCTCTTCGCCAGTCTTAGGGTTACGACCAGTGCGTGCTTTGCGATCTTTTACACTGAAAGTACCAAAACCAACTAATGAGATGCTATCGCCAGCTTCTAGCGCTTCGCCAACACTTTCCATAACAGCGTTTAGTGCATCACCAGCTTGGGTTTTATTTAGACCACTTTTGTCTGCGATGCTATCAATTAATTCTGACTTATTCATAAAATTTCCTTCAAGTTTAAGGGGGTAATAAATGCTCACGCCAAGTATTGTAACGCTCTCATGGTGCTTACGCAATAAAAACTACCTAACTGGCGCATTAACAGGTTCTTCTTTGTTATCGTCTTTATATCAAGGCAGCATAAGGAGCGCAAGCGATTTTACATATTTTTGTGCTCTACACTACGTATTTGACACCTAATGTTACGCAAAGCGTTAGGAATTTATATATAAGTGGCTCTGTATAACTGAGACGATTGGCTTTCCTATTTTCTACGCTTTGTCAGATTTGTCAATTGCCGTCTGTGCATTGCTATGCATTAAGTTTGTATATTACTGGTCATAAATAAGAGTGTCTTTATTGACTGCTAAATTGTAATGTAATAGTTTAGCCACTACAGAAACTAGCGTTACTTTTTATTATAAAGACGTTACTATAAGCAAAATATCACTGCAAGTATTGGGCAAATACAGACTTCTGTTTGCTAAATATCTAAAACTTGCTAAATAAAAAACGGATTACTTACATGAAGCGTTCTACGTTGTCTCACTCTTTTCTTAATATCATTTTAGTATTTATCGAGTCGGCGCTGACATTATTGTTACGTTTGGATCCTGAACTGCGTAAGGCCGCTTATCCGCTTGCTAAGCAAGGCACCGTGGTGGCGCTTCGCCTGTATTTACCGCATGTAGAAGTATTTGCCACCTTTAGTACCAAAGGCGTGTTACTAGATGCTCAGCTGCCGATTGGTCGTAGTGAGCCTGACGTGGTTATCAATGCCTACAGCATTCAAGTTATCAACGCCATCACCACTCATGATAGCGAAACCACTGAAAAGCTACAGATGCGCGGTGAGTCGATTCAAGTACAACTGGTTAAACAGTTTATTATGCAACTTGGGCTTGGCAGCTTGATTCAGGGGCTGATCAAAAAGATAAAGGGTGGTAAAGCCAAAACCAAACCTACAGAAGCTGATCTGGAAGAAAAAAAGAACAACTACAAACTTCGTATTAAAGAACAGCAAACACAGATTAATACCTTGACCATCAAAAACCGTGAACTTGAAACAACCGTAAAAGAGCTTCAAAGCAAGCAAAAGACGTTGATGATTGTCACTGTTGTTGCGCTTGTCATTATGATCGGTTCAGTCATCGCACTATTGATGAATTAGTTTTGGTTCGCTGAATTACTTATAAATAAGCGTTCAATGTCTTCTATAGATATTGAACGCTTATTTTTTACTTGATCAAATATATCTGAGCAGACAAATTAAGCTGCTTATATCTCACTCATATCTCTCTTCTGAACATCATTGTTTTTATCAATTACAGCAATAAGCTTGATTAACCATTGAACCACACTTTAATCTTGACTAAATTACTCGGGATTAAGTATAATTACCTTAATCGTTGCACACATCGGGTTAATCATCTGTTGTTCAATAACGATAAGACAAAACTTAGCTGACGTATTATTGGTTGCTCTTTTTATCTTATGAGTACTTATTAAAACCTTTGGCTAAGATCGTTGTTAAACATAAATGACATCAAGTTTGGAGATAACACATGCGTTTGACTACTCGGGGCAGATACGCTGTTACCGCATTATTAGATTTGGCATTGCAGACTAGCCAACAAGACAGTGCTGTATCACTATCCGATATCGCCAAACGGCAATCGATTTCAATCTCGTATCTTGAACAGTTATTTTCTAAACTCCGCAAACGCGGCCTTGTCACGAGTATTCGCGGTGCTGCAGGTGGTTACCACCTAGCTAAACCATTGAATGAGATAGATGTGATGAGCATCATATCTGCGGTTGATGAGTCAGTAAATGCGATGCAGTGTGAAGGACGCGGTGACTGTCAAGGTGGTACAATGTGCCTAACTCACGATCTGTGGTGTGCACTATCAAATCATATCGAACAGTACTTGAAAAATATAACATTAGCGCAATTATTAGATATGGAAAACGTGCAGTCAGTCTCAGAGCGTCAGCACACCTCTACAAAAGATATTTCCATAAAAGACATTAATACTATTACTCTATCGAACAGCGAGGCAAACCCAGCATGAGCCAACATAACAACCTTATATACTTAGATTATGCCGCCACTACCCCAGTTGCTAAATCAGTAGCTGCTAAAATGAGCGAGTATTTGACCGTAGATGGTGTCTTTGGTAACCCAGCTTCACGCTCACATGGTTACGGCTGGCAAGCGGAAGAAGCAGTAGAAACTGCTCGCGGTCAAGTTGCTGAAGTTATCAACGCTGATCCACGCGAAATCGTCTTTACTTCTGGTGCGACTGAGTCTGACAACCTAGCCATTAAAGGTGCAGCACATTTTTATCAGTCTCGTGGCAAACATATCATTACCAGTAAAATTGAGCACAAAGCTGTATTAGATACTTGCCGTGAGCTTGAGCAAGAAGGTTTTGAGATTACGTATCTTGAGCCACAGCCAAGCACAGGTCTTATCCTGCCAGAGCAAGTAAAAGAAGCACTGCGTGATGATACGATTTTAGTATCACTTATGATGGTGAACAATGAGCTTGGTACTATTACTGATGTTGCAGCGATTGGTGAAATCACTCGCGAAGCTGGTGTGGTTTTCCATGTTGATGGCGCACAGTCTGTTGGTAAAGTAAAAATCAATCTTGAAGAAATGAAAATTGATTTGATGAGCTTCTCAGGTCATAAAGCATACGGCCCTAAAGGTATCGGCGCATTGTTTGTTCGTCGTAAGCCACGTATCCGTTTGAAAGCTGAGCAACACGGCGGTGGCCATGAGCGCGGTATGCGTTCAGGTACACTACCAACGCATCAGATTGTTGGCCTAGGCGCAGCATTTGCTTTAGCTAATGAAAGCTATGAAGCTGACCATGCACATGCAGCCAAACTACGTCAGAAGCTTTGGGATGGTCTACAAGATATCGAAGAGATTTACTTAAACGGTGATCTTGAGAATAGCGTACCAAACATTGTAAACATCAGCTTCAACTTCGTTGAAGGCGAGTCATTGATGATGTCACTTAAAGACTTAGCTGTATCATCAGGTTCAGCCTGTACGTCAGCAACGCTTGAGCCATCGTATGTACTACGTGCAATTGGTCGTCCAGATGAATTGGCCCATAGCTCAATCCGTTTCAGCTTCGGCCGTTATACCACTGATGAAGACATCGATACTGTTATCAAACAGATGCATGAAGCTGTTGATAAACTACGTGCCCTATCACCACTTTGGGATATGTACCAAGAAGGTGTTGATCTAAATTCAGTCGAGTGGGCTGAGCATTAATTTCTAAGATAGCTTTTTAGTATAGCTAGCAATATATTTATTAAACAATTGATCAGACAATTAAATTAAGCGTTTGACCCCAATTATCGATGAGTAGTTAGACATTTAAAGTTGATAAACAACTACTCATCATCTAACTAGGAGAAAACCCCATGGCCTATAGTGACCAAGTTATTGATCATTACGAAAACCCACGCAACGTTGGTAATCTTGATAAAAATGCCAAAAACGTTGGTACCGGTATGGTCGGTGCCCCAGCATGTGGCGATGTAATGCGTCTACAAATCCAAGTCGACGATAATGGTATTATCGAAGATGCACGTTTCAAGACTTATGGCTGCGGTTCAGCAATTGCTTCAAGCTCGCTTGTTACTGAGTGGCTAAAAGGTAAGAGCTTGGATCAAGCTGGCGAAATCAAAAACAACGATATCGCTCAAGAGCTAGCATTACCACCAGTAAAAGTGCATTGCTCTGTACTTGCAGAAGATGCCATCAAAGCCGCTATTAGCGACTATAAAGGTAAGCATGGCGTAGCAGCTCCAGCAGAAGAAGCTGCGATCTAAGTTAAACTAGGCTAAGCCTGCTAGCGTATGCGCTATGTTGTACTAGCAACGCTAAAGTAGCAATGTGTAATCGCTACTGACGCTAAAGAGGTGACAATGACACTTATGTAATTGTCACCTTTTGTTTTCTAATAGTCGCAAGCCTACACTTTTGGCAATCTTGTAATTCTGGTTGTCAGTTTATCTATATTTTTTTATTGATATTTATGATTAATAGTCAATGGGAGTTGGCATGATTGAAATGACAGAACGCGCCGCTCAGCATGTTCGAGACTTTTTGGACAATCGCGGCAAAGGCGAAGGCATTCGAGTTGGTATCCGTACGGCGGGTTGCTCGGGCTTGGCTTACGTTTTAGAGTTTGTAGATACCCCTGATGAAAATGACACGCGTTATGAAAGTCGCGGTGTTAGCATCTTTATTGATCCTAAAAGCCTCGTATATTTAGACGGCTTGTTGATGGATTACGAAAAAGAAGGTCTAAACGAAGGCTTTAAATTCACCAACCCTAACCAAAAGGGTGAATGTGGTTGCGGTGAGTCGTTTACAGTTTAATTATTCAATGGCTGAAAACCTATATATTTATGCTTCAACAAACTTTCATAAGAATAGTGCAGTATCTCTGCTATCGCTATGAAGAAAGGTTAATGTAATTAAGTACCCAAGCGATTCAGTATTCTTAGCTAGGTCATGACTTTAAAAATAAATAAAAAAGCAAGGCATCAGATTATGACAGATATTACTTCAGAACCACAGTTTGATAACTTCTTTGCCCTATTTGAGCAGCCTGTACAATTTGAAATCAATCAAAACAGTCTAGAACAACGTTTGCGCTTGCTGCAAAAACGCTATCATCCTGATAATGTTGCCAAAAATCAGATCGATATGGTTCAAGCACAATTGCAGTCTGAAAAAGCGTCGGCTTTAATCAATCAAGCATATCAAACACTAAGCGCTCCTGATAGTCGTGCTGGTTATTTATTAGACATGGCAGATCAAGCACAAAATATAGAGCAGTCAATCGCAGATTTGGACTTTTTGGAAGATGCGATGCAGATGCGTATGGATCTAGATGATGCTATCGAAGACAAAGATCTTGTAGCCTTGCAGCAATTACATCCTCAAATTACAGAGCGTCTAGCAAATCAATCTGAACGCTTTAATAATGCTTATCAAAATCAAGATTGGCAAACAGCGATTGATGCGACACAGAAGCTAAAATTTTTAGTTAAGCTAAATGCTGATGTGACGACTGGGCTTGATGATGTCGCAAATTCATCGCATTCAGATGACGATGACTTATACGTTTAAACATCTGTGGTTATGGCTCTCACTAATAAGCTAGATTCTATATATTTGGTTAAAATAGTGACCGTGATACCGTATAATCTTTGAGTCTAAGCGCATCAAACTGTCAGAATCCATATACCATGGAATGAGATTACCGACGTTAAGCTCTTGTACTGCATATGCTATATTTGCTCTATTTCACTTATTCATTTTATCTCTGAGTTATCCTTATGTCTTTAATGCAAATTGCTGAACCCAATCAAAGCGCTCAACCTCACCAACATAAATTTGGCTTGGGCATCGACCTCGGTACTACACGCTCGTTGGTTGCTGTGGTGCGTTCAGGTAAGGCACAAGTCTTAGAGGCAGGCGCAGCGACAGATACATTATTACCGTCTGTTGTCTATTATCCAGCTACTGGTACGCCATTGGTTGGCTATGACGCTCTAGCGCATTTAGCGGATGATCCAAAAAATACGATCGTCTCGGCTAAGCGTTTTATGGGTCGTAGTCAAGCTGATATCAAATTCTCTCATCCTTATGAGCTGTCTGGTAACAAAGACGATATGCCCGCCTTTGTAACGGCTCAAGGTGAGGTTTCCCCTGTTGCAGTATCGGCGCGTATACTAGCCGCTCTTGAGCAACGTGCAGCGAGTGCTTTACCTGCAGATAGCATTGAAGGTGCCGTAATTACGGTTCCCGCTTATTTTGATGAAGCACAGCGCCAAGCAACTAAAGATGCCGCTCAAGCAGCGGGTATCAACGTACTTCGCTTGTTGAATGAACCAACAGCGGCCGCAGTCGCCTATGGTCTTGACCAATCATCAGAAGACAGTAAGAAAGAAAGCTATTACTTAATCTATGATTTGGGTGGTGGTACTTTTGACGTCTCTATCTTAAAGCTTACCGATGGCGTCTTTGAAGTGTTGGCAACTGGTGGTAATAGCGCACTGGGCGGCGATGATATTGATCGTCTGATTACCAACTGGATTATTAAACAGTTAAATATAGATCCAAAAGACGTAAGCCTGCATGACAAATCAATACTCGCACAAGAAGCTAAAGCTTACAAGCAAGCGTTGACTGATGCTGAGCAAGTGGATATCAATGTCACTGTCAACGGACAAACCTATCAAGGTGTATTGCGCCGTGAAGACATCCTTACTATCGTAGAGCCTGTTAGTCGTCGCACGTTAAGCGTATGTGAACAAGTCCTGCGTGATGCCAAGCTGACTGCCACAGATTTAGACGAAGTGATCTTAGTAGGCGGCTCAACGCGTATGCCTGCCATACAACAAGTCGTGACTGAGTTTTTTGCCAAGCAGCCTCTTTGCCGTCTGAATCCAGATGAGGTTGTTGCCTTAGGCGCTGCTCAAACTGCTCACCAACTGGTGAATGGTGATAGTAACAACAATTTGTTGTTATTGGACGTAACGCCATTATCATTAGGTCTTGAGACCATGGGTGGTTTGGTTGAAGTACTCATCTCACGCAATACGCCTATCCCTGTCAAAAAACGTCAAGTGTTTACCACCTATCAAGATGGTCAAACAGGCATGGTGATTCATGTGGTACAAGGTGAGCGCGAAACAGTAGAAAACTGTCGCTCACTCGGCCGCTTTGAGCTGTACGGTATTCCGCCAATGAAAGCTGGGTTTGCTCGTATCGAGGTCACCTTTAGCATCGATGCCAATGGTCAGCTGACTGTTAGTGCACAAGAAACCACGACCAAGACAGAAAGCAAGATCGAGATCGTGCCTTCTTATGGTTTGTCTGATGAGCAAAAAGAGCAGTTGCTTGTTGCCGGATTTAAACATGCAGAGGAAGATAAAAACGCACGCTCTTTAATCGAAACAAAAGTAGAAGCCGAGCGTGAAGTGTTGGCTCTAGAATCTGCACTCAATGAGTTTTCAGCACTGCTTTCTTCTGATGAGCAGCACACTTTAGCGGAGCACATACAAGCCCTGCGTTCTGCTCTTAGCACTAATGACTTGGCACTTATCGAAGCACAGCAAGCACAGCTTAAGCCGCATAGTGATGCCTTTGCTGCTCGCATTATGAATCAAAGCGTTAAAACCAGCATGGCAGGTACCAGCGCACAAGATTGGTAAAATCCATACTCAAAATGATAGCTTAGTTATGATACTAAGCTACTTTATCTTATTTTTTAGATTGATTAGCATTGGACAAATAATTTATGCCAAAAGTTACCGTACTACCCCATCACGAAATCTGCCCAGAGGGCGCAGAAGTTGAGCTACAAGCTGGTCAGAATTTGTGCAAAGCGTTGTTAGAAAAAGGCATCAAAATCGAGCATGCCTGTGAGATGTCAAAAGCTTGTACTACTTGTCACGTTGTCGTACGCAAAGGGTTCAATAGTCTAGATGAGATGGATGATGTAGAAGCTGATCTACTTGATCGTGCTTGGGGCTTAGAGCCTGACTCACGTCTGTCTTGTCAGGTCATGCTTGATGATGAAGATCTAACCATCGAGGTTCCTAAATATACCCTCAATCATGCTAAAGAAAATCATTAAACACTGATGTTACTTTCTAGTTAAGATTAAAAAAGGCCAGCTATCACATAGCTGGCCTTTTCTATACATGCTTTTAAGACATTAAACTTGAAACGCTTACTTGCGATTGGCATCCTCACGTTTACTTTCTGCTGCTATGTCCTTTGCTACTTTTTCTTCCTCTTGCTCGATGCGTTCCAGCGCAAAATTTAAACGGGCTTTAATATATTGATAATCGTTGTCTTTCATATCTTTAAAATTTAAATGCAAATTGAAACCAGGCAATGTGTGGTCGACCCATTTAGATAAATGACCTGTACTGGCACTAGGGTCAAGTACTTGCCATGCATCGACCTTTTCATCAATACCCTTCAGACAAAACGCGGCAACGTGCTCACATTCATAGTTATGGCAAATATAATCGTAAGTGCTTTCACTGACCAATATCTGATCTTTGCCCGCACAGGACTCCAGCCTAGAAGCTAGGTTGGCTTCTTTACCAATGATGGTATAGCTTAATCGACTATTACTACCAAAATTACCAACGTGGCAGTAGCCAGTGGTGATACCAACACGTATATATAAGCCTTCAAATCCCATCAGCCGCCATTTTTGGCGTAAGGTGCGCATTTCTCGGCGCATATCAATTGCCATCGCCACGCAATCTAATGCATCTTGACGCGAGCCGCGGCTATTTGGCTCACCAAAGAAACATACCATGCCATCGCCGATAAACTTATCAAGCACTGCACCGTGTTTATCAGCGATTGACGTCATGCAATGCATATACGTATTAAGAATATCTGCTAAATTATCAGAGCTTAGACTATCAGACAGTTCGGTAAAGCCGACAATATCTGAAAACATAATAGTCAATTTGGCACGTTTGTTAGAAACTCTAACAGGGCTATCCGATTTGACAATGGGTTCCCAAATTTGTGGTGGTACGAATCGAGTCAATTTATTGATTACCGATACCATGGTGTTCAATCGTCCACCAGCCTGATGGGCGCGTGCTTTAAAAGTAATATGTTGCTGATAGATACGCCTGAACTGATACAAAATAACGCCTAAACTTGCCACCATTACTATCAATGGTAATAGACCTTGATCAAAGTCCATACTATCCGCATTTAAGACTGTGCTAACGTAGTAAAATGCAATGATTGTCACGACAGATACAGATAACAGTTTGAGGTGATTCTCAGGTCTGCTAAGAATAATACGTACACCAATCAAAGCAGCCAAGCTGATTGATATCACCGTACAGCATTGTAGTGAGCCGATGACAACCGATAATAGAATAATAACGATATTAGACGTCCAAAAGCTGGTCTGGCGTCGGTAGTTATATATCAGGATCATGAGGCTTGGCAATGTAATAATAACCAATAGTGCCATTGAGATAGAGCGGAAGTCGTAGTATATAGCACGCAATACAACCGTCAGTATTAACACGAACACTTCTGGATAGTCAAAACGACATGCCCCGGTGTCCTTTAACGGCGTCATTGGTTTGAATGTCTCTGAGAAGGTCATATGAGTTTCACTTAAATAAGGTGAGCTATCTGAGAGACAAAGGCATACTACACTAGCACATGTGCATCATTTGCCCTTATGACGATTTATCATAAGATATATCTAATAATATATTATACTTTTGAAATAAGGTAAAACAAGGTTACTGATGATTAAAGGGCGACCTTTTGTCTAGTTTATTCCCTCCGTTACACTTTTATTCAAATTTAAATAAAAAGAGAGACCAGATATATTTAAGTATCTGGCCTCTCTTTTTACATATAGAATTTAGGTTCAAGCTATTCTTATTAAACGCAGGATAGATTTATAATTACATTTGCCAATCAAACGGCATTTGGTGATGACCACGTAATGCCATCATCAATGTTTGCTGCATTTGCGCCAACACTTCTTTAGTATATGGAACAGCTGGCACTCCCCATACTGGGTTTGGCCACTGCATGTCATTTTGATAACGGACAATATGATGAAAATGAAGCTGCGGCACTTGATTGCCAAGAGCGGCTACATTCATTTTATCGGCTTGGAAGGTTTTGGCTAACTGACTCGATAACCAGCTCGACTCTCGTAAGAACTGCGTTTGATCTGCCTCAGACAGCTCATATAACTCTTTAATGCCAGATACACGCGGCACTAATATAAGCCAAGGAAATTGGCAGTCATTGATTAAACGACAAGTGGATAATGGAAAATCCCCCACTAAAAAACTATCAGCAGCAAGTTTATGATGAAGTTGGAACATAATGACGGTTCTCTTGTTGTTTAATGCAAATAAAATACAGAAAGTTAAAAAGTTAGTTTGGCTATTTTATCAGTTATCGGGTTGATAAAATAGCATCATAATTTATTGCCTTAGTATGACTACCTAGCCTACTTGATATCCAGCTATGTACTAAGCAGGCTCTGTCACCATGTGCTCGCTAAAATAGCGCAGCAGCTCTTGTATGACCGTCACACGCTGTTGCGGTGTGGCCAATTTATCGCTATTTTGGTAACGGATACCAGATGCGCCATTCATACGATAATGCTGGCCATTTGATTGGATCAACTTGATAATCGCTAACGCATCAACTGGAGTATCTGGCGCAAATTCCAGCGTCATACTACTACTGTTGGCATCAATTTTGTTAATCTTAAGCGGCTCTGCTTGTAAGCGTAATCCATGAATAGCGAATAGCTGCTTGGTTTGATCTGGCAGTGCCCCGAAGCGGTCTATCATCTCCGTACGAATATCCGTCAATGCTTCTTTATCATCGGTATTGCTAATACGCTTGTAGAACAATAAGCGCTGATGCACGTCATGTAGATACTCTTCTGGAATGAGGGCTGAGCTATGTAGATTAATCTCACTGGTTAGCGACAATGGTGTATTTAAATCAGGCTCCTTGCCAGATTTAATGGCTTTAGTCGCACGCTCAAGCATATCCATATATAAGCTAAAACCAATCGCCTGCATATTGCCACTTTGCTGCTTACCCAATATTTCCCCTGCACCGCGAATCTCTAAATCCTCACTTGCCAGCATAAAGCCTGCACCCAAAGTATTGGCGCGTTCAATTGCATGCAGGCGACGCTTAGCATCACCTTTAAGGCCTTTCAGAGAAGGCACTAATAGGTAGCAATACGCTTGATGATGACTACGTCCTACTCGGCCACGCAGCTGATGTAATTGTGCAAGACCAAACTTATCCGCACGCTCAATGATGATCGTATTGGCATTGGGCACATCAATGCCCGTCTCGATAATGGTAGAGCAAACCAACACGTTGAACTTTTTATGATAAAACTGTTGCATGATTTGCTCAAGCTGACGCTCTTGCATTTGCCCATGTGCTACTCCTACTCGCGCTTCTGGCACTAGGTCACGAATGGTCTCTGCCATACGCTCGATACTAGCAACATCATTATGTAGTAGATAGACCTGCCCACCGCGCAGAAGCTCACGCAATATGGCTTCTTTCATTAAGGCTTCTGTCTTTTGCATCACAAAAGTTTTAATGGCAAGACGACGGGCAGGCGGTGTGGCGATAATCGACATATCGCGCATACCTGAGAGCGCCATATTTAGCGTTCTAGGGATCGGAGTCGCCGTCATAGACATACTATCGACATCTGTCTGAATAGCCTTGATACGCTCTTTATGACGTACTCCAAAGCGATGCTCTTCATCCACAATCATCAGTCCAAGGTTGGCAAACTTCACATCTGGTTGTAGCAGTTTATGGGTACCAATGACAATGTCCACTTTACCAGCAGCCAAATCAGCCAATACCATTTCTTGATGTTTTTTGCCGCCAAAGCGCGACAAGCTTTCAATACGAACGGGCCAATCAGCAAAACGATCGCGGAAATTGTCTTCATGCTGACCGGCAAGCAATGTGGTAGGCACCAGTACGGCAACCTGATAACCAGCACTAACGGCAATAAACGCCGCTCGCATCGCGACTTCTGTTTTACCAAAACCAACGTCGCCACAAATGAGACGATCCATCGGCTGGTTTTGTCTCATGTCTTCCATTACGGCATGAATGGCATTAGCTTGATCAGCGGTTTCTTCAAAGGCAAACTGGCTGGCAAATAATTCATACTGTGATGGGTCTATCTTAAAATGAATACCAACTTTGGCCTCACGTCTTGCCTGCATATTGAGCAATTCAGCAGCGACGTCATGAATTTGCTCTAATGCTTTTTGCTTGGCTCGGTCCCATTTACCACTACCAATCTTATGTAGCGGTGCTAAGGCAGGATCACCGCCACTATAGCGACTAATCATTTGCAGATTGGCCACTGGCACATAGATACTAGCGTCATCAGAATATTTTAGGTGGATAAACTCTTGCTCGCCATCGCCCACATCTAAAGTAATCAAGCCATTATAACGACCGATACCATGCTCAATATGCACTACTGGACTGCCATCTGTTATCTCAGTAACGCTTTTAACCAAGAACTCTTCTGATACCCCGCTTTGGCGACGACGGCGCGTCTGTAAAACCTGACGACCAAACAGCTGTGTTTCGCTAATCAACACCAAACGCTCAGGCACATAGACACCGCGCTCAATTGGCGCTACGGTCAGACCGACATGTGGTAGATGACTGTTGTTAATAGCGCTGGTTTTATCTGCAGCTAGAAAGGCTTCAAAGCTATCGTATGCCTTGATATCAATCTTGCCCTTAAACAGTTCAATGAGAATCTCGCGACGGCCTGCAGTCTCTGCAACGATTAGTACGGGTGTTGTAGTCTTTGATTGCGTATCCAAGAAGTCGAGCAATTCAGATAATGGTTCAGACTTTTGATGATTGACTGCTAATTGTGGCGGCTCTTGAGCACTTAATGTCACCAGTCCTTGTTGTTTAGTGACATTCGATGGCAATGGTATTTGTGAGGCATCTATACTTTCTGGCACTGCCACATCATTCATCGTAGCCAGTTCATCACGAGCACTTAATATCACTCGTGGATACTGGTTTAGCTGTTCGTTAAGTGCGTTAGATAATAGATACAGCATTGCTGGCTCTACGATAGGCTTGTCGATATCATGGCGACGCTCTTCGTAGCGGCGCTGGATTTGTAACCAATAGTCCGCCTGTTTTTCATTGATTAATTCATCGGTGATAAACAACGCATCGCTTGGTAAATAGGAAAATAAACTACTCTCCGCCTCCCAGTCTTTTAAGTCAAAAAATAGCGGCTGATAATACTCTAATCCGCTACTAGCAATCCCTGCCATTACGTCTTTGTGCAGCTCAGACTTACGGCTACTGGTATTAGGGAACATCGCAGCAAAGTTCGTGCGAAACGTCTCACGCCCTTCATCGAGCGGAAACTCTTTGGCGGGCAAGATTTGAAATTGGTCAATAGGTTTAGAGATATCTGGCATTTTATACAGTAGTGACAATGACTCTTTTGCCATACTGGTATCGTTGCCCGTTAACATTGCCTTCAAATCATCGGCAGTCAATGTACGCTGCGTTTGAGGATGAAAAAAGCGAATCGTTTCGATTTCATCATCAAACAAGTCTAAACGTAGCGGAAAAGGCTGACCCATGGCAAAAATATCAATAATACTGCCACGTACCGCAAACTCACCTGGCTCAAAGACATTTTCAACAGCGCGATAACCTGCTTTTGCCAACAGCCCACGTTGGGTATTGATATCAAATCGATCGCCAACACTTAAATCAAAATGCTGTCCAATCAACCAGCTTGGCGGTGCGACGCGATGCATGAGGGCTTGTATCGAAATAAGTAGCACGCCTGACTTCGGCATATCCGTCAATAGATTGATACGCTCACTGACGATGTCTTGATGCGGAGATAGCTCATCATAAGTCAGTGTCTCCCAGTCAGGGAACACATAAGCATCGACTCCGCAAAATGCCAGCTCAGTCTCTATCTGATTAAGTTGGTTTTGGTCACGTGCCACTACAACTTTTAGGCGCTCGGCAACATTCCACATAGGCGTTTGCACCAAGCTTGCCAACCATAAGCTGCTGACCGCACCATGGACAGGCGCTAGCCAACGCCGCTCGGCATTTTGGATAGGAAACAACTGCTGGTTAATAGGGTCAAATGCGTCAGTCAAAGCAGTAATAGGCATAAAGAGTAGAATCAAAGTTAAGGAGTCAGAAAGCTATTATACGAATATTTGAGCAATTACCAAAACTTATGCCGTAACGGTTTGTCACTTAGGAGTTTACCCATTAATGATTGAGTGTTAACAACGATTATTGCGCTTTAACTGTCATTACATAATAAAAAACCCCAACGTATAAGCTAAGGTTTTCATTTTCTCGAGTCAAGCCAAGCCTAAAACTTCAGCTAATAAGTGGCTTATCGCTAGCGATGATGCCATTGTTATCAGCATAAACAAACATACCCGAGTTCAACGTCAAATCACCAAAGCTGATTTCGATATCCATATGTCCTTCATCACGGCGGGTTGATTTACGCGGGATACAACCAAGCGCCATCACGCCAAGATCCATCTCTGCCATGTCATCAACATCGCGAACACAGCCATATACAATAACCCCAGCCCAGCCATTATCGATAGCTGATTGTGCAATCATATCGCCTAGTAATGCACAGCGCATAGAGCCGCCACCATCAACGACCAACACTTTGCCACTGCCTTCTTTATCTTTGCCATCGCTATTCAATAATGATTTAACGCGACTATTGTCTTCAAAGCACTTAACCGTCACGATTTCACCGCAGAATCTATCTTTTGCACCAAACTGACGGAATGACTTGCCTTCGATATTTGGCAAGCATACTTGCGACTCAGGATTGGCATCCAATAGATCACAAGTGACAAAATTTTCTCTATCCATTTGTATCGATTCTGACATTGCTCCTGCTCCTTGTTTTAGTGACTCAACTGACTGTTATTGAAATACTTATTGATGCTTCAATAATCGTTATCTTATTTTTTACTCTTGTATTCTCGTTCTAATGCAATCTTGTGCTAACACAATTAAAAATCGATACCTGTTGCTTTCCAATTTCGAGACTTAGTCTGTCACTAGAAAAACTGTCCTTTTATTTTTTGACACGGGTCATCGCTAGCATCTGCTTATTTTCGATAATGTCGATATGCTTGATTTGAGGTTCAGTACGATACTTACTACGATGATAGATATCATGAGCGCTCATGGCCATAGCACTAGCAACGCGTTTAGCAGAAATAGGATGTAACGATAGTGACTCTGACACCAGCGGCGAAATGAGTTTAAAGGCTTTTTGACCAAGGCTCTCAAGCGGACGACCTTTATGCTTACCAAGCAATAATGACGGACGAAAGACAACCAATTGGCCAAAATCTAATGCCATAACAGCCTGCTCTGTCTCAGCCTTGACTCGATTGTATAAAAAACGACTGTCAATATCCGCATTCATTGAGGAGAGTAAAAAGAAATTCTCTACCCCTTTGTCACGACATAACTTGGCAAAATTTACGTTATAGTCTCGATCTACCTTGCGAAACGCCTCATCACTACCAGCTTGTTTCTTTGTCGTACCCAAACAACTAAAAGCATCCGTGGTTCGATCGGCACCAACACTTGCAAACACTTCAGAGAGATTATCAAAATCATTGATTTGATAAAAACGCATGCTGGCATTAATGTAGCGTGGCGGGCGACGAGCAATCACAATCAATGTGTCATAAAGCTCACTCAGTTGCTTTACCAAATGCTGCCCTACTAACCCTGTTGCGCCAATCACAATTGCTTTTCGCTGCATACCCTATCCACTTATATAACATTAGATGAACTATATTGATGAGAAAATACCTATATCAAGGCCTATCGTTAGAATATCATACCTAAATTACTCAATAACTGACGCTATTATATAGGATATATTGTAAGAGATTTTATCAACCCTCTACGTCTATCAGCGCTTACTATTGATTTAGTTACTAGAATGACCCAAATTCGATGATATTACGTAACTTCTTTGAGCATTAATCATCAAATATATTGTCCTTAGTTCAATAATTTGCTAAGATAATCGGCTTTACACGTCAACGCTGTTTAATTATTCCAAACAGCTCTGGCGCTTACGATGATCTATTCATATTAGATACTTTAATATCAGACATCGACATCATATTTGACGAGACGGCTGCTCGTCACCGATGATTGTTAAACCCATTATTGCAATCAACATTCATATTTTTATCTATCTTTATCAAGGAGATACGCGTGGCTAATACTGCACAAGCTCGTAAACGCGCCCGTCAAAACACCAAACGTCGTCAGAACTCTGCGTCACAACGCTCTATGGTTCGTACTTACTTAAAACGTGTTGATGCGGCTATCGCAGCTAAAGATTATGACGCGGCTACCGAAGCTTACAAAAAAGCGGTACCAGTTCTTGATCGTATGGCTGACAAAGGTATTATTCATAAGAATAAAGCTGCTCGTCGTAAGAGCCGCCTAAACAAAACAATCAAAGGCCTACAAGCTTAAGATTTGTATTGATTAGACCGCATTTCGCTTTTATAGCGTAATGACTAAAACCTTGTCACTGGTTCTAATACCGTGGCAAGGTTTTTTTATGCCTATTCAAAACGTATTCAACGAATAGTTGCTATATCAACTCATTCAATGTTTGAACAAAACATCAATTCCACTGCACTTCTGGCGGCAATAGCAATTTGCTAGGATGGTAGCCAGCTGCACGATAACCGTCTAATAATGAACTAATCGGCCGAGTATATACCTGACCCCGCCAAATAAAATGCGCGCTTGCTTGATCAAATGGCTTATCATCAAACCATAAGAACACGCCTTCCATCATCTTTGGCCAATCATTCCAATCAATCTCTACCACATCGAACATAACGGCTAAGAATGCAGATAACAACGTATCATGACTCACAGCGAGCATCAGATGGCCGTGCTGCGGCTGATTCTGGTAAAAAAGCGACAGAATATCCAGACCGCCTTGATAGGTGTTTTTGGTCCCTTCGAGATTTCCTTGCAAAAAGCGATTGATAAAGTTCAGGACGCCAATCTCTTTGAACACAGGGTTGGCTATTTCAGGCTCGGTGACGAGACTGCCAGGCTCAACTAACAATGATTGATGCGTAATGTCACGCCGTAGTCCTGCCCCCTCTTGCATCAGCTGCGCGGTATCGATGCAACGCCCAATGGGGCTAGAGATACTATCGACGTCGAGAGAATATGGTAGATGACCTGATAACCAACGACCCCAAGACTTTGCCAGTATGCGACCTTTAGGAGTCAACGGTAACTGATAGCTGGCAAAACCATTACCATCAGAGCGCTCGCGTAAAGAGTGCCTGGTAAATAGAATCAGCCGCTTATTTTCAGGCAATAGGCTGACGGAGGAAATCATGCTATCTGGTAGGTGCGAAGGTGCAGGCGCGCTTGAGGTGTGACTCGCAAGCTTGTCAGCAGATATTTTGGACAGGGTGTTATTTAGATATTTACTCATGACAGCAAGCCTAGCAGATTTCTTATCAGGAATGAACCACAGACAAATCTAGTTGCAATATATCTTATAAATACCTTCACTCTTTCAAAAAACACTTTATTTAAAAGAGTCTATACCTAAAATAAATGAAGATTTGCCAGATATTTACATGCGTTCCTAGCCAATATCAATGACTTTGTCCCATGCAAACTCTAATGCCGTACTGCTAATCTCGTTTGGATAGGCTCGTGGATTGACAATCACTCGCGTATTACCAATTTTATAATCAAATGCTTCATGAGTATGTCCATGTACCCATAGCATTGGTGCCCAATCCTCGTGCATCCATCCTGACAAGTCACTGACAAAAGCCGCATTACTCGGTAGATTGGCATATTTTTCAGACACCGATAACGCACTGACACTATGATGACTCATGACTACTGTTTTTTTACCCAGTTTATGAGATTCAATCAAAGCTTGCTGTAGCCACTGACGATGCTTGGCATGAATCTGCATAGATACTTCAGGTGAAAACAGTTCATTGCCTGCATAGATTTGCTTATAGTCACGCATAAAATGCCTAGCAGCGGCCATGGTGTCTTCATTAGCATGATACTGATAGTCTGTCCAAAGCGTACAACCTAAAAGGCGTATATCACCGATATCGATATGCTGGCATTGTAATACGCGAACCCCTTTTTTATACGCAGTATCATAGTTATCCCAAGTTGCCAGTTTATGGTCAAAGCTCAATACGTCTTCATCAAAGTATTCATGATTACCAGCGATAGTAATCAGGGGAACTTCTAAGCGCGCTGCTTGCTCTTGCAACCACGGCATACCTCTGTCGCTATTAGCAGTATCCCCTGCTACTAATACTAAATCTGCATCAGTTTTGGGAATATGTCCAACGGGGTGCGATTGACGTGCATAACTATCAATATGTAAGTCACTCAATATCTGTAATTTCATATTATCCAACATCACTTAGTGGCGTTATTATTAAAAATCTAATTAGCGATAAACACTCATAGCAGTACTACTGATATTTAGCTAAATGAGCGTTTTTAATATAGTTATTATATTTTAGAAAGGTTGTAAGAATAAATTTAAGTAGTGTAGCAGCTTTTCCTCGACCATCAAAAAGTAAAAAGACAGCCATTTAGGCTGTCTCTTTTTCTTAACATCTATTTAGACTTAAATACTTTGAAGTATTGTCTG
The DNA here is from genome assembly GCF_030407795.1 of Psychrobacter sp. APC 3279. Taxonomy (NCBI): domain Bacteria; kingdom Pseudomonadati; phylum Pseudomonadota; class Gammaproteobacteria; order Moraxellales; family Moraxellaceae; genus Psychrobacter; species Psychrobacter sp. APC 3279. The sequence goes on along the minus strand of NZ_JASDCR010000004.1, from coordinate 3,988 downwards.
TAGTTTAGCAGCAGGGTCTGAAGCTTGAGTGATCGAACGGCCAATGACTAAATAATCAGAACCGTCTATTAGCGCCTGACTTGGTGTACAGATACGTTTTTGGTCATCTGCATTATCTTCAGCTAAGCGAATGCCAGGCGTCACCAGTTTAAAATCCTGACCACATAATGCTTTAAGTGCCTTTGCTTCTTGCGCCGAGCAAACCACACCATCGAGACCAGCTTGCTTAGTCAGTTGTGCTAATCGGCTTACTTGGGCATCTAAGCTATCCGTGATGCCTGTCTGCATCAATGCTTGACTATCCATAGAGGTCAATACGGTAACTGCGATGAGCAAGGTATCAAGATCTCTATCTAGCAAGCGCTGTTTTGCCAACGACATGGCCTCTAGACCTGCGCTAGCATGGACATTCACCATCCATACACCAAGTTCAGCGGCAGCCAATACTGCTTGAGCAGTGGTATTCGGAATATCATGAAATTTCAAGTCTAAGAACACTTCAAAATCACGTTGATGTAATGCCTTGATGATATCAGGGCCACAACGCGTAAACAGCTCTTTACCGACTTTCAATCGACATTGGGATGGATCTAACTGGTCAGCTAACGCTAAAGAAGCCTTTACCGTCATATTGTCTAGAGCGACGACAACTGGAGAGTTAATTACTTTATTCATGGTTTTACCATATATTTTGAAGTTATCAAAGTATTGTATTTGAGGTCAGTACTGCGATCGTTGAACTGTCACTTAGCAGAGCACCTAAAAGATTACCTAAAGACTTAATCTCGTCTACGCTTAGATAGAGTAGAGCCTTCAGTTAGGCTAGTTGCATCGGTATTGTGCACGTTAGTAGCAGAAGCACCATAAACAGCTTCATCTACTGTTGGCGCGCTTGCTTGACGATCGATAACTGTGTTGGCTTGAGCCAATTGCTCTTGCAGGTTTGCATTTGCTTTTTGCAGACGTGAGATTTCCCACTTATTCTGTAGCACACGAAAGATAAGCAATGCCAGTAAAATACCAATAACAATACCTAGCATCAAACACAAAATAAGTAGCAACCCTAGATTCATCGTAGGTGCTTGTGAAAACAGTAGGTTGACTCCGACCTCAGTATTATTTGCCAATACCAAACCAAGCGAATAGGCAAAGCTCAAGAATAGCAATACAAATAGTAGAAAGCGCATGAGACAGTTACCTCAGTTTGGAATGATAAATTTTGACGATTAGATAGCCAGTGCTGGTTTAATTAACCGTTTGCTACCGTATCGTTTACTGCTTCGCGTAAAGCCTTACCTGGCTTAAAATGTGGAATCGCTTTAGCCGGTACAGGTACGCTTTCACCTGTCTTAGGATTGCGCCCCATACGGGCACGGCGGTGATGTAGACAAAAACTACCGAATCCGCGAACTTCGACTCGGCCATCATTGGCTAAAGTATGGGTCATCAAGTTTAAGATTTCACGCACTGCGTCATCAACTACGGTGTCTGCCATGTTGTCACAGTTTGCACTCAAATTACTAATAAATTCGGATTTGTTAATCGCTTGCTGCATTATTACGCTTGCCTTATTGATTGATGGATAAGCTGATGATAAGTCAACGCTCTATAGTACGTAAATGCGTTTATATAATTAAACTATATATACTGAATCTTTGAAAACTAACATTCAGAATCATATTATGACTATAAAAAGCTTATAACTATCATCTCGTTACTCAATGGTGCAAATGATAGCGGATATTAGCGTAAATGGGAATAAGAGTTTGCCCATTTGACTAAAAACCTCTATTACTAACTGTGTTAATAAAATCTAATCACAAAAAAAAGCGACCGAAGTCGCTTTTTTTATATTACTTTTATATCAATAGTTTGCAGCTTACTGCATTTGCTCTTTAATCAAATCACCAATAGTTTTTGGCTGTGCATCAGAACCTGGAGCAGCAGTAGTGTTCGTGCTACCAAGATCTTTAATCGCTTGACGCTCTTCAGCTTCGTCTTTCGCTTTGATAGACAAGTTGATGTTGCGTGTTTTACGATCAACACTGATGATTTTCGCTTCAACGTCATCACCAACAGTCAGATGCTTAGTTGCATCTTCAACGCGATCACGTTGGATTTCAGAAGCACGTAGATAAGCTTCAACTTCGTCAGCAAGTTCGATAGTAGCGCCTTTAGCATCTACTTCTTTTACTTTACCATTAACGATAGCACCACGGTCATTGTTGACTAGGTATTCGTTGAATGGATCAGAGCTTAACTGCTTAACGCCTAGACTGATACGGTTAGCTTCTGCATCTACAGACAATACCATTGCTTCAACGGTGTCACCTTTGTTGTAATTACGGATAGCATCTTCGCCAGTTTCGTTCCAAGAGATATCAGATAGATGAACAAGACCATCAATACCACCGTCTAGACCGATAAAGATACCGAAGTCAGTGATTGATTTGATAGTACCAGTGATTTTATCACCGCGCTCATGTTTCTTATCAAACTCATCCCATGGGTTAGCTAGAGTTTGTTTGATACCTAGGCTGATACGACGACGTTCTTCATCGATATCAAGAATCATTACTTCAACTTCATCGCCCACTTGAACAACTTTAGATGGGTGGATGTTTTTGTTGGTATGATCCATTTCTGATACGTGTACTAGACCTTCGATACCTTCAGAAATCTCAGCGAAACAACCATAGTCAGTCAAGTTGGTTACGCGAGCTTTTACAACACTACCTACTGGGTAAGTGCCGCCAACGTTATCCCAAGGATCAGTACCAAGTTGTTTTAGACCTAGGCTAACGCGATTGCGTTCACGGTCAAACTTCAATACTTTAACTTTTAGGTCTTGGCCAACTTCAACAACTTCAGATGGATGCTTGATACGGCGCCATGCCATGTCAGTGATGTGCAATAGACCATCGATACCACCTAGATCAACGAACGCGCCGTAATCAGTAAGGTTCTTAACGATACCTTCGATCTCGATGCCTTCTTCAAGCTTGTTCAATAGCTCTTCGCGCTCAGCTGAGTTTTCAGCTTCCATAACTGCACGACGGCTAACAACAACGTTGTTGCGTTTCTGGTCAAGTTTGATGACTTTGAATTCTAGCTCTTTGCCTTCAAGATGCGTTGTATCACGGATAGGACGTACATCTACCAATGAACCTGGTAAGAACGCGCGTACTGAACCGATATCTACAGTGAAACCGCCTTTAACTTTGCTTGAAATGATACCTTTAACGATTTCATCGTTATCAGCGATTTTTTCAAGAAAGTTCCAAGTTTCAACACGTTTAGCTTTCTCACGTGACAGCAAGGTTTGACCCATGCCGTTATCAACCGCTTCAACTACGACATCAACGCTATCGCCAACTTCAACTTCAAGTTCGCCTTCTTCGCTTAAAAACTCTTCACGAGCGACGATACCTTCAGATTTAAGACCAGTATCTACTGTGATCCAATCGCTATCGATGGCCACAACAGCACCTGTAATAACCGAGCCACGCTCGATATCTAGGCCCTGCTCTTCAATGCTCGCTTCAAATAGTTCAGCAAATGATTCCATTATGTCTACCTTTGTATAGCCGTATCCTGTCCAGCACAGTACGGATCAAATTTATGATTGTATAGAACGAAATACTGGTTTTATATCCCATACAATCATATAAAAAAACGTTTGTTGATAGCGAGCTCTTCGTAATAAAAACTGACTAACAACAACTGTCTTATATCGAATACAACATCTTGAATAAACTAAATTTTTCTTACTGCTTCAATAAAATTTCACTTAACCGTATTATTTTATACTAAAACAATGATTAATAGGAAACTTTTTAGTACTTAATATGTTGTTTTTACTAGGGCGTGTCATCAATTAGCACAGTTATTTTAGAATAAGCTATAGTAACTCTATATTTAGCAATCTGAGTAAAACCCTCATGACAAGACGCCATGCCCTACGAGATGACCAATGGGCGAGAATTAA